>JBEEFQ010000049.1:0-15555 GCA_041166245.1 Actinomycetota bacterium | reverse complement strand
GCATGCTGGCGGCAAGAGTCTGGCGTGCTTTCGGCAGGATGTCGGGATACATGTGGGTGTGGTCGAGGGGGACGAGGTCGTCGACTTCGGCCCCGGGGCGTCGGTGCTCGACGGGATTGGGCGAAAGGCGGACGGGCCGCGGCTGGCGCTGAGCCAGGTCCAGCTGCTGGCGCCGGTGCCGCAGCCGCCCAAGTTCCTCGCCATCGGCCTGAACTACGCGGCCCACGTGGAGGAGTCGGGCATGAAGCGACCGGACGTGCCGCTGTTCTTCAACAAGCAGCGCACGTGCGTGGTCGGCCCGGGCGAGGGGATCGAGATCCCGCGGGTCAGCACCATGGTCGACTACGAGGGCGAGCTCGCCTTCGTGATCGGCACCCGGTGCCGCCATGTTGCGGCTGACAAGGCTTCAGCCGTCATCGCCGGCTACACGATCGTCAACGACGTCAGCGTGCGCGATTGGCAGCTCGCCACCCCGACCATGACGATGGGCAAGTCGTTCGACACCCACGGTCCCATGGGTCCGTGGATGGTGACGGCCGACGAGCTCGGGGATCCGCACCGACTGCGGCTACAGACGTGGGTGAACGACGATCTGCGTCAGGATGCCAAGACCGACGATCTCATCTTCGACTGCTTCCAACAGGTCGAGCACCTGACGACCGCGTTCACCCTCGAACCGGGCGACGTCGTCGCCACGGGAACGCCGGCCGGCGTGGGCATGGCCATGAAGCCGCCCGGATGGCTGGTGCCCGGCGACGTGGTGCGCATCGAGATCGAGGGCATCGGCACGCTCGAGAACCCGGTCGTCGCCGAGCCCGCGGGCTGACGCGTCAGCCGCGAGACGCGAGCCAGGCCGCTTCCTTGCGGCCCATCTCGGTGGACGGCGGTCCTTCGGTCATGGGCCACAGCTCCTCGGCGACGAGGCGCCAGTTGGCGGTGGCGTTGAGCTGGGCCAGCACCGAGTAGAGCCCCATGTTGATGCGCTGGATGATCACCATCGACGGCGGCAGGTTCGACCACTTGGCCACGTCGCCGAAGCGGCCCTGCATGTCGAAGAGGCGCTGCACGAGCTCGGCCGAGTACTCGTGGGTGAACGTCACCTCCTTCGACTCCCGCACGATCTCGTAGAAGTGCCCGAAGTAGTGGCGGATCTCCTCGTCGGTGATCGGCGCACCCGGCTTGAGGATGCCGAAGCGCTCGATGGACTTGCGATACGCCTCGAGGTCAGGGCGGATCGTGGAATGGATCATCATCTCCGCGAACATGTCCATCTCGGCTTCGTTGAAGTGTTTGACCAACCCGAAGTCGAGGAACGTGACCTGGCCGCCGGGCGCGAACAGGTAGTTGCCGGGGTGCGGGTCGCCGTTGAAGGCGCGCATGCGGTAGAGGCTGCGGAAGACGAACCGGTAGATGGCCTCGCCGGCCAGGTTGCGCTCCTCCTGGGACCACGTCATCACCTCGGAGAAGCGCACCCCGTCGGCCAGCTCGGTGGTCAGCACCCGCCGGGTGGACAGCCCGTCGACGACCGCGGGGATGGAGATGAACGGGTGGTCCCGGTAGTAGTCGACGAACAGCTTCTGGTTCTTGGCCTCGAGGGTGTAGTCGAGCTCCTCGGTGAGCCGGTCGCGCAGCTCTTCGACCAGGGGGCCGGGCTCGAAGCTCGGCATCACCATGCCGATGAGCCGGAACAAGACATCGGAGTTGTCGAGGTCGGCCTTGATGGCCTCGGCGACGCCCGGATACTGGACCTTGACGGCGACGGCAACGTCGTCGTGGGTGATGGCCCGGTGCACCTGCCCGATCGACGCGGCCGCGATCGGTGTCGGGTCCCACTGAGCGAACACCTCCTCGGGTTTGCCGCCCAGTTCGTCGACGATCACCTGGGCCGCCAGCCCGGGCGCCATGGGCGGCGCGTCCTGCTGAAGCTGGGCCAGCGCCTCGCGCACCGGTTCGGGGAGCCCGTCGTCCAGGTAGCTCGCCATCTGACCGAGCTTCATCAACGCGCCCTTCATGTTGCCGAGGGTCGCGACCACCTGCTCGGCCGACTTGATCTCGAACTCGGCGTCGAGGGTCTCCTTGCGCTCGGCCGACGCGAAGACACGGCGAGCCCGGTGTGCGGCGTAGTCGGCCCCGACACGGCTGCTGACCTTCACCAGCTGCAGGTTGCGCGCGCTGCGCGCCGACCCGCGCAGCCGGTCCGCCGCCACCGCCGCACCGACGCCCAGCGCGACCGCGCCCGCCAGCTTCGTCCGCTTCCTCACGCGTCCAGCTGCTTGCTGAGGCGCTTGGGTGCGACGGCGCGGTAGCTCTCGTCGATCCAATCCGTGAGCATGTCGACGGGGATGTCGTCGCCCCGTTGGAACGTCGATGAGATCCAGCCCGCCTTGCCGAGCCCGTAGCCGCTCGGCTCGGTGAAGGCGAACGTCATGGCGAACTCGCGTGAATCGGGAAGCTTGGTCGTGAGCCCGAAGCTGGCTCCTTCTGGCACGCCGAAGAAGACGAAGATCTTCTTGTTGACCTTCACCACGTCCTCGCCCCACGGGTGGTCCTCGTAGGCCTCGGGGAACCCCAGGGCGTACTTCATCAGCTTCTTCCTGGCTTGGGCGGCGGTGGCCATCAGACGGTCGGGTCCGGCTCGCGTACGGGCGGATACATGGTGCGCATGACCTCGCCCATGACCTTCACGGCCTCGGTGCGGTCCATCGACGCCATGAACGCCTCGGAGTCACGGTTGGACTGGCCCGGCACCACGCTCGGGTGGGAGCCGAGGGCGTCGAGCGACTCAACCGCGACCTCGGCCGGCTCCATGACATGCGACGTACCCAGGCTGGACTGGGGCTGGGACGCGAGCCACCCGGGGGTGCGAGTGGACCCTGGGAGGACGGCAAGCACGTCCACACCTTGACCGCGGACCTCGTCCCAGAGCGATTCGGCGAGCAGCAGGTTCCACGCCTTGGTGGCCGCGTAGCCGGTGACGAGCGGTGCACCCCGCATCGACGACAGCGACGACAGCAGGATCATCCCGCCCTGTCCCCGCTCGACCAATTGGGGCAGGAAGTGATCGACGAGCCGTAACGGCAGCTCGCAGTTCATGCGCAGCTGCGCCAGCCTGGCGTCGAGGGTCTGGTCGAGGAATTGCCCGACGTAGGACAGCGCGGCGTTGCTGATCACCAGGCCGACGTCGAGATCGTCGACGGCACCGATGATCGTCTGCGCCGCGTCCGACGCGGTGAGGTCGGCGACGAGCGACCGTGCCGTGTCACACGGGTCGCGGTCCACGCCGACGACCTGCACGCCACGCGCCGCCAGCTCGTCGCAGAACGCGGCTCCCATGCCCGCTGCCGCGCCGGTGACGATGGCCCACGGCCCGTACTTCTCTGCGAAGGTCACGGCCTCGGCTCTCCCACACTCGCTCGCTCGCAAGCTTCGCTCGCTGATGTGCGATGGGGACCCCAACCCCATCGCGGGCTGTTGCCGGACCCGGTCATGCCCTCGGCTCCTTCGGTAAGCCGAGTATGAGCTCACCGATGATGTTGCGCTGCACCTCACTGGTGCCACCGCCGAGGCGGGCACCGGGGGCCTGCACGATCGACGCCTCGTTGCCGGTTGCGACCGCCATGGGCAGTGCCATCTCGGCCAATCCCAGCTTGACGAGCGAAGAGGCGACCGACGCGACCGGGCCCTGGCGCTGCGCCAGCCGCTGCAGGGCACGGCCTTGCGTCACCAGCGTCATCACCGCGTCACGACGGACGGGATCGCTGGGCATCTCGACGGCATCGAGTCGCCGCCCGAGGGCCACGGCCGACGCGCCGATGAAGCCCCGTTCGTTGGTGAGGGTCGCCATGGCCACACCCCACCCGCCGTGCAGCGGGCCGACCAGGCAGTCGGCGGGCACGCGAACCTCGTCGAGGAAGACCTCGTCGAAGTCCGACTCGCCCGTCATCTGCCGCAGCGGCCGGGTCTCGATGCCGGGCAGCGTCATGTCGAGGACGAGGAACGAGATGCCCTTGTGCTTCGCGACGTCGGGGTCGGTGCGGGCCAGCAGGATGCCCCACTCGCTGATGCTGGCTCCGCTCGTCCACACCTTCTGGCCGGACACGACGAAGGTGTCACCGTCGCGCTCCGCTTTCGTCGACAGGCCCGCCAGGTCGCTGCCCGCGCCGGGCTCGGAGAACAGCTGACACCAGACGCGCTCGCCTCGCACGGTCGGCGGCAGGTGGGCCGCCTTCTGCTCGTCGGTGCCAAAGGCGAGCAGTGCGTTGGCGGCGAGGACGAGGCCGACCATGTTGAGCAAAGCGGGGACGCCGGCGCGGGCCGCCTCTTCGAGCCAGGCGGCGCGGTGCTCGGGCGAGAGCCCTCGGCCGCCGTACTCAACCGGCCAGTCGACGCCCGCGAATCCCGCCTCGAACAGGCGCCGCTGCCACGCCCGGCCCTCGGCGTCGAGCCGCGGAGGCAGGATGGCGCCCCAGTCGTCGGGTGCGTCGGCCTGGTCTGAGAGCCAGTCGCGCGCCGTCATTCGGAAGGTGTCGAGGTCGATCCTGCAAAACTACTGATCGTGGACTCTCGCGATCCCTTTCCCCGCCGCACCGCCACCCCCGTCAGCCTCGCCCCGTGGGTGCTGGAGATCGGGAAGCGGCTGCCCGGCCTGCTCTCGTCCTACACCCGACCCAACGTGCTGGACCCCCGCACGAGGGAACGGGTGATCCTCGCTGTCACCGAGGTCAACGGGTGCCGCTACTGCGCCTGGATCCACGGCAACTGGGCCGACTTCCTGGGCGACGGCATCTCCCGCCTCGACGCCGAGGAGGCGGTGCTCACCTACGCCCGAGCCTGCGCCGACGCGGGCAAGCCCCTCGATCCCGCGCCGCTGCTGGAGCGGGGCCTGCCGGCGGCCAGCGTGCAGGCAGTGCGGGCGACGGTGGCCCAGATCGAGGTCTCCAACCTGGTGGGCAACACCGTTGACGGGCTCATCGCCCGGCTCACGCGCAAGCGCCCGCTCGACCCGTTGGGCGCGCTGCAGGAGCTGGCCGTGGTGGGCGCGGCGGTCCCGCTCGCCATCCCGATGCTCGCCGTGGGCGCCGCCCTCAAGGCTGTCGAGCGCATCGGCCCGCCGATGCCCCAGGTCGGCATGCCGCCCAAGGGCGAGGCCAACCTGCTCGTGCACCTGCTGGCCTCCGCCATCCCCACCTACCTGGCCAACGCCGCCATTCGCCTGGCCATCCTCGGCCTTCCGTTCGAGGTCGCCGTCGGTCTGAAGGCGGGGCGCACGACCGCGACGGTGCGCGTCGGTCGCAGCGCAGTGTCCGTGGAGAACGGGATCGCGCACGATGCCCTCGCCGTCGTGGAGGGCGAGGTCGAACCGCTGCTCAAGCTGGCCAGCGGCAGTGTGGTCGGCGAGCTCCGGAAGCTGCGCGTCCGCCCGACGTGATCGACGCGCTGCGGGCGATCGTCGGGGCGGACCACGTCGACGGCGTCGTCGACAAGTACCTCACCGACATCACCGAGCAGCCGTCGGGACGAGCCGACGTCGTCGTCCGTCCGGGGAATGCCGACGAGGTCGAAGCGGTGATGCGGTTGGCGGCGGCCGAGGGAGTCCCCGTCACGCCCATCGTGGCCGGATACAACGTGGCCGGCATCGCCATCCCTCGCAACGGCGGCATCGTCCTCGACCTCACGCGCATGGACCGCATCCTCGATGTGGACCGCGACGCCATGTACGTGTTGGTGGAGCCGGGCGTCACCTTCGGGCAATTGAAGGAGCACCTCGAGCGCGAGGCGCCCGAGCTCGTCTACACCTATCCGTTCGCTCCGCCCTTCACGTCGGTCATGGCCAACGCCCTGCTCGACGGGCTCAACAACCTGTCGCTGCGCCACGGCGCCATGGGCCAGTGGATCAACGGCGTCGAGGCGGTGCTGCCCGACGGCACCGTCGTCCGCACGGGGAGCGGCGCGGTGGTGAAGTCGTGGTTCGGGCGGGCGCCGCTGCCCGACCTGACCGGCCTGTTCGTGTCGACGCAGGGAACGACCGGCGTCGTCACCAAGGCCGCGCTGCAGCTCCAACCGAAGCCGCCCTTCCGCGCTCGGTGGTTCGCCTTCGCCTACGAGCTGACGGCGGCGTACCGCGCCATGTTCGCTCTGGCCCAGACGGGGTCGTTCGACGACGTGGGTCTCATGACGTGGCCGGCAGCCAAGATGCTGTTCGGCGCCACGCGCGGCCTGGTGCGGGCCGACGACGAGCCGCTGGCCTTCATCTTCATTGACATCACCGGCGCGTCGGCCGCCGAGCTCGACGCCCGGCTCGAGCTGGCGCGCGACCAGCTGCACGGTGCGGGCGTGGAGAGCATCTTCCCCGTCGAGGCGCTCGTCGAGGTCGTCCCCCAGTACGCCAAGCTGGCCGAGCTGCCGACCACCCTCGACTTCCTCCTCGACTTCCCCGGGGGCGGTCTCACGTGGATCGGTTCCTACGGTCCGAGCAACCAGTGGCTGGCCGGGGCCGAGAAGGGGCTGGGGCTGCTGGAGGAGCACGGCTTCCCGCCGTTCCTCGTCGCCCGGCCCATGCAGGGCGGCCACTACTTCGTGCTGCGGTTCGTGGCTTGCTTCGACAAGGGCGACGCCGACGAGGTGGCGCGCGTCCGCTCGGTGATGGGCCAGCTCGCCGACCTCGTGCTCGATCACGACTACGTGCCGTACAAGGCGTCGGCCGCCGCCGCGTCCCGGATCCTGGCTCGCGCCCACCCCGGCTTCGTGGACCTGCTGGGCCGGGTGCGCGGCCTGCTCGATCCCGACGGGCGCATGAACCCTGGACGCTGGTGACGCGCGCGCTGTTCGACCGCCTGGCGCGGATGGAGGACCTCGTTCCCTTCGTCGAGCTGGCCGACGGGCTGCCCACACCCGTCGAGAAGATCGACGACCGGTTCTGGGTCATGCGCGACGACAAGACGTCGTCACGCTATGGCGGCAACAAGGTGCGCAAGTTCGAGTTCCTGCTGCCCGTCGCCCAGCGGCGGGGTGGTCCCATGATCACGGCCGGCGGCATCGGGTCGCACCACGTGCTGGCCGCCGCCATCTGGGGCCGTCACCTCGGACTCGACGTCGAGGCAGTGCTGTATCCGCAGCCCGTGACCGACGACGTCCGCCACACCCAGTCCGAGCTGCGCCGGGTGGGCGCCCGCGTGACCCTGACGCCGCACCGCTACTTGATGCCCTTGACCCTGGGTCAGCGGCTGGCCGCGCTGGCGCCGCGCAAGCCGTACCTGCTGTGGCCCGGGGCGTCGACGCCGCTCGGCGCGCTCGGCTACGTGTCGGCCGGGCTCGAGCTCGTCGCGTCGGGCATCCCCGAGCCCGACTCGGTGGTTGTGTCGCTGGGGTCGGGCGGCACGTGCGTGGGGCTGGCGTTGGGCCTGGTGCTGGGCGGGTGGCGCAAGGCCAAGGTCGTGGCGGCGCGAGCGGCTGACATCACTGTGACCAACATGGCGGTGCTCGGCTCGATGGAAGCGGCGACCGCCGCGCTGCTCGCACTCGGCGGCTGGCGACCGGTGCCGGCCCGGCTCAAGATCGACACGGGCTGGCTCGGGCCCGGCTACGGCCACCCCACCGAAGCAGGCGACGCCGCCACGCGCGCTGCGGCTGGGTATGGCCTCGCCGTCGAGCCCACCTACACGGCCAAGGCCTTCGCCTGCGCCCTCGACCGCCACAACGACGGCCAGCGCGTCGTCTTCGTCCAGACCTTCGCCGGCGCAGCCTGACCCAATCGCTTTAGCGCACCATGTTTCGCAGAGCGAAACGTCGTGCGCTAAAGCAACAAGGCACGGGGGCGAATTGCGTAACGGACAGGCGGTCTGGTCGTTGTAGGAGGTGGTGGGGAGATCGGCTCGAACTGCGATCCTGGTGGGGCTGTTCGCCCTGGCCGGCCTCGGTGCTTGCGACGGCAACGACACCGAGACACCGGCCGGGGCGACTGTTCCCAAGGCCACCAGCTCCACCACCCCGGAAAACCAGTACGCGGTCCCGGCCGCCATCGACGCCGCCTACCTCAACAAGGTCTTCGCCGCCCTCGAACACGTCGACGGCGACGCCACCCGACTCATCGTCGCGGGCAAGAACCTCGTCCCCGAGGCCGCCAAGCGCCTCCGAGCGATCTACGCCGAGGAGGAGTTCAACGCTCAGGTCAACCTGTGGTTGGACATCATCATCGAAAAGAGGCTCGACCGGCTAAAGCCGTCGCCCGGTGACCGTTCGAGCGTGACGACGAAAGTGCACACCGCGGCACCCGAGTGCGTTTTCGTAGCTGTCATGAGGGACTACTCGCCAGTCGCCATCGCCGCGGGCCCCCCGGACCTGGAATACGTGACGTTGCGACCGGTCGATCCCCAGCGCGACCCGTTCGACCTGAACCCGACTCCCTGGATGATCGAGGCGGCCGGGCTTCGATCTGACGGCTCCATTGCCTCGAACCCGTGCGCATAGTTGCGGCTGCCCTCGTAGGAGTTGTGTTGTGGTCGGACATTGCGGCGGCCGCAGACTCGAACATTGACGTCCGGCGAGACGCGACGGGCGAGAAGATCCAGTACGGCGGCAACATTCCGGGTCAGGCCGGCGGTCAGAAGGCCACCGGTGGGGGTGGCGGCGGCGGCGCGCGGGGGGCGGCGGCCAAGCCTGTCTACATCGGGCGGGCCCCCGTGCTCGGGCTCGACAGCAACGGGCAGTCCTGTGTGACGACGGAGCGGAGCACGTTCGACACGGCGTCGGAGGCTGCCAACTTCGAGGCGGCGCAGGAGCAGCGCTGGCGAACCCTCTTCTCCCAGTACGCGCTCTGTCCCGGTGCCGAGTTGCCGCAGGCGGACCCCGCGGTGCTGGCCGAGGTGTTCTGGGGCGAGGTGCTGCTGCCCAAGCCGGTGCCGCGCATCCAGCCGGGGTGGGCCATGACAGGCAGGCTGGCGTACCTCGAGACGCAGGCACCGATGACGCAGACCTTCACCCGCGACACGCCACTCGGCCCGCTCACCATCACCGCGACAGGGGAGTTCCTCGTCGACTGGGGAGACGGCACACGAACGGGCCCGCACGGCACCGCGGGTGCGCCGTGGCCCGACGGGCGGATCACCCACGGGTACGTCACCGCCGGCACGGTGGACGTCGTGTTGACCGAGCGCTGGCGGGCCACATGGACCCTCGCCGCGCGCACGGGAACGCTCACCGCGCTCAGCACCGAGGGAGTGATCGCAGACTTGCCCGTCAGAGAGGTGCAAGCGGTTCGGAACCGGTGACAACTCGGACACAAAGGCATACCGTTCCGACAACATGACTGTGGCTTCCCAGTTGGAGCCGCTGGTGCGCACCCTGGTCCCCGGTGGGCTGCCAATCAGCATCAAGGCGTGGGATGGCAGCACGCTGGGCCCGGGGGACGCCGCGGCGACCGTTGTCATCAACTCGCCCGCCGCCCTGCGTCGTTTGATGTGGGCGCCCAACGAGCTCGGTCTCGGCCGCGCCTACGTGGCGGGGGATCTCGACATCGAGGGCGACGTCTACGCCGCGCTCACCATCCGCGACGGCGTGGCCGCGCACGACGAGCCCGCGCGCGTCGGTGGCGACAGGCGGGGCTGGATCGCGGCGATCGCCGCCGCCCGTCGCGTGCGTGCCCTCGGCCGCCCGCTCCCGCCACCGAAGGAAGAGGTGCACCTGAGCGGTCGCCGTCACTCCAAGGAGCGCGACGCGGCGGCTGTCGCCCATCACTACGACGTGGGCAACGACTTCTACCGCTTGGTGCTCGGGCCCACGCTGACGTACTCGTGCGCCTACTTCGAGACGCCGGACACCCCACTCGACGACGCCCAGACGGCGAAGTACGACCTCATCTGTCGCAAGCTCGCGCTCGAGCCGGGCATGCGCCTCCTCGACGTGGGCTGCGGTTGGGGCGGCATGGTGCTCCACGCGGCCGAGCACTACGGCGTGACCGCGGTCGGCGTGACCCTGTCGCGCCAGCAGCAGGAGCTGGCGGCCAAGCGCGTGGCCGAGGCCGGGCTCGACGGGAGGGTCGACGTCCGTCTGCAGGACTACCGCGACATCG
This sequence comes from Actinomycetota bacterium, assembly GCA_041166245.1. Lineage (GTDB taxonomy): Bacteria > Actinomycetota > Acidimicrobiia > Acidimicrobiales > JAFATL01 > JBEEFP01. The sequence goes on along the minus strand of JBEEFQ010000049.1, from coordinate 5,489 downwards.
ACGACGGTCCGTACGACGCCATCTCCTCGATCGGGATGTTCGAGCACGTCGGGCTCGTCATGCTCGGCAAGTACGTGGCGTGCCTCTTCGAGCTCCTGCGACCGGAGGGCAGGCTGCTGAACCACGCCATCAGCCGCCCGGCCACACCCGGCAAGCCCAAGTTCGACCGGCACTCGTTCATCGAGCGCTACGTCTTCCCCGACGGTGAGCTGCACGAGGTCGGTGCCGTCGTCAGCGCCATGCAGGAGCAGGGATTCGAGGTGCGCGACGTCGAGTCACTTCGCGAGCACTACGCCGCGACCCTGCGTCAGTGGGTCGCCAACCTCGAGGCCCACTGGGACGACGCTGTCGCCATCGCCGGTGAAGCCCGGGCTCGCATCTGGAAGCTCTACATGGCGGCGTCGGCCGTGCACTTCGCGGCCAACCGCACCAACTTGCACCAGGTGCTCGGCGTGAAGCCCACAGATGACGGACGCAGCGGCATGGCCCTCACCCGCGAGGCCTTCATCGGGCCGGTGGTCGCAGGTATTCGAAGTGGGCGGGGTCGGGGTCGAGCCACGACCCGCCGAACGTGAAGCCCCAGCGGCGCATGATGGCGACCAGCCGAGGGTCCTGAGCCGAGCCCCGCCCGGCGGTGTTCTTGAGCACGTTGATGTCGAAGGCGACGCCCCACGCGTGGCGGGAGAGCGGCTGGCCGACGTCGACCAGGCGCGGCGCCCAGCACCCCGCGTAGCCGGGCCGGTCGACGAGGTATCCGAGGCCCTCGTCGCGCAGCTCACCGAGCGCGCCTGCGAATGCGGTCACGAAGGCCCGATGGCAATGGATGCGTCCCAGGATGGGGACCTCGGCGGTGACGATGTTCTCTGCCACCCACGCAGGGTCCTGTTCGACGGCCCGGCCCGCGGCGGGCCGGTAGGCGAACTCGCCGAAGCGATCCTTGATCAATGCCTGAGGCAGGACAGCATCGCCGTCGCGCAGGAACGGTGTCTCGCCCGGTGCCCGGAAGCGCACCGCCCGTCCCGCGGGCAGCAGATCGCGCACGGCACGCTCCGTCGCCGCGCGCGAGGCGCGATGGCGGACGAGGAGGTAGCGCTCCACCGTCACGCCGTGACGTGCCCCCTCCTCTGCGCCGAACGCGACCTCGGCGCCACCGATGACTGCGTCGTCGACGACTCCGGTGACGGTCACAGCCCCGCCAAGTAGTTCGAGGACGCCACCGGGACCCACCTTCCGCAACCGAGCCGAGGTCGAGCCGAGAAGAACCTGACCCGGGCCGAGACGCCGAATCGGCGGCGCGGACTCACGTGGGACGAACGTCGGGAACGTGCTGGTGTCGACGGCAATCGCGTCGAGCGGGACGGCCCATCCGTCCGCCGGTTGGTCGAGGACCCGGCCGTCCGCGTCGAGCGAGCGGCGCAGGTCGACCGCGCCACCTCGCACCGACGTGACCGCAACCACGTCGGTGAGCTGCGACACCGACTGGGCCAGGCCGTCAGGCAGTCCGCCCGATGTCCACACGAGCAGCAGGCCCGCTTCGGGACGGGGCACCGGCACCGTGTCCACCCGCGGCGTCGCCTGCTTCACCGTCGCCGGGCTCTCGACTGCGAGGGATGCCCCTGCGCCCACGAGCACGGCGACGAGGCCGACGGCAATCAGCGACCATCGCCTCATCGGGCCACCCGCAGCTGGTGGGCCGCGTCGACCAGCTCGGCCAGCCGCAAGGTCCGGCTGCGCATCTCGATGAGGTGTCCGCGCTCCAACCACTCGAGTGTGTGCGTGTCCGGCGTCCATCGGCCCACCCGCCCCCGCACACGCACACCGATCACGTCGGCGTCGAAGGGCGGCGCCAAAGCGGTGCCGGGCGACTGGACGAGCACGAAGCCGCGGTCGCCGGCGCCGGCGTACGCGAGGGTCACCGTGTCGTCCTCGACGCGGATCGATGGCGACGCGTAGTTCTTCGACCCCCGTAGCACCAACAGGGGAGCGAGGGCGGCGCGCGCGGTCGCCAGCGTGGCCGTCGACGCCTCGACCCAGTCCGAGGGCACCGGCTCGCCACGCACACCCAGCGACGCCGCCACGCGCACCAGGTCAGGCGACGGGATGCTGCCCGTGACGACGAGGTCCACCCCTGCGCCGTGCACGGCGACCTTGCGACCCCCCTCACCGACGTAGCCGATCCCCTGACCCGGGAGCGGCACGGTCCGCACGATCTCGCCCAGGCCGCCGAAGAGCCGGCCGCCGGGCCACGCCTCGGTTGCGCGCACCTTCACCCACGCCCGGCCGTCGCTCCAGCTCGCCGCGGCCACCGGTCCCGCGGCACCGTTGCGGTAGGGCTGCATGCCGGCGGGCAACCACGACGGTGTCGGACCAGCCTCCTCGCCGTCCCGGAAGCCCGCGTCACGCACGACCGGCGCCGCCGGCGGGGTCGGGACGGCAGCGTCCTGCGGCCGGGCGAGCGGCGCGGCACCGCGCAGCCGTATCTCGAGGGCGGGGGCGCCGCGGCCCGACACCTCGTCGACGTCGACACCAACCGGTACGAGACGTTCCTTGTCGAGCCAGAGCGTCACGCCCGCGGTGGGCGGGACGGGCCGCCAGTTGCCCGCCACGTGGAGGGCGTCGAGCAACGCGCCGATCTGGGCCGCGGTGGTCACCACGCCGGTGGCCGGGCGGCCGTCGAAGTCGCGTTCGCGCTCGAGCACGAGGGCGTCGGTCCCGATGGCGAAACCCGACGCGGGCAGGACCAGATCGAGCGGCGCCGGGAGGTCCTCGGCGAACGGCTCCCGTCCGGTGACGACCCGGACTCGCGGCTCGGTCGGCGTGCACCGTGGCTGGGCCTCGGTCGGGCAGGGCGCTGGCCCTCGTGCCCACCACATCGACCGGTCGACCACGACGTCGACGTTGTTGGGCACCCACTGCCCGGCCGGGTACTCCGTGCGATCGGCGAGGTGAAGGATCATCGTCTCGGGCGCGACATAGACCAGTGCGCCGGTGAAGCGCCGCACCGGTACCGACGGGTGCCAGCCCCGCTCGGTGATCTCGACCTGGGCCTCCAGCGAGTCGATCCGCGACTGGGCGGCGAGCACTCGCCGGGGGATGTCGGCGCCGACAAGGTCCGGTCCGCGTCCGGGTCGCGCGCTCACGAGGGTGGCACCGACGATCAGTCCGGCCACCGCAGCGGCGACCAGCGGGAGCGTCCGTCGGACCGTGGTGCGGCGCGATGGCTGGTGGGCGATGCGATCGAGCACGCCCGCCACCAGATCGGGCCGGTCGTCGACAGCGAGGAGCTCGCGACGCACCCGCTCCCACGCGTCGATGTGGGTCTGACACTCAGGGCAGCCCGCGAGGTGGCTGCGGGCGCCGGCCGCGGCATCGGGGGCGACCTCGCCGTCCAGCGCGGCCGACAGGACGGCGCGGGCCTCGTCACACCTCACGGACGTTGTCCTCCTCGAACCAGGCAACCAGCCGTTCACGCGCGTGGAACACGCGGCTCTTCACCGTGCCCTCGGGGACGCCGAGCACCGCTGCTGTCTCCCGGTAGGTGAGGCCGAGCACCTCGACGAGCAGGAGCGGCTCGCGCAGCCTGGGTTCCAGCGCGGCGAGCGCGGCTTCGACCTCGGCCGAGGCGGCGGGGTCCACCGACGGGGTCGGCGGACCGGCTCGCTCGACGAGGCGGAGGCGCCGGCCCTGGGACCGCACGGCGTCAACCCCCGCGTTGCGCGCGATGGAGAAGACCCAGGTCGAGAACTTGGATTGGAAGCGGAACGAGCCCAGCCGCTGGTAGGCGCGCACGAACGTGTCCTGGGCCACGTCCTCGGCCATGGTGGCATCGCCGAGGAAGTGGCGGAGGAAGCGATAGACGGGCGTCTGGTACCCGCGCACCAGCTCGGCGAAGGAGTCCATGTCCCCCTCCGACGCGGCCCGCACCACCGCCGGGTCTGGCTCGTACACACCGCATCCTCCCGATTCCGTCCCTCCTTGTCCACCACACCTGCTCACTCGCGAGCTCGCTCGCGTGCCGTACCTGGTGAGACGCCGCCCAGCCACCAGAAGTTCAGCGAGAACTCGGGGGGCGGCCGGGACGTCTCATGAGGCATGCGACGAGTGCTGGGTGTGATGGTCGTCATGGCGATCTGTGCCGCGTGCGGTGGGTCGAGCGCCCCGACCGAGGAGCTCGTGTTCCTCGACAGCGGCGCCGAGCTGGCAGCCTTCGAGCCCCGCTCGGGCGTGGTGCCCTTCCGCATCGGCGGCACCCGCGCCGCCACCCCGGACGGGCAGCGGGTCTTCCGTGCCGAGGACGGACCGGCCGGCACGGTGTTGAGCATCGTCAACACCGAGAACGGTATGTCGGATGGCTGGGTCCGCTACCTGGACGCGGGTCTGGAACCCCGGGTCGCGTCGAACGACCTGTCGGTGGTGCTCATGCCCCGGCGCGCGAACCCCAACGCGTATGCCGCGGAGGGCCGCGAGCGCACGACGTTCGTCATCGCCCGGGAAGCGAAGGAGCGGGTGCAGCGGATCGAGCTGGAAGGCAACTACGAGCCCGAGGCCTTCTCGACGGACGGTCGCACGCTGTTCGTCATCGAGTACCGGCCGCCGACCAAGCCCGAGGTCTACAGCGTGCGCCAGCTCGACCTGGCGTCGGGCAGGATCACGCCGGTGCCCAGCCCGGACGAGGAGCTGCAGGACGACATGCGGGGCACGGCGCGTACAAGCGCGATGGCTCCCGACGGCAAGCGCCTCTACACGCTCTACAACCTGGAGATGCCGCATCCGGACGGCACGATCCACCGCCACGCCTTCGTGCATGTCCTCGACCTCGAGGAGAAGTGGGCGCACTGCGTCGACCTCCCGCCGGAGTTCGTGAGCGCGAGCGAGAGCGCGTCGGCCCTCGCGGTGGCACCGGACGGCGGGCGGGTGTACGTGGCCAATCGCAAGGCGGGCAGGCTGGCCGAGATCGATACGGAGGCGGTATCGCTGCGACGGACGGTGCCCCTTGACCTGGCGCCCGACGAGACCCTGAGTGCCGCGGCCTCGGAGCGCGGCCTCTTCATCGGCACCGGCCGGCGAGTCGTGGCGCTCGACCAGGACCTGCGGCCGGCGGGCACGTGGCGTCTCGACCGCATGGTCGCCGGGCTGCAGCCCAGCGCCGACAACCGTCACCTGTACGTGCGCATCGCTGACCGGCTCGCCATCGTGGACCTGCAGGGGGGAACGACGCTCACGACGTCGTCTCTCCCCGGCCAGCTCACCTCGGTCGTGCAGCTGCCGCCAGTGGCGCGTTCGGGCGCGAAGTGCGCCTGCTGAGCGTGGGGGAGGCGAGGGGAGCACCGCTGTCGAACTGAACAGGGTGCGTCCGCTCGCCGCTGTCATCGCGCTCGTCGCTGCGCTGTTGGGCGGGGCAGAGCCCGCGGACGCTGCCCCCGAGAGCTGCGTCGGACCTCGCTGTGTCGACGTGCAGGTGCCCGTGCCGGCCGGGCTGAAGGTGCCAG
>JBEEFQ010000048.1:0-28041 GCA_041166245.1 Actinomycetota bacterium | reverse complement strand
CAAGGAGCGCAAGGGCGACTTCCTGGGCAAGACCGTGCAGGTCCTCCCCCACATCACCTACGAGATCAAGGGGCGCATCAAGCGCCTCGGCACCGACGATGTCGATGTGGTCATCACCGAGGTGGGCGGCACCGTCGGCGACATCGAGATCCTGCCCTTCCTCGAGGCCATCCGGCAGTTTCGAAAGGACGTGGGCCGCGACAACGTCGTGTACGTGCATGTCACCCTGGTGCCCTACCTCGGGCCCTCGGGGGAGCAGAAGACCAAGCCCACCCAGCACTCGGTCACCGAGCTGCGCAGTCGCGGCATCCAGCCCGACGTGATCGTCTGCCGCAGCGACCGCCCCATCTCGTCCGGGCTCAAGCGCAAGATCTCCCTCCTCTGCGACGTGCCCGTCGACGCGGTCGTGAGCGCGCTCGACGCTGCCCATCTCTACGAGATCCCCCTCGTGTTGCACGAAGAAGGGCTGGACGAGGTGGTGTGCGATCTCCTCGGCCTCGAGGGCGAGCCCGACCTGCGGGACTGGGAGGCGTTGGTCGAGCGCATCGACGGCGCCGACCGCACCGTTCGCATCGGCGTCATCGGGAAGTACGTCGACCTCCCGGACGCCTACCTGTCGGTCGTCGAGGCCCTGCGCCACGGCGGCTACCACCACGGCGCCAAGGTCGAGATCGAGTGGGTCCAGGCGGCCGAGGTGGAGGGCCTGCTGGCCGAGGGGCGGCTCCGCCACCTCGACGGCATCGTCATCCCCGGCGGCTTCGGCGAGCGGGGACTGGAGGGCAAGATCGCCGCCGCCGGCTACGCCCGGGAGAACGACATCCCATGTTTGGGTCTGTGTTTGGGTCTGCAGATGATGGTGATCGACTTCGCCCGCAACGTCGTGGGGCTGACGGGCGCCAACTCCATCGAGGTCGACACCCGCACCCCGCACCCGGTCATCGCCCTGATGGACGAGCAGCAGGACATCGTCGACATGGGCGGCACCATGCGGCTCGGCGCGTACGTGGCCAAGCTGCGGCCCGGGTCCCAGGTCGAGCGGGCCTACGGCGAGCCCGTCGTCTACGAGCGTCACCGCCACCGCTACGAGGTCAATCCTGGGTACCACCACCGCTTGGAGGATGCCGGCCTGGCCCTTTCCGGCATGTCGCCCGACGACCGCCTCGTCGAGTTCATCGAGCTGCCGACCCACCCCTTCTGGGTCGGCACCCAGGCCCATCCGGAGTTCAAGAGCCGGCCCGACCGCCCTCACCCGCTGTTCCGCGAGCTGGTCGGGGCCGCCCTCCACCGGGCCGAAGGCCGGTCGCCGCGCCTGCTCGACCCGAGCGAACTTGCCCCCGTTCCGCAAGCTCGCTGAGCGGGAGATCTACCGCGGGCACTTGATCTCGGTGGGGGCGGCGCGGTTCGCCGGCCCTGATGGTGAGGAGTTCGACCGCGACATCGTCCACCACCCCGGCGCGGTGTCGTGCGTGCCGATCGTCGACGGCACCCACGTGATCATGGTTCGGCAGTTCCGAGCCGCCATCGACGACGACCTGCTCGAGATCCCCGCTGGCAAGCGTGACGTGGAGGGGGAGGCGCCAGAGCTCACCGCCCATCGCGAGCTGGAGGAGGAGATCGGGATGCGCGCCGGCCGCATGGTCAAGCTGGCCGAGTTCTACAACTCGCCGGGCTTCACCGACGAGCACTCCTTCGTGTTCATGGGACTCGACCTCACCGAGGTCGGAGCGCCGGACCCGCAGGGGCCGGAGGAACACGTGATGACGATCGAGCGGGTCGCCCTCGACGACATCCCTGCGCTCATACGTGGAGGTCAGCTGATGGACGCCAAGTCGATCATCGGCATCAGCCTGGCCCGAGAGCAGCTCCGATCATGAAGGTGGGCGTCCCGCGCGAGGTCAAGACGGCCGAGAGCCGCGTGGCCATGACGCCCGACGGCGTTCGCGAGCTCGTCGCCCATGGCCACGACGTCGTGCTGGAGGCCGGCGCGGGCGAGGAGTCGTCGCTGCACGACACCGACTTCGAGGCGGCCGGCGCCTCGATCGGGTCGGTGGACGACGTGTGGGGCGCCGAGCTCGTCGTCAAGGTGAAGGAGCCGCAGCCCTCGGAGTACGACCGGTTGCGGGCCGACCTCGTGCTGTTCACCTACCTGCACCTCGCCGCCTACCCCGAGGTCGCACGCGCGTTGCTCGCTGCGAGTACCACCGGCATCGCCTATGAGACGGTGCAGACCTCCGACGGTGCCCTGCCGCTGCTCGCGCCGATGAGCGAGGTGGCGGGCCGCATGGCCACCCAGGTCGGCGCCCACTGGCTGGAGCGTGAGAACGGCGGTCGAGGTGTGCTGCTGGGTGGCGCGCCCGGGGTGCGGCCGGCCCGGGTCGTGGTCATCGGCGCGGGCAACGTTGGGTGGAACTCGGCGTGGATCGCCCAGGGCATGGAGGCCGAGGTCGTGCTGCTCGACAAGAACCTCGACCGCCTGCGCTTCGTCGACCAGATCCACCGCGGCCGCATCATGACGCTCGCGTCGAACCGCGGCTCGGTGGAGCGCAGCGTGGCCGAGGCCGACCTCGTCATCGGCGCTGTCCTCCTGCCGGGTGGGCGAGCGCCCATGGTCGTCACCGACGAGATGGTGCAGGGGATGAAGCCGGGGTCGGTCATCGTCGACGTGGCCGTCGACCAGGGCGGTTGCATCGAGACGACGCACGAGACGACGCACGACGATCCCGTCTACGTCACCCACGACGTCATCCACTACGCGGTGGGCAACATTCCGGGGGCCGTGCCCCACACGTCGACGTACGCCCTCACCAACGCCACGCTTCCCTATGTTTTGGACGTGGCGGAGCGAGGTGCGCGGGGCGCGGCGGAGCACGACCCGGCGCTGCGCCTGGGCGTGACCACTGTCGGCGGACGCATCACCAACCCGGCCGTCGCCGAGGCGCTCGGCGAGGAGCCCGCCGATCCGCTCGCATGTCTCAGCTGAGCACGTGCCTCTCCTGAGCACAGCCAGTGAGGAGTTCCTGTCCTGGCTCGCGGTCGAGCGCGGTCGAGCCGTCAACACCATCACCGCCTATCGGCGCGACCTTGCGTCGTACGAGGAGTTCCTCCGGGGTCGAGGCCTCGCCGTGGCCGACGTCACCGAGACCGTCGTGGAGGACTATGTCGCCTTCCTGCGCGCCGCAGGGCGCAAGCCGTCGTCGGTGGCCCGGGCCATGGTCTCGGTGCGATCGCTGCACCGCTTCTGCGTCGACGAGGGCGCGGCGACCACCGATCCGACAGGCGACGTCGGCACGCCTCGCGTTCCCCAGGGCCTGCCCAAGGCGCTCACCGAGGCCGAGGTCGAATCGCTGCTCGGCGCTGTCGTCGGGGACGACGCCGTCGCCCGGCGGGACCGGGCCATCCTCGAGCTGCTCTACGGCGCGGGGCTGCGGATCTCGGAGCTCGTCGGACTCTCCATTCCCGACCTCGACCTCGACGCCGGCACCCTGCGGGCGCTGGGGAAGGGCAACAAGGAGCGCATCGTGCCCATCGGCCGGCTGGCCCGGGTCGCTCTCGTTGCCTGGCTGGGGCGGGGGGGGCGCGACGCCATGGTCCCCGCTCGTTGGGCCCGCCGGGGCGCGGCCGAGGCGGTGTTCCTCAACCAGCGAGGGGGGCGCCTGTCGCGCCAGGGGGCCTGGGCCATCGTCCGGCGCTATGGCGACCGCGTGGGCCTCGGGGAGCGCCTGACCCCGCACGTCCTGCGCCACTCCTGTGCCACCCACATGCTCGACCACGGGGCGGACATCCGGGTCGTGCAGGAGCTCCTGGGGCACGCCTCGATCGCCACCACCCAGGTCTACACGCGGGTGTCCACCGAGCGCCTGCGCCAGGTCTACGAGCAGGCCCACCCCCGTGCCAAGGCAAAAAGAGGGAGCTGAACGGCTAACCTCGGCTCATGCCTGATGTTGCCGGAGTCGACTTGCGCGGCGCGCTCGAGCAGGAGCGCGACCACCTCGTGAGCCAGCTCGCGGAGCTCGGCAGCCTCAACTACGACTCCAATTTCGCCGATTCCAGCCAAGTCACGGCCGAGCGGGGCGAAGCGGAGACGCTGGCCAACACGCTTCGGGAGAGCCTCGACGAGGTCGAGCACGCTCTCGCCAAGCAGGACGACGGGACGTTCGGGCAGTGCGAGAACTGCGGAAAGCCGATCGCCGCGCCTCGGCTCGAGGCCATGCCCACGGCGCGTTTCTGCATTGACTGCGCCTCGAAGAGGTAGCGCCAGCACCAACCGCACTGCCGCGATCGTCGTTGGCGTGGCTGTGGCCATCGTGGCCCTCGGGGTGCGGAACGGCACGATCCACCTTGGTCAAGAGGACCTCATCCGGTTCGGCGTGCTCATCCCGTCGATCATCCTCCACGAGGTGAGCCACGGCTGGTTTGCCCTCCTCTTCGGTGACGACACGGCCAAACGAGCAGGCCGCCTCACCCTCAACCCCATCGCCCACGTCGACCCGTTCGGCACCGTGATCCTGCCCGCCATCCTCATCTTCACGACGGGCAGCGCCTTCGGGTGGGCCCGACCAGTGCCCGTTGCACCGAGCCGCATGCGCTCGCCACGCAACCACAGCCTGATCACGAGCCTGGCCGGGCCTGCGGTGAACATCGTGATCGCCCTCATCAGCGCGGCGCTGATCCGCTTCGTCCTGCTCGACCTGTTCACCCGGTTCGGCGATCCCCCGCTGTACGCAAGGGTGATCTTCGAGATCGGCTACATCAACGTCATCCTCGCCGCCTTCAACCTCATCCCCGTGCCGCCCCTCGACGGATCCGCGGTCATCGAGCGATTGTTGCCTGCGAGCGCGTGGCCGACGTACCTCAAGCTCCGCCAGTACTCGATGCTGCTGCTGTTCGTCCTCATCTTCTGGGTCGACGGGGCGCTCGACCGGGTGTTCAACCCGGCAATCGAGCTCTGGTTCCGGCTCCTGACCTGATGGCGGCGGCGACCCATCTCGCCCGTCGATTCTTCGGGTCGTTGTCGCCCCTCGGCCCCCGCCGTGCCGACGAAGCGTGGGTGGGGGAGTTGCTGCTGCCGGGCGAGCTCGACCTGTGGCGGCGGATGAACAGGGCCGACCGGCGCCACGCCGCGGGCGTTGCCCGCGACGTGGAGCGCGCCCTGGGAGCGGAGGCCACCTGCCCGGTGCTCGCCGCCGCGCTGCTGCACGACGTGGGGAAGGTGGCCGCCGCCCTCGGCACCTACGGACGGGTGGTCGCGACGCTGGCTGGTGCCGCCTCGGGTCGCGAGACGGCCATGGCCTGGAGCAAGCGGACGGGCTTCACCCGTCGAGTCGGTCTCTACCTCCGTCACCCCGAGCTCGGCGCCGAGATGCTGGAGATGGCGGGCAGCGACCCCCTCACTGTCGCCTGGTCCCGCGAACACCACCTCCCCCCCGACCGATGGACGCTCCCGCCCGGCATCGCCCACGCCCTCAAGGCCGCCGACGACGACTGACCGGGCCCCCTAGGTGTCGACGACGACCTTGCCGACCATGCCGGGGTGGACGAGGCAGGCCAGGAGGTAGGTGCCGGGCTTGCTGAAGGCGAGCGAGAAGCGGTCACCGGCCAGCCAGTCGAGCCCGGAGCTGCGGAAGCCCTCGCCGTTCCAGGTACCGGCGTCGACCGAGGCCTTCTGGGTTGCGGGCAGGTCGGCCGGGCGCCCGGGGAAGCCGACGGGTTGATGGGCGTCGGGGTTGATATCCACTCTCCCGGTATCAGCCACGCTGAAGATCGGGAAGAACTTCGGGACGTTGAAGCTCACCGTGTGCCGTCCCGTGAACGTCCACGTCACCGGTTGGCCGGTGCGAGTGTGGACGGTGGTGGGGACGAACTGGTTCACGGAGCCGTGCCGGTGCTCGAGGTGGCGCTGATGCGTCACGCCCGTCCACGAACGGATGCCTTCCGCCGCGACACCCGCGAGCGGCGCCCTGTAGGTGTTGCCGGCGATCGCGAGACCGCCCTGTGCGGCCTGCGCCGTGGCGTCACGGAGGGGACGGGCGAAGTCGCGCTCGATCGACTCGCGTGCGGCGTGGGAGACCGCGGCCTGTGACGGGATCGCGCGCGCGGCCGGCGCGACGACAACTGTGCCGGACTGACCGACGCCGTGCAGCGTGCAGTAGTAGTGGTAGGAGCCGGGCTCGATGTCGGCGGCCAGCCGCAGGTCGAAGCGGTTGGCCCGGTCGCCCTGATGCGGGATGAAGCCGCTGCTGAAGTACGACTCCCGACCGGTGAACGCGGGCTGGGCCCGTCGTGGACACGGTGTCTGCGGATCGCTGGGTGGCACGCCCTCGGCGAGGAAGCAGGGTTGGGCGCCGTTCTGGTTCACGACGAACGCGCCCTCGGTGCCCAGGATCGAGGGGAGGGGCGACAGCACCGCAAGATCGGCTTCGACGTCGGCCGCGGTGGGCCGCGGCGTGGCGTCCAGTCTGCTGCGGATGCGACCCAGGGCGTCGTTGAAGGCGGTTCCGAACGTGACGTTGTGTGCCTCGCCCGTCCAGAACTGCCGAAAGCGCACGGTGTCGCCCGGATGCACCTTCACGGTGTGCGGGAAGAAGTCGATCATCGACGTCTGCAGCTCGTCATGGGCGTAGTCCACGAGCACTGTGCGCGTCTCGTGATCCGAGTCACCGCCACTGCAACCGATTGCCGTCATCGTCACGGCCAACACAGCCATGACGGTCCGCAGCCAGTATCTGGGGGTCGACACGGGCGCGACCGTACGCCCTTCTGCGGACGCAAACCCGGTACGGTCGGGTGTGAGCTGGGGCTCGCAACCAAGGAGAGAGAATGAAGCGGGTTCTTGCAGTCGGGGCGGCGTGCGTCGCCGTGGTATCCCTCGCCGCGTGCGGCGGAGGCGGCGACGACAACAATGCGGCGTCGGCTACGACGACCACCGAAGCAGTGACGACGACAGCGGCACCCTTCGAGGCCGGCAAGGCCGAGGCCGACATCAGGGCGCTGTACACGAACTTCTTCAAGGACACGACCACCGTCGATGACGCGGTGAAGATGCTGGAGGAGGGTGAGTCCCTCCGGCCCGCGCTCGATGAGCAGAAGAAGAGCGGTGCGGCCAAGGGCATCAGCGCCGCGGTCAAGACCGTGCAGTTCCAGAGCGAGACGTTGGCCGCCGTGAACTTCGACCTTTCACTGAACGGGGCGGTCGTCGCGGCCAACACCAAGGGCGAGGCCAAGTTCATCGACGGCACGTGGAAGATCAACAAGGCGCTCTTCTGCACCCTCGTCGGCCTGGCCGGGCAGAACCCGCCCGCCTGCGCCCAGCCCTAACCGGGCGGCAGGAGCCCGACGGCTCGTCGGGCGCGTTCGAAGGTGGCGGCGGCGACGCCGCCCGCCTTCGCCGCGCCCCGGAGCAGGACATCGCGCACGTGGGCGGGGTCCTGCGCCAGCTCGGCGAAGCGCTCCTGCACCGGGCGTAGGAGCTCGACGACGGCCTCGGCCGTGTCCGCCTTGAGCGGCCCGTACTGCTCGTAGCCCTTGGCCGCGTCGTCGGGGGTGGTGCCCGTCGCGAACGCGAGCAGGTCGAGCAGGTTGGCGACACCCGGCTTGGCGTCACGGTCGTAGCGGACCTCGCCGTCGTTGTCGGTGACCGCCCGCTTGATCTTGCGGGTCACGGACTCCGGTGGCTCCAGGAGGTCGATCTTGCCCTGGGGCGAGCTGCGCGACTTCGACATCTTGATGGTGGGGTCCTGGAGGTCCATGACGCGTGCCCCGACCTTGGGGATGACCGCCTTGGGGACGACGAGCGTGTCGCCGTAGTGGTGGTTGAAACGGATGGCGATGTCGCGGCACAGCTCGAGGTGCTGGCGCTGGTCCTCACCGACGGGCACCTCGTCGGCGTCGTAGAGGAGAATGTCGGCGGCCTGCAGCACCGGGTAGGTGAAGAGCCCGACCGACACCGACTCGCGTCCCTCGCCCTTGTCCTTGAACTGGGTCATGCGATGGAGCTCGCCGTAGGTGGCCACGCACTCGAGCACCCAGGAGAGCTGGGTGTGCTCGGGCAGGTGGGACTGCACGAAGAGGGTGCTCACGTCGGGGTCGATGCCGGCGGCCAGGAGGACGGTGGCCGACTCGAGGGTCTTGGCGGCCAGGACCTTGGGGTCGTGGTCGAAGGTCAGGGCGTGGAGGTCGACCACGCAGTAGAAGGCGTCGTGGGTGTGCTGGGCCTCGACCCACTGGCGCAGGGCCCCCACGTAGTTGCCGAGGTGGAAGTCGCCGGTCGGTTGGATGCCCGACAGCACACGCGTCATGGGCGGCGATGGTATGCGCCGGCCCCCCGGGCACCCCCCGGTAATCTCGCGGCGTGTCCTACCAGGTGGCCACGCCCGTGTTCGAGGGCCCCTTCGACCTCCTGCTCCACCTCATCACCAAGGAGCAGGTGGACATCTACGAGGTCAGCATCTCGACCATCGTCGACGCCTACATCCTCGAGCTCGAGCGCATGCAGTCCCTCGACCTGGAGATGGCCACCGAGTTCCTCCTGATCGCCGCCATTCTGGTGGAGCTCAAGACCAGGCGCCTGCTGCCAGGCCGTGACGACGTCGACCTCGACGAGGAGTTCGGGCTCTGGGAGGAGCGCGACCTTCTCCTGGCCCGCCTGTTGGAGTGCCAGACGTTCAAGCAGGCGGCGCGCGAGCTCGAGCGCCTGGGCGACCGGGCCTCGCACTCCTACCCGCGCCGGGCCGGTCTCGACGAGGCGTTTCTCGCCCTTGCACCCGACCTGCTGGCCGGAATCACCGCTGAGAAGTTGCGGGCCGCGTGCGTACGCGTGCTCGCGCCCAAGCCGCCGCCGCCCATCGTCGACACCGAACACATCGCGCCGATCCGCATCAGCGTGCAGGAGGTCGTGGAGGGCCTGGCCGCCCGGCTGCCACGACTCGGGCGGGCCACGTTCCGCGAGCTCACGGTCGACGCCCCCGACCGCCTCACCGTCATCGCCTCGTTCCTCGGCGTGCTGGAACTGGTGAAGCAGGGGCTGGCCGACCTCGAGCAGGCGACGAACTTCGGGGAGCTGCTCGTCATCTGGATCGGCGACGAAGGCGCGTCGCTCGACGCGCTGGCCGTCGAGGATTACGCAGGCTGATGGCGATCGAGGAGATCCGCGCCATCGAGGCCATCGTCATGCAGGCCGACGATCCCATCGAGCCCCACATGCTGGCGCAGTTGCTCGAGGTGTCGCCGGCGCGCGTCGAGGAGCTGTGTGCGGAACTGGCTGAGTCCTACGAGGCCGAGGACCGCGGCTTCGTGCTGGTGCGGGTGGCGGGTGGCTACCGGTTCCAGAGCCACCCCGACCTCGCCCCCTACGTCGAGCGTTTCGTGCGTGAAGGCCAGCCCGCTCGCATGTCGGCTGCAGCTCTCGAGACCCTGGCCATCGTGGCCTACAAGCAGCCGGTGTCGCGGGCCCAGGTCGCGTCCATCCGCGGGGTCAATGCAGAAGCGGTCATGCGCACGCTGGAGCAGCGCGGGTACATCGAGGAGATCGGCCACGACCCGGGCCCGGGCCAGGCGCTCTTGTACGGCACGACGCAGGGCTTCCTCGAGAAGCTAGGGCTGGACTCGCTCGAAGACTTGCCCCCGCTGGGCGAGTTCGTACCTGGCCCGGAAGTGGCGGAGGCGCTCGAGGCCGGCCTCAGCGCTGACGGTGACTGATCCAGCCGATACGCAGCTCTCCACGGGAGAGCGGCTGCAGAAGGTGCTGGCCCGCTCGGGCTTCGGCAGCCGGCGGGTCTGCGAGAACCTGATCGCAGACGGGCGGGTCAGTGTGAACGGTGAGGTCGCCGTGTTGGGCCGGCGGGTCGATGTCACCTCCGACAAGGTCGGGGTCGACGGCGTGCCGGTGTCGGTGCGCGAGGGTCTGGTGCACTACCTGCTCAACAAGCCACCAGGGGTCGTCACCACCGCGTCGGATCCCCAGGGCCGGCCCACGGTTGTCGAGCTCGTGCCCACGGAGCCGCGCGTGTTCCCGGTCGGCCGGCTCGACGCGGACACCGAGGGCCTGCTCCTGCTCACCAACGATGGTGATCTCACCCATCGGCTCACCCATCCATCGTTCGGGGTTGAGAAGGAGTACCTGGCCGAGGTCGAGGGCGAGCCCGCGCCCGGTGCGATCCGCCGGTTGCGCGAGGGCGTCGAGCTGGAGGACGGCACCACCGCGCCGGCCCGGGTGGCGGCGCTGGCGCCCAACGTGCTGCGCCTCACCATCCACGAAGGCAAGAACCGGCAGGTGCGGCGCATGTGCGCGGCGATCGGCCACCCCGTGGTCCGCCTCGTGCGCACGCGCATCGGGCCGGTCACCGATCGCAGCCTGGCGCCGGGGGAGTGGCGGGGACTCAGTCCCCAGGAGGTGCGGTCCCTGGAGGAGGCAGCGGCCTCGTCGTCGGCCACGGGCCGGTCGGAACCCGCCAAGTAGCATCGGCCCCCGTGCCTGCTGTTCGCGCCCTGCGCGGCGCGACCACGGTCGACGCCGATACCGAGGATCAGATCAACGAGCGCGTGCGGGCGCTGGTGGCGGCGATGCTCGAGTCCAACAGCATCTCGAAGGACGACCTCATCAGCGTCATCTTCACCGCCACTGACGACATCACGGCCGCGTTCCCGGCCACCGCGGCCCGCGCCATGGGACTGGGCGACGTGCCCCTCCTGTGCGCCCGGGAGCTCGACGTCAAGGGCGGCACGCCGTTGGTGATCCGGGTGCTCATGCACATGGAGACCGACAAGGCGCGGGGGGAGCTCCACCACGTGTACCTGGAGGGTGCCCGCACCCTCCGCGACGACCTGCCGGAGTGAGCGAGCTTGCGAGCGAACCAATGTGGCAGCGAGCTGCTCGCCGGCGCCATCCTGCGTGTGTGACGGTCGGATGTGTATTCCGATTCGAGATGCGCCGGTGATCGACAGTGGCTGAGGCGGGTCGGGCCCAGGTCGTCGGGACCGGGCTCATCGGTGGTTCGATCGGCATGGCGCTGCGCGCCCTCGGCTGGCGGGTCACCGGTCGCGATGCGGACGGGGCGCGAGGCGAGCGGGCCCTCGAGCTGGGCGCGCTGGACGAGGTGGGTCACGATCCGGACGCGAGCATCACCTTCGTCGCCACGCCGGTGTCGTCGGTCGTCGGCGAGGTCGTGGCCGCTCTCGAAGCGGGCGGCATCGTCACCGACGTCGGGAGCGTGAAGGGGCCCATCGTGGGCGCCGTCGACCATCCGAACTTCGTGGGCGGCCATCCCATGGCCGGGTCCGAGCAGGAGGGCGTGGACGGCGCCGACGCCTCGCTCTTCGAGGGCGCCACGTGGGTGCTCACGCCGACCGTCGTCACCGAGCCGGCGGCCTACGCCCGCCTCCAGGGCGTGGTGGCGTCAATGGGGGCCGACGTGGTCGCCATGCCCCCGGAACGGCACGACGCGCTGGTGGCGCTCGTGTCCCACGTCCCGCACCTGACGGCCGCCACGCTCATGCGGCTGGCGGTGCAGGGCGCCGAGGAGCACGCCACCGTCCTCCGGTTGGCGGCCGGGGGATTCCGGGACATGACGCGCATCGCTGCGGGCCACCCCGGCATCTGGCCGGACATCTGCGCCGAGAACCGTGATGCGATCGTCTCGGTGCTCGACGACCTGGTGAGCGAGCTGGGCCGCATGCGTGCCGTCGTAGCCGACGGTGACCGCGACGGCCTGCTCCTCGCCCTCGAGGAGGCGCGCGCAGGACGGGTCAACCTGCCGGCGCGTGCCGCGGCCGCCGACGACCTCGTCGAGGTGCGCATCCCGGTGCCCGACCATCCCGGCGTGATCGCCGAGGTGACCACACTTGCGGGCGAGTTGGCCGTGAACATCTTCGACGTCGAGATCGCCCACTCGGCCGAGGGGGACCGCGGCGTGATGGTCGTCGTCGTCGACGCACGCGCCGCCGATCTGCTGCGGGGTGCGCTGCACGCCCGTGGCTACCGGGTGTCATCGCGGCCCCTGTCATGAGTGCGTTCAGCGTCGACGGCGGGCGGCCGCTCCGCGGCCGGCTCCGCGTGCCGGGTGACAAGTCGATCTCCCACCGTGCGTTGTTGCTGGCGGCACGAGCGGAGGGCACATCGGCTGTGCGGGGCTTGTCGACCGGTGACGATGTGGTGCGCACCCGCGTGGCGGTGGAGGCGATGGGCGCTGCGGTCGACGGTGAGCGGATCACGGGAGGCGTCGAACGACTGCACGCACCTGCGGATGTGATCGACGTGGGCAACTCGGGGACGGGCATCCGCCTGCTGGCGGGCTACTGCGCGCCGTTCCCGTGGAAGACGGTGTTGCGAGGCGACGCATCGGTGTCGGCCCGACCGATGGAGCGGGTCGCGTCGCCGCTGCGGGAGATGGGGGCGCGCGTCGACCCGAACTACCCGCCCCTCGTGATCGACGGTGGCGACCTGCACGGCATCGACTACACGGTGCCGATGGCCAGCGCCCAGGTGAAGAGCTGTGTGCTGCTGGCAGGTCTCGGCGCCGAGGGCGAGACGGTGGTACGTGAGTCAACGCCGACCCGTGCCCACACCGAGGAGATGCTGGCCATGGCGGGCGCCGACATCACCGTCGACGGCCTCGTCGTGCGCCTCCGGCCCTCGTCGCTGGAGCCTTTCGAGCTCGACGTCCCCGGTGATCCCTCGCAGGCCGCGTTCTGGGTCGTGGCGGCGGTGATCACGCCGGGGAGCGAGATCGTCGTGGAGAACGTCTACCGCGGGCCGGCCCGCAGCGGGTTCGTCGATGTGCTGCAGCGCATGGGCGCCGATGTCACCGTCGAGGGCGCGGACATCGTGGCCCGGTCGTCGGCGATGCATGGCACCGACGTGGCCGCAGCCG
Source organism: Actinomycetota bacterium (assembly GCA_041166245.1). Classification (GTDB taxonomy): domain Bacteria; phylum Actinomycetota; class Acidimicrobiia; order Acidimicrobiales; family JAFATL01; genus JBEEFP01. The sequence goes on along the minus strand of JBEEFQ010000048.1, from coordinate 15,178 downwards.
AGATCCCGTCCCTCGACGAGGTGCCCATCCTGGCGGTGGCCGCGGCGGCGGCCGAGGGCACGACGACGTTCCACGACGCAGGAGAGCTGCGGCTCAAGGAGAGCGATCGCATCGCCACCACCGTGGAGGGCCTGGCCGCCCTGGGGGTTCGGGCCGACGGCGAGGGAGACATGCTCGTGGTGCACGGCGGCGGGCTGCAGGCCGGCACGGTGCAGTCCCACGGCGACCACCGCATCGCCATGGCCATGGCGGTGGCCGGGCTTTCCGTGGAAGGACGTACCCGGGTAGAAGGGTGGGACGCAGTCGCAACGAGCTATCCCACGTTCGAGGAGGACCTCAAGAAGTGCGCGTCATAGCCATCGACGGACCGGCGGGATCGGGCAAGTCCACCGTGGCGCGCGTCCTTGCGACCCGGCTCGGCCTCGACTACCTCGACACGGGCGCCATGTACCGCTCGGTGGCGTTCGCCGTCATCCAGCGCAACATCGACCCTGACGACGCCGAGGCCATCGGCACGCTTGCGTCCAAGGTGACGATCGAGGTGGCGGACACGGTCGTCGTCGACGGTGTCGACGCCACCCTCGAGATCCGTGGTCCCGAGGTCACCCGTCTGGTGAGCGCGGTCGCAGCCAACCCGGCCGTGCGCAAGGAGATGGTGCAGCGTCAGCGGGAGTGGGCCGAAGCCCACGGCGGCGGGGTCGTCGAGGGCCGCGACATCGGCACCGTCGTGTTCCCCGACGCCGAGCTCAAGATCTTCCTCACCGCCAGCGACGAGGAGCGGGCCCTGCGGCGGTCCAAGGAAGTGCGCGACCTCGCCTACGACGAGGTGGCGGCCGCCATCGCCAAGCGGGACTACCTCGACTCCACGCGGGCCGCCTCGCCGCTCACGAAGGCGCCCGACGCGGTCGAGATCGACACGTCCACGCTGTCGGTCGACGAGATCATCGAGCAGGTCATGCAAAGGTTGGCGTCGTGATCCTCTATCGCATCGTGCGGGCGCTGATCGTGGGGTTCAGCAAGCTGTACTGGCGCCTGTCCATCGAGGGTCGCGAGCACGTTCCCGCTGAGGGCCCGTTCGTGCTCGCGCCTGTGCACCGCTCCAACGTCGACTTCGCCATTGCATCGACGTTGACGAAGCGGCGCATGCGGTTCATGGGGAAGGCCAGCCTGTTCAAGCCGAAGCCGTTCGCGGCGTTCATCACGGCCCTCGGGGCATATCCCGTGCATCGCGGTGCAGCCGATCGGGAGGCGCTGCGCCGCACGATCGAGATGATCGAGGGCGGCGAGCCCGTCGTCATCTTCCCCGAGGGCACCCGCCAGAGCGGCCCCGAGGTGCAGAAGCTGTTCGAGGGCGCCGCCTACCTGTCCACCCGCACCGGCGTGCCCATCGTCCCGGTCGGCATCGGTGGCTCCGAGAAGGCCATGCCCAAGGGCTCGAAGCTGCTCTACCCGGCCAAGATCAGCGTCGTGATCGGCCCCGCGCTGCACCCCAAGCCCCCGGAAGAGGGCAAGCGCACCTCACGCCGCGCCATCCACGAGCTCACCGAGCAGCTCCACACCGAGATCCAGAAGCTCTTCGACCAGGCCCAACCCAAGACCTGACCCGTTCTCGAGGCAATACGTCGCGGAATCCGCGACGTATTGCCTCGAGAACAGCGGCTACATCGACTTGGGGGTGCCGAAGACCTCGCGCACGGCCGGTTCGAAGTGTTCGAGGGGGAGGGTGTCGTAGGCCGGGTCGAAGGCGACCTGGTCCCACTGGTCGGCGAACTGCTCGGCCAACTTCCACTCCTCGTCGGTGAGGGCGTCGCGGTGCTTGTTGCGGGCGTCGGGATCGCCGCCGAAGTGGGCGTAGTAGTGGCGGCCCTGGAAGTCCTGGTGGACGCGGATCATGTTGTAGACCTCGGGCCGCACGTAGGACTTGAGGATCTCCGCCGCGATGGCGGGGTGGTTGGGCACCGAGATGGCCTTGCCGATGTCGTGGCACAGGCTGGCCACCACGACCTCCTGGTCGGCGCCGTCCCGCTCGGCCCGGGTCGCGGTCTGCAGGCAGTGGGTCAGCTGATCGGTGGCGAAGCCGTCGGTGATCTCCTCCAGCGAGCGCAGGAGTCCGAGGACGCGCTCGGCGACCCGGCCCTGGTTCTGGAACGTCTCGGCGCCGATGGCGGCCCATTGCTCAGCGGTGGACTCGTCCATGCGGGTGAAGGTCTGGCTCATGCCTTCGTCCTTTCAACGTGGGTGGTGGTCATTCCTGCCAGGTCGCGGAGGACGTCGCTGGCCGCCACCGTGCGATCACCCGCCAGCTTGTCACCGAGGAGGTCACGAAGCTCACGAGGTGGCGGGAAGTACTCGTCCTCGTGGGTGACGTCGACCAGCTCGACGCCGTCAGTCGGAGCGAGCTTGGCGAGGACCTGGTCGACCAGCTCCTCGGGGGCCGAGGCACCAGCGGTCACGCCGACGATGCCCTCGAGGTCGCCGGGAAGCTCGGAGGCGTTGTTGATGCGCAGCACCTCGCAGCCCCGCTCCCGCGCCACCCGCTCGAGGGCGAGGGTGTTCGACGAGTTGGCCGACCCGATCACGACCATGGTGCGGGCTCGCTCGGCGATGGCCTTGAGGGCGGCCTGGCGGTTGGTGGTGGCGAAGCAGAGGTCGCTGCGACCGGGCATCCACACCTCGGGGAAGCGCTCGCGCACCGCGTCCTGTACGCCGGCCCACTCGTCGTGGGAGAGCGTGGTCTGGGCCAGGAGGGCCACGGGTGTGCCCGGGTCGTCCAGCACGCCGACGTCGGCCTCGGTCTCCACCAGGCGCACGTTCTCCGGTGCCACCGCCATGGTGCCCACCGCCTCGTCGTGGCCCTCGTGGCCCACGTACACGACGGTGTAACCCTTGCCCGCCCGCACCTTGACCTCGTGGTGCACCTTGGTCACGAGCGGGCACACGGCGTCGACGACCACGCCGCCGTGGGCCTTGGCCGCGGCGACGACCTCGGGAGCGGATCCGTGGGCGCTCAACATGATCGGCGCGCCCTCGGGGACCTCGGCGATGTCGTCCACGAAGACCACGCCCAGGTCCTTGAAGCGGTCGACCACGACCCGGTTGTGGACGATCTCGTGGTAGCAGTACACGGGCGGCTCGCACGTACGCACCATCCAGGCCAGGGCCTTGATGGCCATCTCCACGCCGGCGCAGAACCCGCGTGGCGCGGCCAGCAGCACCTTCTCCACGGGCATCACATGCAGGCTACCGGGGGCTTTCCCGTATCCTGGAGCCATGCCGCTGCCCCGTGTGGTGGCCGTGACCCCGACGTCACCGGCCGCCCGGGCCGGCCTGCTCCCCGGCGACGAGATCGTCGCGATGAACGGGCAGGCGCCCCGTGACGTGATCCAGTACCAGGTCCTGGCCGACGAGGCAGACCTGGAGCTGGCGCTTCGTCGCGGCGGGCTCGAGATCGAGACGGTCGTCGAGAAGGACGCCGGTGAGCCGCTCGGGGTCGAGGTCCAGTCGGCGCTATTCGATCAGGTGCGCACCTGTGACAACCACTGCGAGTTCTGCTTCATCTACCAGTTGCCCAAGGGTCTGCGCCGCAGCCTCTACGTCAAGGACGACGACTACCGCCTGTCGTTCCTCTACGGGAACTTCACCACGCTGACCCGCTTCACCGAGGCCGACCTCGAGCGAGTGATCACCGAGAAGCTCAGCCCTCTCTACGTCAGCATCCACGCCACCGACCCCGACGTGCGGACTCGCATGCTGCGCAACAAGCGGGGCGCCACCTCGCTTCGCTGGTTGCGGGCGCTGCTCGACAACGGCGTGGAAGTGCACGGCCAGGTGGTGGTGTGCCCTGGCACCAACGACGGGGAGGTGCTCGACGACACCCTCACCGGCGTCCTCGACCTCTACCCGGAGCTGGCCTCGCTCGCGGTCGTCCCCCTCGGTGTCAGCCGCCACAGTGGCGAGGGCACGCTGCGCGAGCACACCACGGAGGAAGCGGCTGCCGTCGTCGACCTGGTCGAGGAGTGGCAGGAGGTCTTCCGTGCGACCCTCGGCCACCGCGTCGTGTTCGCGGCCGACGAGTACTACCTCCTCGCTGGCCGTCCCTTCCCCGAGGGCGAGACCTACGAGGGCTTCGCCATGCACGAGGACGGCATCGGCATGGCCCGCGCCTTCGAGGCCGAGTTGCTGGGCGAGACCGACGACGCCATCGGCGTGCAGTCCGGCTTCTTCCACTGGGTCGACGGCGCCCCTGCCGAGGGCTACCGCGCACAGCGCATCGAACTCGGCCGTAAATCGCGCCGGAATGCGGCGCGATCTACGGCCGAGAACGGGCAGATCGCGATCCTGACGGGCGAGTACGGCGCACGCGTGCTCGCACCGCTGGTCGAGCGCATGGGGCGGGACGACGTGCGGGTGGTGGCCGTGCGCAACGAGTTCTTCGGCGGGAACATCGCGGTGACCGGGCTACTCGTGGGCGAGGACCTGGCCCGCACCCTGGCCGCCGAGCCCGAGGGTCATCGGTACCTCCTGCCTGACGTGTGCCTCTCGAACGGCACGTTCCTCGACGGCACCACCCCGGCCGACCTGCCCCGACCGGTCGAGATCGTGAAGACGGACGGCGTCTCGCTGCGGCGTGCTCTTGCGGCGTCGGCATGACTCCCGTCGTCGCCGTGGTGGGCCGCCCCAACGTGGGCAAGTCCACGCTGGTCAACCGCATCCTCGGCCGGCGCGAGGCCATCGTGGAGGAGCGGCCCGGCGTCACCCGTGATCGCAAGGTGGTCGAGGCCGAATGGAACGGCCGCCCGTTCACGCTGATCGACACCGGCGGTTGGTTGTCGTCGACCGACGCGCTGGACGCCCAGGTGAGCGACCAGGCGGAGCGGGCCATGCGTGATTCCGACGTGATCCTCCTCGTCGTCGACGCGGCCGTCGGCGTCACCGGCGAGGACGAGCAGGTCGCGCAGCTGCTGCGGCGGTCGGGCCGCCCGGTGCTCGTGATCGCCAACAAGGTCGACTCCGAGCGCCGCGAGAATGACGCATGGGAGCTGCTGGCCCTCGGGCTCGGCGACCCCTGGCCGGTGAGCGCCCTGCACGGCCGCGGCACGGGCGACATGCTCGACGCTCTCGTCGCCGCGTTGCCCGACGAGGTCGCTGCTGAGCCGGCGCCAGCCACGGAGTCCGCAGAGACCTCCGTCGCCATCGTGGGACGCCCCAACGTGGGCAAATCCACGTTGTTCAACCGGCTCATCGGCGAGGACCGCTCCGTCGTGCACGACATGCCCGGCACCACGCGCGACACGATCGACACGCTCGTCGACACCGACGAAGGACCGGTGCGCTTCCTCGACACCGCGGGCATGCGCCGCAAGTCCCGGGTGGGGGAGGGCGCGGAGTACTACTCCCTCGTGCGTGCCCTGCAGGCCATCGACAAGGCCCACGCCGCCGTGCTCGTCATCGACGCGACCGAGGGCGTGACCCACCAGGACCAGCGCCTGGCCGAGCGCATCGACGCGGCCGGCAGTCCTGTCGTCATCATCCTCAACAAATGGGAGCTGCTCGACGCCGAGGCCAAGCTCGACGTGACCGACCAGGTGGCCGACCGCCTTGCCTTCCTCGGCTACGCCCCGGTACTCAAGCTCAGCGCACAGACCGGTCTCGGTGTGCACAAGCTGCTTCCGGCGCTGGGCGAGGCCATGGAGGCGTACCACCGCCGGGTGCCGACGGCTGAGCTCAACTCGGTCGTGCAAGCCGCCCAGGCCGCCCACCCGTCACCCTCTGGTCGTGTGCTCTACGCCACCCAGGGCGCGACCGATCCGCCCACCTTCACCCTCTTCACCAACCGCCAGCTTCCGGCGCCCTACCTGCGGTACCTGGAGCGCAAGATCCGCGAGCACTTCGCCTTCGGACCGACGCCGCTCAAGCTTCGGGTGCGACGGCGGGCCGGGTAGCGTCCAGACGTGCTGGTCGAGCACCCGGTGCTGGCCGGGATCGCGCTGCTGTGCCTGGCCGCGGCTCTCATATGGGGTCGTTCGAGCCGCCGGCTCCTGCGCGCGTCACGCCGCATCGAGGCCTACGTCAAGCAGCTGCAGGGTGGGGGACAGGAGGCGGCCGACCTGGCCCGCTCCGCGTTCCGCAAGGAGCTGCACACCACGCTGCTGTACGGCTTCCTCGCCGTCGCCCTCGGTCTGCTCGCGCTCACCGACCGCTGGGTCGTGCAGTTCGTCATGCTGCTCCTGCTCGTGCCGCTCGCGGTGACGCTGCGCTACGGCCCCCGCTTCCTGTCGGAGGCAAGGCTGGCCGAGGAGCGCAGCCTGCTCGAGCGTCGGGCCGAGGAGGTGCTCGCCCAGGAGGAGCTGGCGCCGCTGCGATGGGCGGCCCGTCTCGCGCCCGAGGTCCTGCCGACGATCGAGGGCTTCGACGTCGGCCGCGTGTACGAGCCGGGCATGGGCGCCATGGCCGGTGACTTCTACGACATCAGCCCGACGGGCCCGACGCGCCTGGCCGCCGTCATCGGCGACGTGGCCGGCCACGGCATCGAGCCGTCGATCACCGCATTCCAGGTCAAGTACCTGCTGCGCGTGTTCCTTCGTCAGTACCGCGAGCCCGCCCAGGCCCTCGAGGAGATGAACTCGCTCCTCTACACCCAGGGTCGTCCCGAGGAACTCGTCTCCCTGTGCACGATCGTGTTCGACCAGGAGGCGGGCACGCTGCGCTACGCGTCGGCCGGCCACCCCGCGGCCTGGCTGTGGCACGACGGCGAGGTGCGGCCGCTGCGGTCGACAGGCCCACTGCTCGCCCTCGACCCCGACGGCACGTACTACAGCCGCGAGGTGCCGCTCGACGTCGGCGACCTGGTGCTGCTCTACACCGACGGGCTCACCGAGGCGCGCAGCGGGGAGCAGCTCTTCGGCGAGGACCGGGTGGCGGGCATCCTGCGCCGGGACCCGGGCCAGGACGTGACGACCCTCTGCAAGACCCTGCTGGAAGCGGCCCGCGACTTCGCGGCCGAGCCGCTGACGGACGACGTCGCCATCCTCGCCATCCGGAGAACGTAGAAGTGACCGATCCCTTCGCCGACATCGCGTCGGCCACCGAACGCGCCCTCCAGGGCAACCTGGCCAAGGGGGCCGAGAAGCTCGCGCAGCAGCACAAGCTGTTCGTGCGCGACCGCATCGCCCTGCTGCTCGACGAGGGCTCGTTCGTGGAGGACGCGCTACTGGCCAACGCCACCGCCACCGACCTGCCCGCCGACGGCGTGGTCACGGGGCGGGGAACGGTCGAGGGCCGTGCCGTGTGCGTCATGGCCAACGACCCGACGGTGAAGGCGGGCTCGTGGGGTGCCCGCACCGTCGAGAAGATCATCCGGCTCACCGAGTACGCCCTCGCCCACGAGGTGCCGATCTTCTGGCTGGTGGACTCGGCCGGCGCCCGCATCACCGACCAGGTCGAGCTGTTCCCCGGGCGGCGCGGCGCGGGGCGCATCTTCTACAACGAGGTGCGCCTGTCTGGGCGGGTGCCGCAGATCTGCTGCCTGTTCGGCCCGTCGGCTGCGGGCGGCGCCTACATCCCGGCGTTCTGCGACGTGGTGTTCATGGTCGAGGGCAACGCCTCGATGTACCTGGGCTCGCCGAGGATGGCGGAGATGGTCATCGGCGAAGTGGCCACACTCGAGGAGATGGGCGGCGCCCGCATGCACGCCACGACGTCGGGATCGGCCGACGGTCTGGCCGACGACGACCCGGCTGCCATCGCGCTGGCCAAGCGGTGCTTCAGCTACCTGCCCTCGAGCTGGCGCGACCGGCCCGTGGCCGCGTCGCCGGGCAAGCCCAAGACGATGCTCACGGCCGAGACCATCCCGACCTCGGAGCGGGCCGGCTACGACATGCACAAGGTCATCGACGCCCTCGTCGACGAGGACAGCTTCTTCGAGGTCAAGGGTCTGTTCGCCAAGGAGCTCATCACCGGCCTGGCCCGCCTCGACGGTGAAACCGTCGGCGTGGTGGCCAACAACCCCATGCAGAAGGGCGGCGTGCTGTTCGTGGACTCGGCCGACAAGGCGGCCCGGTTCATCTGGTGGTGCGACGCCTTCAATATCCCGCTGCTGTTCCTGGCCGACGTGCCCGGCTTCATGGTGGGCACCGCGGTCGAGCGCCAGGGCATCATCCGCCACGGGGCCAAGATGATCACTGCAGTGTCCGAGGCCACCGTGCCCAAGATCTCCGTCATCGTGCGCAAGGCATACGGGGCCGGCCTCTACGCCATGTCGGGTCCCGCCTTCGAGCCCGAGGCCGTCATCGCCCTGCCGTCGGCCAAGATCGCGGTCATGGGCCCGGAAGCCGCGGTCAACGCCGTCTACGCCAACCAGATCGCGGCCATCGACGACCCCGCCGAGCGCGAGGCGTTCGTGACGGCCAAGCGCACCGAGTACGAAGCGGACGTGGACCTGCTGCGCCTTGCCGCCGACCTCGTGATCGACGCCATCATCCAGCCCGAGGACCTGCGGGCCGAGCTGATCACTCGCTTCGCCCTGGGCCGGAGCAAGGACCGCCACTTCAGCGACCGCCGCCACGGCGTTCCGCCCGTCTGAGCGGCGCCGTGGTCGACGTCCACATTCGCGAGGTCGGGCCACGCGACGGCCTGCAGGCGGAGGAGCCGGTCGCGGTCGCTGACCGCGTTGCCCTCATCGATGCGCTGGTCGGCGCTGGGATCGGCAACGTCGAGGCGGTGTCGTTCGTGTCGCCCAAGGCGGTGCCGGCCATGGCCGGCGCGGCCGACGTCATGGCCGCGATCAGGCGGGTGCCAGGCGTGACCTACACCGCCCTCGTCCCCAACGAGAAAGGGGCGGAGCTGGCGCTGGCCGCCGGCGTCGACGCGCTGTCGGTCACGGTGTCCGCCTCGCCGGCCTACAACGAGAAGAACGTACGCATGACGGTCGACGAGTCCGTCGACATGACCGGTCGCATCTGCGCGCTGGCGGGGGAGCGGGTGCCCGTCGACGCCGTGGTGTCCTGCGCTTTCGGCTCGCCGTACGAGGGTGACCTGGATCCGGAGGACGTGCACCACCTCGGCCGCCGGCTCTACGACGAGGGGGCGACGTCGCTCACCTACGCCGACACGACGGGCATGGCCACGCCCCGACGGGTCGACGACCTTCTCGATTGCACCGGCCCCGACGTCGGTCTGCACCTGCACGAGACGCGCGGCACTGCTCTGGTGAACGCCTACGCCGCCCTCGAGCGGGGTGTGCGCCGCTTCGACACATCGGTCGGCGGCCTGGGCGGCTCGCCGTTCGCGGCCGGCGCGGCCGGGAACCTGGCCACCGAGGACCTCGTGCACCTGCTCGACGACCTCGGCCTGACCACCGGCATCGACCTCGAGCGACTGCTGGCGGTCAGCGCCCAGGTGGCGGCCCTGGTCGGCCACGCGGTGCCCAGCCGGGTGGCGGCCGCCGGCCCCCGCTCCCGGCTCAGCTCCTCGGCCTGACATGCCCTGGTGCGACGACTGCGCCCGGTTCTACAACCCGCCCAGCCTCTCGGAGAAGGGCGAGTGCCCCACCTGTGGCCGGGTGATCGCCGAGCCGAGCGACCTCAAGGTGCCGTGGCACTTCAAGCTCCTCGTGGTCGCCACCGTGCTCTACCTCGGGTTCCGTGCCTACCAAGGCGTCGCCTGGCTCGTCGCCCGGTAGGATGACCGCTCCACTCGGGCTGTGGCGCAGCTTGGTTAGCGCGCTTGACTGGGGGTCAAGAGGTCGGGAGTTCAAATCTCCCCAGCCCGACTCCGAAGGTGCTGGTCAGGGCGTCACAACGGCGCCCTGACCCGCTCGGCGGAACGGGGGGTGTCATCGCCCTACTTCTGTCCCCCTGCGATGGCGATGCCGACCAACAGGCTGAGTCCGAACAGCATGACAAACATGGCCACCCTGGCCGCATGACGCACCCAGGGCCTCCGGTGCGCGCCGATTGACCGGCTCGGCCGCGTATCGCGCCGCAGCGATCGTCGAATGCGCCGCCTGCTCGTGTGCTCGTACTGGTACGAGGGCCGCTTCATCGCTGAGCTGTTCTGTGCCGGTGATTTCTCCCGAGGCTCTCGAGCCGGCCGAGGTTCCCGTGGCCGAGATACCTGGGCGAGCTCGGGCATCAGCGTTTGTCCGGTGGCCGGCTCGACCCGAGGTCTCATGGACCGGGGTGCCGGCGCTGGTGGGGCCGTGGGCGTCTGTTCGACGTCGGCCGGATCGAGGACCGCCGATTGTTCGACATCGGCCGGCTCGATGAGCGCCGGCGACGCGTCGTGTGGATTGAACTCCTGCAGCGATGCGACATCCAGCGCGTCTGCAGGACCGCCGTTCGGTGTCGGCTCCATTCGATCCCCCTGCTGAGGGTCACAGCAGATCCTTGCTTAACAGAATCTCCGTGGGCGCCTGGGGACTTGCCGTGGCGTGACGAAGGCTGAATGCCCTGTCCACCGGGGACTGGGCATTCAGCCTTCCTTCAGGCTGGGTTGGTTACATTTGCCACATGCGCCAGAGAATCCTCATCATCGCGGGCATCGTCGTGCTGGCCCTGGGCCTGACGGGTGGGGCCATCGCTGTCGACGCCCAGAACGACGACGCGTCGGCTACCGGGCCGGACGCGGAGCGAGCGGGCGCAGCGGCGGTGGCGAGCGTGGGCGGCGGCCAGGCCAGGGAGATCGAGCGCGACCCCGAGGGCACGCGGGTGTGGAAGGTCGAGGTGGCCAGGGAGGACGGCGTCCTCGTCGACGTCGAGCTGGACGGCAACTACAAGGTCGTGACCGGCGCCGACGACGCCAACGAGGTCAACGAGCCCGACGACGCCAACGAACCCCCGGAGGCACCCGAGACCGTGGCCCAGGACGCGGCCGAGGACGCGGGCGAGGTCAACGAGGCGCCGGAGACCGAGCAGCCCGACAACGACGCCGACGACACCGAAGACGGCGACTCCGACTAGCGGTTCGGGGCAGGGTCAGCTCGTCTGCCAGCGGCGGTAGAGGTCTACCAGCGCGTCGCGGGTTTCAGCGTCGACGGGCTCAGGCCTGGCGCGGCCGAGGACGGCGACGGTGGTGCGCATCTGCTCGACGTAGGCCGTGCAGTGGGGGCAGTCGGCCAGGTGGCCCTCGAGGCGGGCGCGATCTCGAGCCGGGAGCTGGCCCTCGAGATACGCGGTCACCAGCTCGACCGCGTCGCGGCAGACGACGTCCTTGGGACGGAAGATGCGGGGCCGGCGCCAGGCCATCGTTCAGCCCTCCCCGGCTTCCTGCTCGAGCATGCTGCGCACTCGCGACCGGCCGCGGTGCAGGAGCACCCGCTGGTTGGCGTCGGTCAGCCCGAGGATCTCGCATGCGTCGGACGCGGTGAGCCCCTCGACGTCGCGCAGCACCACGACCTGGCGCTGGGCCTCGGGCAATGCGTCGATCAGGTCGCGCACGCGGCCCGCCGTCGCGCTCGCCAACAGCCGGTCCTCGACCGCGTCGGTCCAGGGCGCGGGCGGATCGGTCCAGTGGCCCGCGGCGTTGAACCGCTGCGACGGGACGGCCGTCTCCTCCTGGAGGTCCACGGGCACCGATCGGCGTTCGCGGCCTCCGGCGGTACGGGCCCGGTTGGCGAGGATACGGAACAGCCACGTCTGCAGCGACGAGCGGCCCTCGAAGCGGTCGATGCCCCGCACCACGCCGAGCCACGTGTCCTGCACGACCTCCTCGGCCACGGCGCGCGTCGGCACCATCGTCATGGCGAAGCGGAGGAGGGGGGCGTGGTAGCGCTCGACCACGGTCGCGAAGGCGGCCTCGTCGCCGGCGCGCAATCGGTCGAGCAGCTCGGTCTCGACTGCCACTGAGGCGCGAGCGTAACGGGCACGACGTTTCTCCTCTCGGAGTTCGGTCCGGCTCCCTGCGCCCCTGTTACACCCGGGCCCGCTGCTGCCTGATTCGCCAGACGGCGGCCGTCCCCGCTGCGAGCAACGCAGCGACGCCGAAGGCGCGCGGCCACCTCTCGTCCGGCTGGTCGCTGGCGCCGCCCGGCGCCCCGCGACGGGCAGGTGCGGCGGCTTCCGCCTTGTCCTGCTCCACGAGTGTCGTCGTGCTGATCGATGTGGTCGATGGCGGGGGCGCAACGGTCGTGGCCGCGGCGGCGGCTGGGGCCGGAGTGGGCCGGGCCGCGGCCCGAGGCCGAGCAGTCGTGGGCGGAGGAGCGGGGCCGCCCGGGTTACCCCCCCTGACAACCCCTGAGTTGGGATCGACCATGAGCGACGACGCGTCGATGGCGTCGAAGGCGCCGGCCGGTACCGACTTGAGCTCGTCGAGCATGCGGGTGTCCCAGCCGTTCTCGGCCGTGCCGGTGAAGTACCAGTTCGATCCGTTGTCGGCCAGGATCACGCCGTGGCGCTGCATGGCCCGCAGCACCACCTGGGTGTCGGGACGGAAACGGCTGATGTCGTAGCCGACCTTGAGACGGAAGCGCGCCCCCATCGGCGGCAGGTTGGGGTCATTGGCCGCACCGGCCTGATGGCGGGCGGGCCACACGTAGCTGCGGTCAGTGCGCTGGGCGGTGATGCGGATCGCGTGGTCGACGTGACCAGCTGCAACCTCGTCCTTGCGAAGCAGGCCGGGCAGGATGGGCAGCCCGGCGGCGTCGGCCGACGTCCAGCCCGCCGGGCGCAGGGCGTGAGACCGCAGGTTCCACACCGCGCCGGAGCCCGCGGTGGAACCGCTGGGCGAGTACTGGGCGGCGTACAGCTCGTAGAGCGTGCAGCTGTCCTTGTCGAGCATGAGGGCATGGCGGTCGGAGCCCGACTCGATCGGTGTCTCCGGGCCGAACGGGTACGGCCCAGCATCGCTCTCGTCCGCGTAGTCGAAGGTGACGGCGACCCGCTGGTGCCGGCTGTCGACGACCGTATAGGGGATGCCGTAGGGCATGGTCTCGCCCGAGGGGCCGAAGTCCGGGTGCAGGCGGCGGTCAGGGCCGCCCATCGCCGCCAGCCAGGCGCCGCTGCGGCCGTGTACCGGCAGGCCCGACACGTCGGCATGCCATACGTCATCAGGCGGGAAGAGGGGGCACCCGGGCGCCCCAGGCGGGGGCTGGGCACCGACCGAGGTCGCGAGGGGAAATCCGATGAAGACCGTCAGCGCCAGGGCGAGGGACACGCGGCGTGGCCGCGCCGCCACCCGACACCTCCCCTTCACCGTCCCACCCAGGTTTCAGCCACCTAGGGATTCTCGGCACGCTGGGACCGCCACCCAACAGGCGTCATCCGGCCCCGCCTCGGCGACGTACAGCCAACGGAGCCCTCCCCACCGGGCTCTGGCCCGCCCCCGGCTTGCCGGGGGCGGACCCTTTTCCGGATCCGACTCGCAATCGTCACAATCCGGGCAGTGACGCGGGGCTGGACCGGGGGTAGGGTGCCGGCTAGCCGGTCGCCGCCCCCCAGTGGTCCTTCCCCGCCGGCACCCCAGCTGGCGAGACGCCGAATACGGCGATGTGGAGGTGCGGCGATGCCCGTCCGTGCAACGTGCCCGGCCTGTGGCGTGGCCCTGTTCACCCCGTCCGACGGCTCCAGCCCGGACGCGATGGTGGAGCGTCACCAGCGATTCGGCCGGTGCGTGCCCCGCTCGGCTCAGGTCGAGCGCAGGGCGGTGATCGACGAGGACGGCCGCGAGGCTCGACGCTCGGGCCGGGGGCGACTGGCGTAGATCGACCGCAGCGTTCCGAGGATCAGGGCACAGAGCGCGAGGCTCCCGGCGCCGGCCAGATAGGCCCAGCGCCAGCCCACGAGTCCCAGCTCGGAGAAGAAGACGCCGAGCAACAGGAAGAAGACTGCGAGTGCGACCGCCACCACCTCCTCGAGGGGGGTATTTCTACCTCAGGAGCGCCTGGAGTGCCTATTCCAGCCGGTTCCAGGCCGTCGCCGGAACGCACCGGGACCGCTACCCTGAGAAAGTCGTAATCCGACAAAAGGTCGGGGGCGGAGACTGGGGTCCCATGACGAGGAGCAGGCAGGGCGTGGTCGCGGCCGCCACAGCGGCGCTGCTCGTGCTGTCCGCGGTCGTCCTCGTGACTCGAAGCGCCGACGACGAGCCGTCGGAGGCCGTCCTCGGTCGCCAGGTGGAGCGAGCGTCGACCACCACGACCACCACCATCGCAGTGGACGAGTCGACGACGAGTGTCCCCGTCACGACGCCGATCCTGATCGTGGAGACGACGACGACATCGACGCTCGGCGGGACGACGTCGACGACGGTTGCGGGCCGCACGACCACCACCGGCCAGCCCTCGGGCCGCACGGTGGAAACCGCGGACACCACGTCGACGTTCGACTATCGCCCTGACGGCGGCGGCGGCATGACCACGTCCGACAGCGCGCCGCCGCGCGACCCGTTCAAGTTCGCCGCCCTCGGGTCCGACGTCGACCACGACGGCGTAGCCGAGCTGCGGTCGGAGATGGCTAACCAGACCAATCGCGAGATCGGCTTCCCCGAGGGACTGGTGCTGCGGTTCATCATCAAGCGGGACGGCCAACAGTGGCGCACCGTGGAGCTGCGATTCCCCGACACCCAGAGCCTGGCCGCCGGTGGCTCACTCGAGATCGAGTCGGCCACCCCGCTGCAGCAGCAGTACGGGCGCTATGACGTCACCGGCGAGGTGACGATCGAGTATCGGTGACCTACGCCGCTCGGGCAGCTGCCCGCGATGGGGGACTGAGCCGAGCACTCAGCAGCGGCCTGCTGTGGGGTCCCCATCGCACATCAGCGAGCGCAGCTTGCAAGCGAGCGAGTGTGATCGAGTATCGGTGAGTTACCGGCGGGACGCGCGCTTGACGGCGTCCTTGCCGACCTTGCGGGCCCGGTCGACGACACCGGACGCGGCGCCCACGACCAGGTTGCCGGGAGGCGTGTCCGGGGCGCGGGGGTGGGGCCGGGTGGGAGCGGTCTTCTTGGCCTTCTCCATGGCCGCGCCCAGCTCCTGGAGCGCCTTGCGGCCCATGGCCTCGCGGACCTTGGGGAACCAGTCCTGCTCCTCTTCTTCCACGTGGTGCTCGACGTTCTCCTTGAGGACGGTCACCTTGGCGTCGAAGCGCTCGTCGCTCGGGTCCATGTCGTCGAGCTCGGACAGCACCCATTTGACGATGTGGTGCTCCTCGAGGCTCTCGAGGATGTGGTCCTTGGTGTCAGGGGC
>JBEEFQ010000047.1:0-18956 GCA_041166245.1 Actinomycetota bacterium | reverse complement strand
CGGTTACCTCAAGAAGGACGTGGCCCGGATCCACACGATCCTGCGAGCGCGGGAGATCGAGGCGGCCGAGGCCGCCGAGGCCGCCACCCAGGCAGTACCCCAGGAGAGCGCATGATGGCCGAGCAGTCGAGCACCGAAACCAGCCGCCCCAACCGGCGCAAGGTCCGCGAGGGCCTGGTCGCGTCCAACGCCATGGACAAGACCGTCATCGTGTCGGTTGTCGAGCGGGTGCGCCACCCCCGGTACGCCAAGACGGTGCAGCGCACCAAGCGTCTGTACGCCCACGACGAGAACAACGACGTCAAGGTCGGCGACCGCGTGCGCGTCCAGGAGACCCGTCCCCTCAGCAAGCTCAAGCGCTGGCGGATCGTCGAAGTCCTCGAGAGGGCGAAGTAGTTCCATGATCCAACAGGAGAGCCGCCTACGGGTGGCCGACAACAGCGGTGCCAAGGAGGTGCTCTGCATCAAGGTGCTGGGCGGCTCCAAACGGCGCTACGCCGGCATCGGCGACATCTTCGTCGCGACGGTGAAGGACGCCATCCCTGGCGCGGCCGTCAAGAAGGGCGAGGTCGTCAAGTGCGTCGTCGTCCGCACCAAGAAGGAGCGCCGCCGTCCGGACGGGAGCTACATCCGGTTCGACGAGAACGCGGCCGTGCTCATCAACGAGCAGCAGCAGCCCCGCGGTACCCGCATCTTCGGGCCGGTCGGGCGCGAGCTGCGGGACAAGAAGTTCATGCGCATCATCTCGCTGGCACCAGAGGTCCTCTGATGGCACTCAAGATCAAGAAGGGCGATCGCGTGGTCGTCCTCACAGGGAAAGACAAGGGCAAGAGCGGCGAGGTGATCCGCACCCTCCCCAAGGAGGGCAAGGTCATCGTCGACGGCGTGAACGTGGCCAAGAAGCACCAGCGCGCCACCAAGGCCACCATGCAGGGCGGCATCATCGACAAGGACATGCCGATCCCCATCTCGGCGGTCGCCATCATCAGTCCCGGCGATGGCAAGCCCACTCGTGTCGGGTACCGCTTCGACGACCGCGGTGTGAAGATCCGCATCTGCCGGCGGACGGGATCGGACATCTGATGGCCGCCTCCACCACCGAACGTCCGCGTCTCAAGCAGCGCTACGACGCCGAGATCCGCGCCCAGCTCAAGGACACCCTCGAGCTCGGCAACATCATGGAGGTCCCGCGCTTCACCAAGATCGTGGTGAACATGGGCGTGGGCAAGGCCACCCAGCAGCCGTCGCTGTTGGAGGGCGCGGTCAAGGACCTCACCATCATCACGGGCCAGAAGCCGCTCGTCACCAAGGCCAAGAAGTCGATCGCCACCTTCAAGCTCCGCGAGGGCAACGCCATCGGCGCCAAGGTGACCTTGCGGGGCGACCGCATGTGGGAGTTCTTCGACCGCCTCGTGGCGCTGGCCATCCCCCGCATCCGCGACTTCCGCGGTCTGGATCCCAACGCGTTCGACGGGCGCGGCAACTACACGTTCGGGGTGGTCGAGCAGCTGATCTTCCCCGAGATTGATTACGACAAGATCGACACCGTGCGAGGTATGGACATCACGATCGTGACGACGGCTCGCACCGACGATGAGGGACGGGCGTTGCTGTCCGCCTTCGGATTCCCCTTCCGACGGGAGGCTTTGTAACCGGCATGGCCAAGAAGGCATTGATCGAGAAGCAACAGAAGAAGCCGCGTTTCAAGGTGCGGGGTTACACCCGATGCCGGCGATGCGGACGACCGCGTGCGGTGTACCGCAAGTTCGGCCTGTGCCGGATCTGCATGCGCGAGCTGGCACACGCGGGGGAGCTCCCCGGCGTGACCAAGGCGAGTTGGTGAGCCGATGACGATGACCGACCCGATCGCCGACATGCTCACGCGCATCCGCAACGGCAACGTCGCGATGCACGACAGCGTGAAGATGCCCTCGTCCAAGCTCAAAGAGGCCCTCGCGGCCATCCTCGAGCGCGAGGGCTACATCGAGGGGTGGAGCGTCCAGGACGACCCTGGCCGCCCCGGCCGCGTCCTCGAGATCACCATGAAGTACTCGTCGGATCGCACCCGCACCATCTCGGGGATCAAGCGCGTTTCCAAGCCCGGCCTGCGGGTGTACTCCAAGGCTGACCGGCTTCCGCGCGTCCTCGGCGGTTTGGGTGTCGCCGTCCTGTCCACCAGCCAAGGTCTGATGACCGACCGGGAGGCTCGCCAGCGCCGTATGGGCGGCGAGATCCTCTGCTTCGTGTGGTGAGCTGACATGTCTCGAATCGGTAGATCCCCCATCCCCGTCCCGAGTGGCGTCGAGGTCAACCTCGACGGTCGGCGCGTGCGCGTCAAGGGTCCCCAGGGCCAGCTCGAGCGCGAGCTGCCCGGCGAGATCACGGTGCGCCAAGAGGACGGCACGCTGCACGTGGAGCGCCCCGACGACGAGCGCGAGAACCGTGCCCTGCACGGCCTGGTGCGCTCGCTCGTCAACAACATGGTCGTGGGTGTGACCGCGGGGTACACCAAGGAGCTCGAGATCGTTGGCGTCGGATACCGCGCCACGGCCCAGGGCCCCAACAAGCTCGAGCTCGCGCTCGGGTTCAGCCATCCCGTCACCGTTGACGCGCCGGCCGGCATCAGCTTCGAGGTACCGAGCCCGACTCGCATCGCGGTCAAGGGCATCGACAAGGAGCTGGTGGGCCAGGTCGCGGCCGACATCCGCAAGATCCGCAAGCCCGAGCCCTACAAGGGCAAGGGCGTCCGCTACGCGGGCGAGTACGTGCAGCGCAAGGCCGGAAAGGCAGCGAAGTGAGCGAGCTCGCGAGCGAACCAATGAGACAGCGTCGCTTTTATGGCTCTGGCACCGACCGCAGGGAGGTCGCATAGTCATGGCCACACGAACCAAGTCGCAACTCCGCGGCCGCCGTCACTTCCGCGTCCGCAAGAAGGTCGCCGGCACGACCGCCCGCCCGCGCCTGGCCGTGTTCCGTTCCAACAAGCACATCGTCGCCCAGGTCATCGATGACGCCACCGGCCGCACGCTGGCCGCGGCGTCCACCGTCGAGAAGGACCTGCGGTCCGGCGCCACCGGGAACAAGTCGGCCGCCAGCTCCGTTGGCCGCCTGGTCGGCGAGCGGGCCAAGGCCGCCGGCGTCACCACCGTTGTCTTCGACAGGGGCGGCTTCCGCTACCACGGCCGTGTCGCCGCACTGGCAGACGCAGCTCGAGAAGCAGGACTGGAGTTCTAGATGTCACAACAGCAGCGACCCGGCGGTTTCCAGGGCGGCGGCCCCGGTGGCCAGCAGCGACAGGGCGGGTACCAGGGCGGCGGTGATCGCGGCGGTCGTGACGACCGCGGCGGCGGAGGAGGTGGTGGCCAGTTCGAGGAGCGCTCGCTCGGCCGTCCCCGTCGTGTCGCCAAGGTCGTGAAGGGTGGCCGGCGCTTCTCCTTTGCCGCCCTCATGGTCGTGGGTGACGGCAACGGTCGCGTCGGTCTCGGTTACGGCAAGGCCAAGGAAGTCGCCCTCGCCATGCAGAAGGCGGCCGACGACGCTCGCAAGAACGTCTTCAACGTGCCTCTCGCCGGCAACACGATCATCCATCCGGTCATCGGCATCAGCGGCGCCGGCCGGGTCATGCTCAAGCCCGCCGCTCCCGGTACCGGCGTCATCGCCGGCGGCGCGGCGCGCGCCATCCTCGAGGTCGCGGGCATCCACGACGTGCTGGCCAAGTCGCTCGGCTCGTCCAACTCGATCAACGTGGCCCGCGCCACCATCGAGGGCCTGCGCGCCCTCAAGTCGCCCGACGACGTGGCCCGCCTCCGGGGCAAGACCCCCGAAGAGGTCACCCCCAAGGGCGTGCTCAACTCCTACCGCGAGCGCCAGCGCGGCGCCCACGTGCCCACTGAGGTGGCGTGATGGCCATCAAGGTGACGCAGGTGAAGTCCGCCATCGGCACCAAGCCGAAGCACCGCGGCACGCTGCGGGCCCTCGGCCTGCGAGGCATCGGGAAGACGAACACCCTTCCTGACCGTCCCGAGATCCGGGGGATGATCGCCCGCGTGCCGCACCTGATCACCGTCGAAGAGGTGAGTGACTGATGAAGGTCCACGACCTGCAGCCCGCACCGGGCTCCAGGAAGAAGAAGATCCGGGTCGGGCGGGGGACGTCCGGCCGCCGGGGCAAGACCGCGGGCCGGGGCACGAAGGGCCAGGGCGCGCGCAACAACATCCCCGTGGGTTTCGAGGGCGGTCAGCTGCCCCTCGCCCAGCGGATCCCCAAGCTCAAGGGCTTCAAGAACCCCTTCCGCGTCGAGTACACGGTCGTCAACCTCGATGCCCTGCAGGCGTTCGACGGTGAAGTGGTCAATCCCGACACGCTCCGTGAGAAGGGTCTGGTCCACAAGCGTGGTCTGGTGAAGGTTCTCGGCCGGGGCGAGCTGTCCCGCGCCGTGCGGGTGTCGGCGCACGCCTTCTCGAAATCGGCCGAGGCGGCCATCACGGGGGCAGGCGGTAGCGTGGAAGTCCTGCCGCCCCCCTTCGGCCACGGGCGACCGCCGGCCAAGGGCAATGCTCTGACCAACCGCTGATCGCTTTGAAGAGGCAGCGCCAGGAGGCCCGGCCGTGAAGTTCCTGAACATGTTCCGGGTGGCGGACCTCCGCAACAAGATCATCTTCACGCTCGTCGTCATCGCCCTGTACCGCTTCGGGGCCCACGTCCCGGTTCCCGGCATCGACTTCAACGCCGTGCAGCGCCTCACGGAGGCAGCTGAGGGCGGAGGCGTGCTCGGCTTCCTCAATCTGTTCTCGGGCGGTGCCCTCACCCGGTTCGCCGTGTTCGGGCTCGGCATCATGCCGTACATCACCAGCTCGATCATCATCCAGCTGCTGGGTGTCGTGATCCCCAAGCTCGAGCAGTGGCGCAACGAGGGCGCGGTCGGCCAGAAGAAGATCACCCAGGCCACCCGGTACCTCACTGTCGCGCTGGCCCTGATGCAGTCCACCGGCCTGGCCTTCGTGTTCCACAACGGTGGTCAGGGCTTCTTCGGGAGCGCAGGCACGAACATCGACGTGCTGCCCAACTTCACCGTGCCGCGCGTGCTCCTTGTCGTGCTTTCGATGACGGCCGGCACGGCCATGGTGATGTGGCTGGGCGAGCTCATCACCCAGCGGGGCATCGGCCAGGGCATGTCGGTGCTCATCTTCTCGAGCGTGGTCAGTGGTCTGCCCGCCGGCGGCGCCCGCATCCGGGCCCAGGGCGGCGACTTCAAGTTCGCCACCGTCCTCCTGCTCACCATCGTCCTGATCGTGGCGATCGTCTTCATCGAGCAAGGCCAGCGGCGCATCCCGGTGCAGTTCGCCAAACGGGTGGTGGGGCGGCGCATGTACGGCGGCCAGAGCACTTACATCCCGCTCAAGGTCAACCAGTCCGGCGTCATCCCGATCATCTTCGCCAGCTCCGTCCTGTACTTCCCCGTGCTCATCTCCCAGGTGGTGCCGAGCAGCGGGTGGGGGATCGCGGTCCGCAACTGGATCGACAACAACCTCTCAGACCCGAGCAAATGGGCCTATGTCCTGGTCTACGGCGTGCTCATCGTCGCGTTCGCCTACTTCTACACAGCCATCGCCTTCGACCCACACCAGCAAGCTGACACCATCCGCAAGCAGGGCGGCTACATCCCCGGCATCCGCCCCGGGCCGCCGACCGAGCGCCACCTGGCCGGCATCCTGAACCGCATCACACTTCCCGGCTCACTGTTCCTCGCTTTCATCGCACTCCTGCCGTCACTGGCCCTCGCCCTCTGGGGCATCGACCAGTACCCGTTCGCCGGCACCACCTTGCTGATCGCCGTCGGTGTTGCTCTGGAGACGATGAAGCAGATCGACAGCCAGCTGATGATGCGCAACTACGAGGGCTTCCTGAAGTAGTGGTACCCGGCGCGAGGTTGGTCATCCTCGGCAAGCAGGGCGCGGGCAAGGGAACGCAGTGCTCCCGGTTGGCTCGCCACTACGTCGTGCCTCACATCTCGACGGGTGACATGTTCCGCGCGGCCGTGCGCCAGGGCACGGAGTTCGGCCGCAAGGCCAAGGAGTACATGGACGCGGGCGAGCTGGTGCCCGACGAAGTCGTCATCGGCGTGGTCGGCGAGCGCCTCGAGCAGGACGACACGGCGAACCGCGGCTTCATCCTCGACGGCTTCCCCCGCAACGTCCACCAGGCCGAGGCCCTCGACGCGCTGGTGGCTCCTGTCGGACTCGACCTCGCCATCGACCTCGAGGTCCCTACGAACATCGTCCTCAAGCGCCTGGCCAGCCGGCGGGTCTGCACCACCTGCGGCACCAACTACTCGGCCGACGCACCGCCCGTGAGTGGGCAGGGGGAGTGCGACGTCTGCGGCGGCGAGGTCATCCAGCGGGAGGACGACACCGAGACGGCCATCGCCCGCCGCCTGCGCATCTACGAGGACGAGACCGAGCCCGTGCTGTCCTGGTACCTCGAGCGCGACAAGCTCACCACCGTCGACGGCACCGGCACCCCCGACCAGGTCACGGCCCGGTTGGTGCGAGCCATCGACCGCCGCCGCACCCCCCAGGTCCGTTAGATGCCCGCCTCCCTCTCGTTCTTTGGCGCGTCACCCCCATATATCGGGGCTGACGCGCCAAAGAACGGAATGGGGCCGGCGTGAGGCGGTCCGCCGAGGAGCTGGAGAAGATGCGCCGCGCCGGCAAGGTCGTGGCCGAGATGCACGCCGTCACGCGCGAGGCAGCCAAGCCGGGGGTGACGACCCGCGACCTCGACAAGCTGGCGCGGGAGGTGCTCGACCGGCGGGGGGCCAAGAGCAACTTCCTCAACTACCACGGGTTCCCGGCCGTGATCTGCACCTCGCCCAACGACATGATCGTCCACGGGATCCCCGGCGACTACGTGCTCACCGAAGGCGACATCCTGTCCATCGACTGCGGGGCGATCATCGAGGGCTATCACGGGGACGCGGCGTTCACGATGGGTATCGGCGAGGTCTCCAAGGAGGCGGCCAAGCTCATCGAGGTGACCGAGCGCAGCCTCTGGGCCGCCATCGACCAGATGGAGGAGGGCAACCGCATCTCCGACATCGGCCACGCCGTGCAGACGGTGGCAGAGGCTGCCGGGTTCTCGGTGGTGCGGGAGTACGTGGGCCACGCCATCGGCACCGCCATGCACGAGGAACCCCAGGTGCCCAACTACGGGTCCCCGGGCAAGGGCGTGAAGCTCCGGAGCGGGCACGTGTTCGCCGTCGAGCCCATGGTCAACGTGGGCAGCCCGGCCACCCGCCTGCTGGACGACGGCTGGAGCGTCGTGACGGCCGACGGGTCGCTCTCGGCCCACTGGGAGCACACCATCGCCATCACCGACAACGGTCCCGAGGTGTTCACGGTGGCCTAGTCGGGACACCCCTGGTAATCTGTCCCGTTGGCCCGGCGCGCCCTCGCGGGAATGCGCCTGCCGTGCCAGTCGTTGTCATTCTGCCACCTGAAATCGAAGACGGAGTTTCCACCTGCCCAAGCCCAAGGAAGACGCGATCGTGCTCGAGGGGACGGTCAAAGAGCCGCTCCCGAACGCCATGTTCAAGGTCGAGCTCGAGAACGGCCACACCGTGCTGGCCCACAGCTCCGGGAAGATGAGGATGCACCGCATCCGCATCCTGCCCGGGGATCGCGTCCAGGTGGAGATCACCCCCTACGACCTCAGCCGGGGTCGGATCACCTACCGCTACAAGTAGCGAGAAGAAGCGGAAATGAAAGTACGCCCGAGCGTCAAACGAATGTGTGACAACTGCAAGGTGATCCGTCGGCACGGCCGCGTCCAGGTCATCTGCACCAACCCGCGCCACAAGCAGCGGCAGGGGTAGGAGGACCATGGCTCGCATTGCAGGTGTCGACATCCCGCGGGAGAAGCGGTTGGAGATCTCTCTGACCTATGTCTTCGGGGTCGGTCGCACCACCGCCAAGCAGGTCTGTGACGCCACCAGCATCAGCGCGGATACCCGCGTCCGTGATCTCACGGACGAAGAGGTCGCCAGGCTGCGCAACTGGATCGACGCCAACCTCAAGGTCGAGGGTGACCTGCGGCGCGACATCCAGCAGGACATCAAGCGGAAGATGGAGATCGGCTCCTACCAGGGCATCCGTCATCGCAGGGGCCTGCCCGTCAGGGGCCAGCGCACCCACACCAACGCTCGTACGAGGAAGGGCCCGAAGAAGACCGTGGCAGGCAAGAAGAAGGTCCGGAAGTAATGGCCAAGCCCAAGCCAGGCGGGCGCCGTCCCCGCAAGCGCGAGCGCAAGAACGTGACCCACGGGGTCGCGCACATCAAGAGCTCGTTCAACAACACGATCGTCTCGATCAGCGACCTCGAGGGCAACGTCCTCGCATGGGCGTCGGCCGGCAACGTCGGCTTCAAGGGGTCCCGCAAGTCCACGCCGTTCGCGGCCCAGCTCGCGGCCGAGGCCTGTGCCCGTCGCGCCATGGAGCACGGCGTCCGCAAGGTGGACGTGCTCGTCAAGGGCCCGGGGTCCGGTCGTGAGACCGCCATCCGCTCGCTCATGAACACGGGCATCGAGGTGTCGGGCATCAAAGACGTCACCCCCATCCCGCACAACGGCTGCCGCCCCAAGAAGCGGAGGCGCGTGTAATGGCGCGCTACACCGGTCCCGTCTGCCGGCTCTGTCGCCGGGAGAAGATGAAGCTCTTCCTCAAGGGCCCCAAGTGCGACTCGATGAAGTGCCCGATCGAGCGCCGGCCCTACCCGCCCGGAGAGCACGGCCGCGACCGCATGCGCCAGGGCTCGGAATACCTGGCCCAGCTGCGCGAGAAGCAGAAGGCCCGTCGCATCTACGGCCTGCTCGAGAAGCAGTTCGCCAACCTCTACGAGGAGGCCAACCGGCACGAGGGCATCACCGGCGAGACCCTGCTGCGCTTCCTCGAGCAGCGGCTCGACAACGTCGCCTTCCGTGCCGGATGGGGCGCGAGCCGCAACCAATCCCGCCAGTTCGTGCGCCACGGCCACGTCACCGTCAACGGCCGGCGCGTCGACATCCCGAGCTATCGCGTGCGCAAGGGCGACGTCGTCGCCCTCAAGGAGAAGTCGCGCACCATGATCGTCATCCGCCACAACATGGACACGCTCGACCGGCAGATGCCCCCGTGGTTGGAGGCAGGCGCCGAGGGCTTCGAGGTCACCGTCAGGGACCTCCCGCTGCGGGAGCACATCGACATCCCCGTGCGCGAACAGCTCATCGTCGAGCTCTACTCGAAGTAACTCAAGGAGCCATTGCTTTGCTGATCATCCAGCGCCCCACTGTCGAGCCCATCGGCGAGGAGGAGGCCAACCGCCAGCGGTTCGCGGTCGGTCCCCTCGAGCCCGGGTTCGGTCACACCCTGGGCAACTCCCTGCGCCGCACCCTGCTGTCGTCGATTCCTGGCGCGGCCGTCACCCAGGTCCGCTTCGACGACGCCCTCCACGAGTTCACGACCCTTCCGGGCGTGAAGGAGGACGTCACCGACATCATGCTGAACCTCAAGGACCTCGTCATGCGCATGGAGGACGAGGAGCCCGTCACCCTGCGCCTCGACGTCCGCGGTCCGGCGTCGGTCACCGCCGGCGACATCCAGCTGTCCGGCTCGGTCGAGATCCTCAACCCCGACCTGGTCATCGCATCGCTGAACGGCAAGGGTCGCCTCGCGGTGGACATCACCGTCGAGCGGGGCCGGGGCTACGTGTCCGCCGACCGCAACAAGCACTCGAACACCATCGGCGTGATCCCGATCGACTCGATCTTCTCGCCCGTGCGCCGGGTGTCGTTCACGGTCGAGCCCACCCGTGTCGAGCAGTCCACCGACTTCGACCGGCTCGTGCTCGACATCGAGACCGACAGCTCCATCTCGCCCCGCGAGGCCCTGGCCTCGGCCGGCGACACGCTGCGCTCGCTGGTCGGCCTGGTCGCCGACATGAGCGACGCACCCCAGGGGCTCGAGCTCGGCGACGTGAGCGCGCAGACGAGCGGCTCGCCCGACTACGACCTGCCCATCGAGGACCTCGACCTGTCCGAGCGTCCCCGCAACTGCCTCAAGCGGGCCCAGGTCAACAGCGTGGGCGAGCTGGTGGAGAAGACGGTCGACGACCTGCTGGCCATCACCAACTTCGGCCAGAAGTCCCTCGACGAGGTCATCCAGAAGCTCGACGAGCGTGGCCTCTCGCTACGCACCAAGGAGTAGTAGGAGCCATGCGGGGCACGCCCAAGAAGGGTGCACGGTTCGGCGGTGACGCCGCCCACCAGAAGGCCATGTTCGGCAACCTGGTGGCGTCGTTCATCGCGGCCGAGGCGCTCGTGACCACCGAGGCCAAGGCCAAGGCCCTGCGCCCGGTCATGGAGAAGGTCATCACCAAGGCAAAAAAGGGCGGCGTGCACCGCCAGCGTGACGTGGTCGCCTTCATCCGGGACAAGGAGATGGCCCACAAGCTCTTCGAGGAGATCGGCCCCCGGTACGCGGAGCGGGCCGGCGGCTACACCCGCATCCTCAAGCTCGGCCCCCGCCACGGGGACAACGCCCCCATGGCGCGCATCGAACTCGTGTAGGTGACCCTCTTCGATCCTGAAGAGACGACGACGGCTCCGGTGGAGCCGTCGTTTCGCGTCAGGATGCTGGTGGCCTACGACGGTCGACCGTTCCGGGGGTTCGCGGCGCAGCGGGAGGGAGTCAGGACGGTTGGTGGCGACCTGATCGTCGCCATCGCCAAGGTGCTGGGTCATCCCATCGAGCTCACCTGCGCGGGGCGCACCGACGCCGGAGTCCATGCATGGGGACAGGTCGTGAGCTTCGACGCGGCGGGGACATCGGCCGACGTCGACCTGTGCGCCCTGCAACGATCGCTCAACAAGATGCTGGCGCCCGCCGTCGCCGTCCGGGACGTTGCGGTGGCCGCTCCCGACTTCAGCGCCCGGCACTCGGCCACGTGGCGGGCATACCGCTACACCGTCCTCAATCGGCCCGTGCCCGATCCCTTCATGGCGGGCACGGCGTGGCACATCGAGGTGCCGCTCGACCTCCGGGGCATGCAGCTGGCATGTGATCCGCTCATAGGCGAGCACGACTTCGCCGCCTTTTGCCGCCGGCCCGTTCCGGAGGCGTCGCTGGTGCGCCGGGTGCTGGCAGCGGGCTGGGTCGACCTCGGTGACGGGGTGCTCCGTTTCGACATCCGGGCCTCGTCGTTCTGCCACCAGATGGTGCGGTCCGTCGTGGGGCTCATGGCCGCGGTGGGGCAGGGCCGCAAGCGGGCTGGCGACGTGGCCGGGATCATCCGGGCCGGGCAGCGGGCCGGGGCGGGATCGCCGGCGCCACCCCACGGTTTGTGCCTGTGGGAGGTGGGTTACGGCGAAGAGTCCTCAGGTGCGGTTCACGACCGGCCGATGAGGCTTTAGACTTGGCGGAAGTCAGCTACAGGGGGCAGGACAGGTGAACGGTGGCACGGGCCCTTTGCGGGCCGGGGGGCAGGCACTTGCCGACGGCGTGCTCATGCGCACGGAGCGGGCGTGGGCTATCGCCAGGATCGACGGAACGATCGAGACCGGAGAGCTGCCCGGCAATCGCTTCTCGGCAGTGCCGGTGCTGCGCGTCCTGGCCGGCCTCGGCGGCGCCCTCAAGCTCGGCATCGCCAAGGGCATGCTGCGCAAGGGTGCGGGCGGTGGCGCCAGTGTCCAAGGCTCACGCCGTGCCAACCGTCGGTTCCTGTTCGCCCTCCTCGGCGCCGAGGCCGTGGTCGCTGCGCTCGGGCTCTGGCTCAATCGCTTCGACGTCCCGCAGTGGGGAACGGTCCTGCTGACCATCCTCCCGTGGATCGCCGTGCTCGGTGTCATGCGCCTGGCCACCGCGCCGTCCCTCTGGCGCTTCCACGGCGCCGAGCACAAGGCGGTGTCGGCCCACGAGCAGTCCATCGATCTGGCCGACACTGGTGCTGTGCTCGCCTGCCCGCGGGTGCACAACCGGTGCGGCACCAATCTCGTGTTCCTGCTCGCGGTGAGCAGCCTGGCCATGGTGGCGGTGCCGACGGCGCTCCAGCTGCCCCTGTTCCTCGTGGCGCTGGGCACCACGGTCGAGCTCATGTCGCTGGCCGCCCGTTGGCCGCGGTTCCTCGGGAGCCGGCTGCTGCTGAGCGGGGGACGTGCGTTGCAGCGGTTCGTGACCACGGCCGAGCCCACGGCCGCCGAGCAGGCCGTGGCCTGCCGCGCCCTCTCGGCCGCCCTGACGGTTCACGCCGAGCTCGAGGCGGCCGAGGCTGTTACCGACGAGCGGATCCTCGTCGCCGCCTGACGGCTGAGCTCAACGGACCAGCTCGACGCGGAAGCCGCGGTCCTTCAGGTCGGTCACGACCTGGTGGCGGTGGTCGGGATCGCGGGTCTCCAACGTGAGCAGCACTTCGACCTCGTCGACGCCCAGTCGCACCCCCGACCGGTGGTGCTCGACCTCGAGCACGTTGAGGCCCATGGCCGCCACCGCTTCGGTGAGTCGGGCCAGTGAGCCAGGCTGGTCGTCCATCACGATGCGCAGCAGCAAGTAGCGACCCGCGGCGGACAGGCCGTGGTCGATGAGCTTGATGAGCAACAGCGGGTCGACGTTGCCGCCGCTCAGGATGGCGAGCGCGGGGCCAGTGCCCGGCACCTTGCCGGCCAGCACCGCGGCCAGGGCGACCGCGCCTGCCGGCTCGACGACGGCCTTGGCCCGTTCGAGCAGGAGCAGGAGGGCGCGGCTGATCTCCTCCTCGGTGACGGTGACGACCTCGTCGACGTAGGCCCGGACGTGGGCGAGCGTGAGCTCCGACGGGGCGCGCACCGCGATGCCGTCGGCCATGGTGTCCGGCCGAAGCACCGAGATGACACGGCCCTCGTCCACCGAGCGGCGCACTGCGTCGGCGCCTTCCGCCTCGACGCCGATGACCTTGGTGCCGGGCCGGGTGTGCGCGAGGGCCGTGGCCACGCCGGCGACGAGCCCTCCGCCGCCGATGGGCACGACGACGACCTCGAGCTCGGGGACCTCGTCGGCGATCTCCAGCCCGATGGTGCCCTGGCCGGCGATGACCAGCGGGTCGTCGAAGGGTGGCACGAAGGTGGCACCGGTGTCGGTGGCGTACTGGCGGGCACCGGCGTTGCACTCGTCCACCACGCTGCCCTCGAGCCGCACCGTGGCGCCGTAGGCCCGGGTGGCCTCCAGCTTGGGGAGGGGGGCGTTGGTGGGCATGAAGATGGTCGCCCGCCGGCCGGTGAGCTGGGCGGCCAGGGCCACGCCCTGGGCGTGGTTGCCAGCCGATCCGGCCACCACCTCACCGTCCCCCGTGAGGCGGGAGATGAAGTTGTACGCCCCTCGGATCTTGAAGGACCCTGTGCGCTGGAGGTGCTCGGGCTTGAGCAGCACGGGTCGGCCCACCAGCTTGGTGAGGGAGTCGGAGAAGTCGACCGGCGTCGCCCTGATAACCGGGGCCACCCGCTCTCGGGCGTCGGTCACGTCCCGCAGGGTGATCACGCTTCGACCGTACCCCCGCCACCCACTACACTGGCTCGCTGGCCCTGCGCGGGGCATGAGGAGCTATAGGTGCGCACGTTCTCCCCGAAATCCACTGACATCCATCGCGTCTGGCACGTCATCGACGCCGACGGGCTGGTGCTCGGGCGCCTCTCCACCGAGGTGGCCCGCATCCTGCGCGGCAAGCACAAGCCCACCTTCGCGCCCAACGTCGACGTCGGCGATCACGTCATCGTGATCAACGCCTCCAAGATCGTCCTCACGTCGGACAAGGCGGAGAAGAAGATCGCCTACCGCCACTCCGGCTATCCCGGCGGTCTCAAGCAGCAGAACTACACCGAGCTGATGGAGAAGAAGCCCACCGAGGTCATTCGCAAGGCGGTTCGGGGCATGCTCCCGAAGACCACGCTCGGCCGTCAGATGCTGAAGAAGCTCAAGATCTACGCCGGGCCCGATCATCCCCATGCGGCCCAGTCGCCCCAGCCCCTTGCCATCGAGCACGCCCGGCGGGCGTCGTAGTCCTGGAGTCCTGATGCCCAAGCCCCTCACCCAGACGACCGGCCGCCGCAAGGAGGCCGTCGCACGCGTGCGACTCAAGCCCGGTAACGGCACGGTGCGCATCAACGACCGGCCCATCGAGGACTACTTCCCGACCGCCACCCACCGCATGATCGTCACCGAGCCCCTGCGGCTCACGACGACCATCGACGTGTACGACGTCGACGCCACCATCGCCGGCGGCGGCATCTCCGGCCAGGCCGGCGCCCTCCGCCTCGGCATCGCCCGGGCCCTCATCGAGCTCGATCCCGAGTCCCGCACCGCCCTCAAGCGGGCCGGCCTCCTCACCCGCGACTCCCGGGCCAAGGAATCCAAGAAGTACGGCCTCAAGAAGGCCCGCAAGGCCCCGCAATACAGCAAGCGGTAGGCCCGCCCTGCCACAGCCGTTCTTCTTTCGCGCTCTCGTTGGGGCTATGACCCCATCCAGCGCGCGAAAGCGGATCTGGGGCTGGTCCGCGTGACGCTCAAGTTCGGGACGGACGGGGTCCGCGGGGTTGCCGGTACAGAGCTGACGTCTGAGCTGGTCACGTCGCTCGGGCGGGCGGCGGCGCGGGTGCTCGACGGGGGCACGTTCCTGGTGGGCCGTGACACGCGCGTGTCGGGGCCGGGGATCCAGGCTGCGCTCAGTGCCGGCCTGACGGCCGAGGGCGTCGACGTCGTCGATCTCGGCGTGGTGCCCACGCCGGCTGTCGCAGCCGCGTCGGCCGAGCGGGGACTGCCGGCAGCCATGATCTCCGCCTCCCACAACCCGTACACGGACAACGGGGTGAAGTTCTTCGCTGCCGGCGGGCGCAAGCTGAGTGACGCGGTCGAGGAGCGACTCGAGGCGTTGCTCGGAGCGCCGCCCAGTGGCGCGTCCGTCGGCCGCCTCTCCGTCGAGCCGGAGGCGACGGCCGCCTACGAGCGCCGCCTGCTCGCCGCAATGAACGGCCGCCGTCTCGAAGGGCTGCATGTCGTGCTCGACTGCGCCAACGGCGCGGCGTCGACGGTCGGGCCCGAGGCGTTCCGCGAGGCGGGCGCGCGCGTCGAGGTGATCCACGACGCGCCCGACGGCATCAACATCAACGCTGGATGCGGTTCCACTCACCCGCAGGACCTGCAGCGCGCCGTGGTCGAGGCGGGCGCCGACGCGGGCCTGGCCTTCGACGGCGACGCCGACCGCGTGCTGGCTGTCGACGGCGCCGGCCGGCTGGTCGACGGCGACCACATGATGGCGATCTGCGCCATCGACATGCACGCCGAGGGGCGACTCACCGACGCGACGGTGGTCGTCACGGTGATGACCAACCTCGGCTTCCGTCTGGCCATGGCCGAGCGCGGCATCACCGTCGTCGAGACGCAGGTGGGTGACCGCTACGTGCTGGAGGCGCTGGAGGACGGGAAGTGGTCGCTCGGGGGCGAGCAGTCGGGCCACGTCATCTTCCGCGACCTGGCGACGACCGGCGACGGCCTGCTCACCGGCCTGCTGCTGCTCGATGCCGTCCACCGCGCCGGCCGCCCGCTCGCCGACCTGGC
The DNA here is from genome assembly GCA_041166245.1 of Actinomycetota bacterium. Classification (GTDB taxonomy): domain Bacteria; phylum Actinomycetota; class Acidimicrobiia; order Acidimicrobiales; family JAFATL01; genus JBEEFP01. Next base: position 3,345 of record JBEEFQ010000047.1, on the reverse strand, counting down.
CGCCGAGGCCATGACCCAGCTCCCACAGGTGCTCGTGAACGTGCGGGTGGCGGACCGGGCGGCCGTGGGCCAGGCCCGGGCCATCAAGGACGAGGTCGCGGCGGTCGAGGCGGAGCTGGGCGATCACGGGCGGGTCCTCCTGCGCCCGAGCGGCACCGAACCGGTGGTCCGCGTGATGGTGGAGGCACCTTCACAGCAGCAGGCGGAACAGGCGGCCGAGCGGCTGGCTGCGGCGGTCGAAGCCGCCTCCACCCCCTAGGAGACCGCTGAAGAAGTGGATGCACACATCTCGTCGGCCAGAATCGCCGCCCGCAGCGTTGCTCCTCGCCCGAAGAGGGCAAGGCTTTTGGGGCTCCGGTGCGCCTTGCGGGCGACGATTCTGACTCGACGATCTGCGCACCCCACTTCTTCAGCCGCCTCCTAAGCTGGACCGCCTATGTGCGGCATCATCGCCGTGGTGCGACGGCCCGGCCGCCGCCCACCCCCTGAGCGCAGCTGGATCGAAGAGGAGCTGCGCACGGCCTGGACGGCCCTGTACGGCGAGCCCATCGCGCCCGTCAGCGCCATCGACGTGGCCGCGGCCCAGGTCGCGGCCGTCGACGCCGCGCTGCGCGGGAGCAGGGGCGTCCGCCGCCTGCTGGAGTCACCCGACCTGGCCGCTGAGCTCGAGGAGCGCATGGCCGCCTTCGAGGAGGAGGCGGCCCGGCTCGAACGGTGGGCCGACTCCGGCGAGGCCCGGCTGTCGGGTCCTGAGCTCGAGGCGTTCAACGCCGCCCTCATCGCCCTCAAGGACGCGGTCTGGGCCGTGCGCCGGGACCGGTTGCGCACCGCGGCCGCCGTCGCCGACCTCGCCGGCCCGGACGCGGGGCCGTCGGCCATCGAGGCCTGCACCTCCGTCCAGCTCGCCCTTTCGGCCATCGACCGCCTCGAGGTGCGGGGCCGCGACTCCGCTGGCATCCACCTGCTTGTCGAGGGTCACGGCCTCGACCTCGACGCTCCCGACGTGCGTGGGCTCGTCGACCAGCGCACCGCGGATCCTCTGTTCACGTCCATGGCGGTGCGGACCCCCAATGGCCTGCTCAGCTTCGTGTACAAGGCGGCGGCCGAGATCGGCGAGCTCGGTGACAACGTCCGGGCCCTGCGCGCCGCCATCACGTCCGACGAGCTGCTGCGGCGGGCGCTCGTGCACGACGACGCGCAGTGCCTGGTGCTCGGCCACACGCGATGGGCCAGCGTCGGCATCATCTCCCAGGCCAACGCTCATCCCCTCAACCAGGAGGAGCAGACGGGCGGCGAGCAGCCGTACGTGACCGCGGCGCTCAACGGTGACGTTGACAACCACGCCGAGCTGCGCGACCGCGAGCAACTCACCATCCCTGCCGAGATCACCACCGACGCCAAGGTCATCCCTGCGCTCGTCTCGCGCCGGCTCGCTGAGGGTCTGGATCCGGCCGAAGCGTTCCGGCGCACCGTCGCCCAGTTCGAGGGTTCGGTCGCCATCGCCGCCAGCGCGGCCGACGCCCCCGACCGGCTCCTGCTCGCCCTTCGAGGCAGCGGTCAGGCGCTGTACGTGGGCCTGGCCGAGGACGCCTTCATCGTGGCCAGCGAGCCGTACGGGTTGGTCGAGGAGACCTCGCGGTATCTACGCATGGACGGCGAGGCCAAAGGTCCCCAGGGGCTCGAGGGCCAGATCGTCGTCCTCGACCGCGACGACGCCGGCACCGTCGAGGGCATCAGCCGCCTGACATACGACGGCGCGGAGATGCCGTTGGCCGACGACGAGATCACCGTCGCGACCATCACGACGCGCGACATCGACCGAGGCGCCTTCCCGCACTTCCTGCTCAAGGAGATCACCGAGGCGCCGCAGTCGTTCCGCAAGACGCTGCGGGGCAAGCTCGACGGCGCAGGGGACGAGACCCGTGCTGTGCTGGGCCCCGAGGCCATCCCGCCCTCGCTGCTCGAGGCGGTCGGCCAGGGCCGACTCCGGCGGGTGATCGTCATCGGTCAGGGCACCGCCGCGGTCGCGGGTCAGGCGGTGGCGTCGTTCCTCGAGCGCACGATGGCCCACACCGAGACCGTCGTCACTGCCATGCCGGCCACCGAGCTGTCGGGCTTCGCCCTCGACGACGACATGGCGGGCACGCTGATCGTCGCCATCAGTCAATCGGGCACGACCACCGACACGAACCGCACCGTCGACCTCGTCCGGGCACGCGACGGGGTCGTGGTGTCCATCGTCAACCGGCGGAACAGCGACCTGGTCGAGAAGTCCGACGGGGTGATCTACACCTCCGACGGCCGTGACGTGGAGATGAGCGTGGCGTCGACCAAGGCCTTCTACGCACAGGTCGCAGCGGGCGTGCTCCTCGCTGCCGCCCTGGGCGAGGCAGCGGGCGCCGATCCCCGTGAGACGGGCCTGCTGCTCGACGGTCTGCGCGCCGTGCCCGCCGCCATGGAGGCGATCATCGCCAAGCGCCCGGAGATCGCCGAGGCCGCCCATCATTGGGCACCGTCCCGTCGCTATTGGGCGGTGGTCGGCAATGGGGCCAACCGCGTGGCGGCCGAAGAGATTCGCATCAAGCTCTCCGAGCTCTGCTACAAGTCCATCGCCTGCGACGCCACCGAGGACAAGAAGCACATCGATCTCTCGGCCGAGCCGCTCGTCATCGTGTGCGCGGCCGGGCTCACCGGGCCCAACGCCGACGACGTTGCCAAGGAGATCGCGATCTATCGGGCGCACAAGGCCACGCCGATCGTGATCGCGACCGAGGGGGCAACGGAGTTCCCGGCCGCCGTCGCCACCATCACCGTGCCCGAGGTGCACCCCGGCCTGGCCTTCGTGCTGTCCGCCATGGTCGGCCACCTCTTCGGCTACGAGGCGGCGCTGGCCATCGACGCTCAGGCCCGGCCCCTCCGCGAGGCCCGGGCCGTCATCGAGACGGCGGTCGCGGGCGGCCGCGACAGTCAGGACGTGCTCGACGCTGTGCGTGCCGCCATCGAGCCGCTGGTGGCGCGCTTCCTCGACGACCTCCGCGCCGGTTCCTACGACGGGAGCCTGGAGGCGAGCACCGCGGTGCGCCTCGCTTCGGTGTTGCGGTACGCGACCGGACTGATCCCGCTCGACGCCTACCAGCTCGACTTCGGCCGTGTCGGCACTACGGCCGTGGTCGTGCAGGACGTCACCGACGCGCTGACCCGCGCCATCGAGGAGCTCACCCGTCCCGTCGATGCCATCAAGCACCAGGCCAAGACGGTCACCGTCGGCATATCGCGGTCGGAGGACGAGCTCATCCGTGTCCCGCTGACGGTGTCGGCGCTGGCCGCCGGCGCGCCGCGCGACCG
>JBEEFQ010000046.1:0-7875 GCA_041166245.1 Actinomycetota bacterium | reverse complement strand
GCAGACGCCCTCGCCCGCTGGCATCGGCTCATCGGTGACGACGTGTACTTCCTGACCGGCACCGATGAGCACGGCGTCAAGATCGAGCGGGCCGCGGAGGCCCAGGGCATCAGCCCCCAGGAGCTCGCCGATCGGATGAGCGAAAGCTTCCACAAGAATTGGAGGTTGCTCGGCATCTCCAACGACGATTTCATCCGTACGACCGAGCCCCGTCACCACGTCGCCGTGCAGACGTTCCTCCAGCGCATCTACGACAACGGCTTCATCGAGCTCGACACCTACGAGGGTCTGTACTGCATCTCGTGCGAGGACTACTACACCGAGGCCCAGGCGGTGAACGGCAACTGCCCGATCCACGGCCGCCCCCTCGAGCTGCTGCAGGAGGAGAACTACTTCTTCAAGCTGACCAAGTTCGAGGACCGGCTGCGCGAGTGGTACGCCGCGCAACCCGAAGCGGTGATCCCCGCCACCAAGCGCAACGAGGCATTCGGGTTCATCAAGCAGGGTCTGCAGGACATCTCCATCACCCGCACGTCCACCCGCTGGGGCGTACCCGTGCCATGGGACGACAAGCACGTGTTCTACGTCTGGTACGACGCGCTCATCAACTACGCGACCGCCGTTGGCTACGGCCAGGACCAGGAGAAGTTCAACTTCTGGTGGCCCGCTGTTCACCATCTGATCGGCAAGGAGATCATCCGCTTCCATTGCATCTGGTGGCCGGCCATGTGTTTGGCGGCGGGCATCGATCCGCCTCATCAAGTGCTCGTGCACGGCTGGCTGCTCGTGGGCGGCGAGAAGATGTCCAAGACGGCGCTCAACCAGATCGCGCCCGACGAGCTCGTCGCCGACTTCGGCGTGGATGGCTACCGCTACCACTTCCTCCGCGACCAGCCCTTCGGTCCGGACGGCGAGTTCTCCTACGAGGGCATGGTGGCGCGCTTCAACTCGGATCTGGCCAACAACTTCGGCAACCTGCTGTCGCGTGTGGCGACGGTCGTGGCCAAGAAGTGCAACGGCGTTGGGCCCGTGCCGCAGGGCGACAGCCCGCTGCGCGCCACCGCGGCTGCGTGCTACGCGGCGACCGAGGCGGCGTGGGCCCGTCCCGCGCCCAGCGACGGCCTGGATGCGACCTGGCGGCTCATCCGCGAGGCCAACGCCTACCTCGAGGCAAACGAACCGTGGAAGGCGGAGCCCGGGCCTGCGGTCGACGCGGTGCTGGGCGACGCCCTCGAAGTGCTGCGCATCGTCTCGGTTCTCGCGTCGCCCGCCATCCCTCGCGCTGCGCGCGAGGTGTGGCGTCGCATCGGCCTCGACGGCAGCCCCGAGGACCAGCGCCTCCCCGAGGCGGCGGCGTGGGGTGGCTATCCCGGCGGGCTCCCGGTCACCAAAGGCGAGCCGCTCTTTCCCCGTGTGGGCTGACAGCCACGCCCACCTCTCGATGGGTGACGACATCGAGGCGGTGCTGGCGGCGGCGCGGGACGCGGGCGTGACCCGCATCGTCACCATCGGCACCGACGCAGATGAGTCCGCCGCCGCCATCGCGTTGGCGGCGGCTCACGACGAGGTGTGGGCCACCGTCGGGCTGCATCCGCACGACGCCAAGAACGGGGTGGACACCATCGTCGACCTGCTCGACGCGCCCAAGGTCGTCGCCGTCGGCGAGTGCGGGCTCGACTACCACTACGACCACTCGCCGCGGGACGTCCAACGGGCCGCGTTCGCGGCCCAGATCCAACTGGCCCACGAGCGGCGCCTGGCCCTGTCCATCCACACCCGCGAGGCGTGGGACGACACGTTCGCCGTCCTGGCCGCCGAGGGCGTGCCCGACCGCACCGTGTTCCACTGCTTCACGGGGGGCGAGGACGAGGCCCGGCGGTGCCTCGACCTTGGCGCCTCCCTCTCCTTCAGCGGGGTGGTGACGTTCAAGAACGCCGCCGACGTGCGGGCCGCGGCCCGGATCTGCCCCCTGGACCGGCTCGTGCTCGAGACCGACAGTCCGTTCCTGGCGCCGGTTCCGCTGCGAGGCCAGCGCAACACGCCTGGAAACATCCCCCTGGTAGGGGCTGGAGTAAGTCGGACAAAAGGGATAGACCTCGAGCAGGTGGCGGCGGCGTCGTGGGCGAATACCCAGGCGCTGTACGAGTTGCCAGGGTCCGTGTCCCCTCTCTAGGGTGCGCTGGGCTCCTCGGGCTGCCTCCGAGGAAAGGGTTCTCTCTTCTGCACACCTCTTACGCTGTGGCGCACAGGCGCCTGGTAGGAGCGGTGTTGTGCGCCGCAATGGTCATCATCCCGGTGAGTGGCCTGCGCGCGCGCCGACCGCATCCGCAACGCACCACGGTGTCGGCCGCCGCGGTGACCGAGTCGACGACGGCCGTCGCCGACGAGCGCGTGGTCCCGGAGCGGGCCAGCCGCTCGGACGGTTGGGCCCGGCGAGCCCTCGAGGAGATGCCGCTGGAGGACTTCACGACGACCACCGCCCCAGTCCCGCCGCCCACCACCGAAGCGGTGGTTCGCAAGGCGACGGTGACGACGGTGCGGCCCCGTCCCGCCACGACGACGACGACGGCGCAGCCCAAGCCCAAGCCGGCGACGACGACCACGGCAGCACCGAAGCCCGCGCCCAAGCGCGACGCGGCCCCGCCTACCACCACCGAATCCAACACCCAGTCGGGCAAGGCGTCGTGGTACGAGGCCGCACCGCCCGGCACGTGTGCGCACCGAACCCTTCCCAAGGGCACCATCGTGACGGTGACGGCAACCAGCAGCGGCAGGCAGGTGAACTGCCGCGTCGCCGACCGCGGGCCGTACGTCAACGGGTGGATCATCGACCTGTCGAAGGACACCTTCGCGGCGCTGGCCCCGCTCGACGCAGGGGTCATATCCGTCCGCCTGACCTGGTAGCCACTGGTCCATGACAATGGGCAGGCGGGAGGTGCTCGACCTCCTGGCTGCCAACGGGCTGCGGCCCAGCCGGGCCCTGGGTCAGAACTTCGTCGCCGACGGCAACACGGTTCGCCGCATCGCCAAGCTGGCGGGCGTGGGGCGCGGCGACCACGTGGTGGAGATCGGCGCCGGGCTCGGCGCGCTGACGCTGGCGCTGGCCGAGACCGGTGCGGCGGTCACGGCGGTCGAGGTCGACCGCCACCTCGTGCCGGTCCTCGAGTCGGTGGTCGAGGGTCGGGGCGTGTCTGTGCTGCAGGCCGACGCGCGTGCCCTCGACTGGTCGACCGCGCTGGCCGGTGCCGAGCGGTGGGCGCTCGTCGCCAACCTCCCGTACAACGTGGCCACGCCGCTGGTGCTCGACCTGCTCGGGGGCGTGCCCGCCATCGACCGCATGCTGGTCATGGTCCAGCGCGAGGTCGGTGAGCGGCTGGCCGCCGGCGTGGGCGACGAGGCCTACGGCGCGGTGTCGGTGAAGGTCGGCTACTGGGCGACCGCGTCAGTGGTCGGCAAGGTGCCGCCGACGGTGTTCGTTCCCCAGCCCCGGGTCGACTCGGCGCTGGTGCGGATCGAGCGGCGACCGGCACCGGCGGTCGACGTGCCCTACGAGCGGTTCGAGGCGCTGGTGCGGGCCGGGTTCGCGACGCGGCGCAAGATGCTGCGCCGGGCGCTGGCCGGGATCGTGCCCGCCGGCGTCATCGAAGCGGCCGGCATCGACCCCGCATCGCGGGCTGAAGCCCTCGACGTCGAGGCATGGGGCAGGCTGACGGCGTGCGCGATGTCCGCCGAGCCCCCGCCAAGCTGACGCTGTCGCTGCGCGTCACCGGCGTGCGAGACGACGGCTACCACTTGATCGACGCGGAGATGGTCACCCTCGAGCTGGCCGACACGCTCACCTTCACCGACGGGTCGGGCGTGTCCGTGGTGGGGTCCGATGTGCAGGACACCCTTGTCACCCGCGCCCTGGCGGTAGTGGGGCGGTCGGCGCACGTCGTCATCGACAAGCGCATCCCCGCCGGTGCCGGGCTGGGCGGAGGGTCGGCCGACGCGGCCGCCGTGCTGCGGTGGGCGGGCTGTACCGATCTCGAAGTGGCGGCGTCGCTCGGTGCCGACGTGGCCTTCTGCCTCGTCGGCGGCCGGGCCCGGGTTCATGGCATCGGCGAGGTGGTCGAGCCGCTGCCGTTCGTCGAGCAGGAGATCACCCTGCTCACCCCGCCGTTCGGGGTGTCGTCGGCCGCCGTCTACGCCGAGTGGGACCGCCTGGGCGGGCCCGCGGGCTCGAACGGCAACGACCTCGAGCCCGCGGCGCTGTCCGTCGAGCCCCGCCTCGCGGCGTGGCGCGACCGACTGGGGGACGCCACGGGACTGGCGCCGAGGCTGGCCGGCAGTGGCTCAACCTGGTTCGTGGATGGCGCCTTCCCAGGCGAGGACCGGGTCGTGACGCGAACCGACCGCCCCTAGGGGCGGTCGGCTGAGAGACCTACTTGCCCGCTCGGCGCTGCCAGCGGGTGGCCTTCAGCATCTTCTTGTGCTTCTTCTTGCGCATCCGCTTGCGGCGCTTCTTGATCTGTTCTTCACCTTAAGACTGTGCAGTTGCTCCACGATCCGGCCCTTCTTGAGCGGTTTCTGCATGGGCTGTTGCCCAGGCGCCTGTTAACAGTCTACCACAGTTGTCAATAGCCTATGGACAGCGTACGGTGATGGCATGGCGCGAACCGTGAAGCTGAGGCGAGAGGTGAGCCGGGTGTCTCTGGACGTGGAGCTTGTGCACGACCAGTGGGTGTCGGACAAGGACAGGGACGAGGTGGGCAGGGTGGTGCAGTGGATCGTGCGCGAGGCGCTGACGGGGTCTGAGCACATCGTCGCTGTGCTCGGGATCACGTACAACGCTGCGCCGGTCGTGACGCTGGCGGAGTGAGGTGGACATCGTCGGCGTGGTGGAGATCGCAGAGCGACTCGGTGTGCGGCAACAGACGGTGGCGGTCTGGAAGTCACGAGGACTGTTGCCTGAGCCGAAGTGGGTGGTGTCGAGGAACCCGGCGTGGGACTGGCGTGACATTGAGCGATGGGCTCGGAATACGGGGCGGATGACATAGCGAAGGGCGGGCGGAGGGAGCGGGGTGCCAGCGACTGGAGCCGATGGGCGAGCAGACGCCATGGCACGACCCCCCCCTCCTTCTGCGCCGGGGTTGGGGGGTTGACGGTCCGAGTGAGGCATGGATAATCCGGGATGCGAACCCCGGTACGTGGAGTGACGGGGGGGTCTGCTGAGGGACCTACCGCAAACCCTCAGCGTGGGTTGCAGGGCGTCGGTCCCGGGTCATGGGGCTCTGCATCGGTTCCCGCAAGAGCCCGGGAGACGAGTGCTCCTTTCCGTAAGCATCGGGAAAGGACGCGCCGTCGTGCGTTGGAGGAAGCGTTTCAGGAAGGGGCCGGCGAGCGGCCGGGTTTGGATGCAATGCCCGGAGTGTGGGCGCTGGCGCTGGAGGCGCCGGGCGGATTTGCGGGTCTGCGGTTGGTGCGGTGACGGGTGCTGTCGGGGGTGCTTCGCCCGTAATCACGAGGAGTGCGGCGGCGGCCATGTTCGGCCGGGGTGGCAGGAGTACTGATGCCGAACCGGTTCGAGCATCGGTGGACGGAGGGAGCGGTGCGCCTGGTGCGGCGGTGGGAGCCGGACGAAACGGGGGCGCTGGCCAAGGCCGCAGTGGAGCGAGGCGGGCGGGAGCGAGGCGGCGGCGGGTCCAACGTGGGCAAGCACGGGCCGTCCACGGCCGGGCGCAGACAGACGACCTTCAGCGCCAGGAGCCGCCGATCGATGCGCTACGAGTACACGGCGCTGCCATGGGAGCTGATGGGGCAGTACGTGGCGATGATCACGCTCACGTACCCGGCCCAGTGGCGGCGGTGGGCACCGGACGCCAGAGCAGTCGTGAGGCACCGGGAGGCGCTGAAGGAGGCGTGGCGCCGCAAGTGGCGCTCTCCACCGATCGGCGTGTGGGTGATGGAGTTCCAGCCGCGGGAGCGGCGGGCGCTGGAGGAGCGCCAAGCACCCCATACCCACATGTACGTCGGTGTGCCGGCGCACGCGGTGACGGACGAGGAGTGGCATCGCCTGGTGGTCCGGGTCCTGGAGCGACGGCGCCTGGTCGCGGCGTACGGCAGCTACAGGGGCAAGGGGCTGGCTGCGAAGCGGCATGAGTTGGCGGAGATGGGCGAGTTCTCGGCCTGGCTGCTGCGGACGTGGTGGGGCATCGTGAGGAGCGGGGAGAATGGCCACCGGTATCGGGGCGCGGACGTGACGCCTGCGTTCTGGACGAAGGCGGCGTCGGAGACCGCGAACCGGATTCGGATTGCCGAGTACTTCTGGCGGGAGTCGGGGAAGTGGAGCCAGAAGAACCCCCCAGAGGACTTCGGGGGGCTCGCGTTCTACGGCCGCTGGGCGGGGCCGGGGGGCCGGTTCGCGCCGCTGGAGATGCGGCGGACCGTGGACCGGCAGGTCTGGCTGGAGCTGCGGCGTGTGTACCGGCGCTACATCGACGGCCAGATGCGGCGCCTCTCCGGGGGGAAGCGCGGGTACAAGGGGCCGCGAGGGGTCGATGGGTTGACGGTGTTCAACGTGAAGGACGCACCGGACTTCGCGAGGCGGATGGAGGAGTGGGCGATGGGGGAGGCGACTCGCAAGCTCTGCACCGGGAGCGACAGTGACGGCGCGGGGGCGGCTACGTGAACGGCGGGGGGTACCCGGAGGACGTGGGCGAGGAGGTGGCCGCCTGGAGCTGGGCAACGGTGGCATCGGGGTGTCCGGATGAGATGACGATGCTGGGTTGGCTCACGGTGCAGATGCCGGTCGTGTGGCTGCTGTCGTGGTGTCAGTTCGGATGGAGCATGCACTACGACGACGTGCGGAGTGACTGGGACTTCTACGTCAACTGCCCCTGAAGCGACGGGCCTGACCGCCGGAGGCGACCGGGCGGCGCCAGCCGCCGGAGCCTCCCGTCCGGCCCCCGCTCCTGTGAGGGGATCGTGGGGTGTGGGGGCGGTACGGGTCGTCGGGTAGGGTCCAGCCCGCCATGGGGTCCCTCATAAAGAAGCGCCGCAAGCGGATGCGCAAGAAGAAGCACAAGAAGATGCTGAAGGCGACCCGCTGGCAGCGTCGCGCTGGCAAGTAGCTGGAGGGCGACGCCTCCTGTGAGCTAGCGCCCGGTGGCGGGTGGGGGATGACGTCGTGTTAAGGCAAGTCACGAGCGCAATCAGAACTCGTCAGACGAACGCACCGAAGACGGTGCTGGGCTTCGTCGGGATCGTCATCGTTGCCGTGATAGCGGGCGGGGTGAGCGCCGCCGGTGTGCTTTCCCAGACCTCTTCTGCATGGCTCGCCCCCTGGGTGCTCGGGTTCGCGGGGGTGTTCGCTGTTGCGTTCGTTATTGCGGTGCTCGCGATCGCCATAAAGGACCCGTCGAAGCTGATGCTCACTCACGTGAGCGGGACTGAATATGCGGCGATCCAACAGCAGACAACGCTGTTGGGCGATAGCTCGGCGGGCGAGCGCCTGACGCCGATAGGGATTGTGATTGAGGATGCTGCCCTTCCAAGTGCGGGCTACCCAGGAGCACCGGAGGTGGCGGCACTTCCACCTGCGGGGGGAGACGAGCCCAGTGGAGCAGGCGGCGAGGGCGAAGGGCAGGCGTCATGAGTAGCGACGACTACGACGACCGGTTCTACATCATCCTGGTAGCGGACATCGACGAGGCTCAGCGGGAGTACATCCATGCGGCCGTGAAGATGTTCTCCGATTCCTGGTGGCACGAGCTGCCGGACGTGTGGATCGTGCAGGGGGGAACGGCGGCGGAGTGGCGCAACCGCTTGGATGTGCTGTTCCTGACCGGCGGGAGTCTGCTCGTAGTGCTGAACCTTCCGGTGAAAGGGCAGCGG
>JBEEFQ010000045.1:0-17784 GCA_041166245.1 Actinomycetota bacterium | reverse complement strand
GGAACCGCTTGCCCTCGCAGTCTTCGCACGTGGTGGCCACGCCGGCCATCGTTGCCAGGTCGGTGAAGATGACGCCGGCGCCGTTGCAGGTGGGACAGGCGCCCTCGGAGTTGGCGCTGAACAGCGCCGGCTTCACGCCGTTGGCCTTCGCGAACGCCTTGCGGATCGGCTCGAGCAGTCCGGTGTACGTCGCTGGGTTGCTGCGTCGCGAGCCGCGGATCGCGCCCTGGTCGACGTACACCACACCCTCGTCGGCGGGGAGCGACCCGTGCACGAGGGAGCTCTTGCCGGAGCCGGCAACCCCAGTGATCACGCAGAGCACACCGAGGGGGATGTCGACGTCCACGTTCTGCAGGTTGTGCTTCGTCGCGCCGCGGATCTCCAACGCGCCGGTGGGCGTCCGCACCTCCAGCTTGAGCGTGGCCCGGTCGTCGAAATGGCGGCCGGTGATGGTGCGACTCGACCGCAGGCCGTCGACGGTCCCCTCGTAGCAGATGGTGCCGCCCGCGCTTCCGGCGCCGGGGCCGAGGTCGACGACGTGGTCGGCGATCTCGATCGTCTCCGGCTTGTGCTCCACGACGAGCACCGTGTTGCCCTTGTCGCGCAGCTGCAGCAGCAGGTCGTTCATGCGCTGGATGTCGTGGGGGTGCAGGCCGATGGTGGGCTCGTCGAAGACGTAGGTGACGTCGGTGAGCGACGAGCCGAGATGGCGGATCATCTTGGTGCGTTGGGCCTCGCCGCCCGACAGCGTGCCCGACGGCCGGTCGAGGGACAGGTAGCCGAGCCCGATGTCCACGAAGGAGTCGAGGGTGTGCCGAAGCTTGGCCAGCAGCGGCGCCACCGACGGCGCCTCGAGGCCGCTGACCCATTCGGCGAGATCGCTGACCTGCATCGCGCAGGCGTCGGCGATATTGACCTTGCCGATCTTCGACGAGCGGGCCGCCTCACTCAGACGGGTACCGCCGCACTCGGGACAGGCGTCGAACGTCATCGCCCGCTCCACGAACGCACGGATGTGCGGCTGCAGCGCGTCGATGTCCTTGGACAGGAACGACTTCTGGATCTGCGGGATGAGACCCGCGTAGGTGAGGTTGATGCCGTCGACCTTGATCTTGGTCGGCTCCTTGTGCAGGAGGTCGTGCAGCTCCTTCTTGTTGAACTTCTTGATCGGTTTGTCTGCATCGAAGAACCCGGAGCCGTTGTAGATGCGGCCGTACCAGCCCTCCATGCTGTAACCGGGGATCGTGATCGCACCCTCGTTGATCGACTTGGACTCGTCGTACAGCTGGGTGAGGTCGATGTCCTCCACCCTGCCCATGCCCTCGCAGCGTGGGCACATGCCGCCGGTACGGCTGAAGGACGCCCTCTTGGTCTCTCCCTTGACGGTGATCGTGCCGCTTGCTCGCACCGACGCGGTGTTGAAGGAGAACGCGTTGGGCCCGCCGATGTTGGGTTTGCCGAGTCGGCTGAAGAGGATGCGCAACATTGCGTTGGCGTCCGTAGCGGTGCCGACCGTGGAACGGGCGTTGGCGCCCATCCTTTCCTGGTCGACGATGATCGCGGTCGTCAGGCCGTCGAGTACGTCGACATCGGGCCGCGCCATCGTCGGCATGAAGCCCTGGACGAAGGCGCTGTAGGTCTCGTTGATGAGCCGCTGCGACTCGGCGGCGATCGTGCCGAACACGAGCGAGCTCTTGCCGGAGCCGGAGACGCCGGTGAACACCGTCAGCCGGCGCTTCGGAAGCTCGACGCTGACGTCCTCGAGGTTGTTGACGCGCGCGCCCTGCACGCGAATCAGATCGTGGCTGTCAGCAGCGTGGCGCGCGGGCGACTTCGTGTTCGTCTTCGTGGCCATGCGTAGGGCTTAGCGCAGCTCTTGTAGGCGGATCATGTTGCCCGCGGGAGTGCCACGTCACAGCCCTCAGCCCGGCAGGGCGTCCAGGAACTCCAGGGTGGCGTCGATGAAGCCGAAGTCGGTCGGCGTGGCCAGGTGGTCGACGCCCTTGAGCGTCACCAGGGTGCCGTTGGGCAGAGCGTCCATCAGACGGTCGGCGGGCTTGGCGAAGTCGCGGTCGCCGAGGACGACGAGGACGGGGCAGGTGACGGCCGCCAGCATCTCCGGGGTCAGTGGCGGCGTCGGCCGGCGCAGCACCGCTGCCATGGCGAGGGGGTCGTTGCCGGAGTTCTGAGCGAAGCGGGCGAACGCCTGCATCTCGGGGTGACTGGGGAGATCACCGCCTTCGAGGACGCGGGCGACGGCGTCGGTGCTGTCCTCGCGGAACAGGTTCTCCCCCACGCCGCCGACGACGATCTTGCCGAAGCGGTCGGGAGCGCGCGCCGCGAGGGTGAGCAGCACACGCGCGCCGAGCGAGAAGCCGAGTCCGTCGACGGGCCCCTCGGGCAGGACCGCTTCCACGCCCGACTCGAGGTCGGCGTAGGCGGCGGGATCATGGGGCTTGGGAGCGTCGCCGTGGCCGAGGAGGTCGACGGGGATCACCGTGCGTCCCCCCTCCTCGAGGAGGTCGACCCAGCCTGGCTCCCGCCAGTTGCGGTGGAACGACGACGCGAACCCGTGCACGAGGACGACCGGCGCTGCTTGCATTTGCGGGAGCGTATTAGCGTGGACGGCGATGGCCCGCCGGATCGAGATCGAGCTGACCAGCTCGCGGGACGACGGCACCTGGACGTGGAGAGCGGCGGGTGCCAAGCAGCCCAAGGGCGTGCTCGACGCGCAGCTGCTTCCATCCGGCTCCAAGGTCGGCGATGTGCTGCGGGTCGACGCCGAGTTCGAGATCGAGGGCATCAGCATCATCAACGTGCTTCCCAGCAAGGAGAAGCACAAGGAGCCGCAGCGCATCGAGATCATCGGGTCCGGCAAGCCGGCGCCGGTTGGGGTGACCTCCCAGCTCACCGGCAAGCCGGATCGGGGCGACCGCAGCGGCCGGCCTCGCCGCGATGGTGAGCGACCGCCCAGGGGCGACCGTCCGCAGCGCTCGGGCGGCGGTCCCCCGCTTGACCGCGGCGATCGCGGCGACCGCCCCGCACGCGATCGGACCGACCGACCGCCGCGGGAAAGGAGCGCGGGACCTGATCGCCGACGCGAGAAGCCGGCGCGGGCCCAGAGCGAACGCCCCGATGCGGAGCAGAAGCCCAAGCCCCGCAAGCTGAGCCCGGGCAACGCCCATCGCAATGCGGCGGTCGAGGCCCTCTCGCCCGAGCAGCGCGCCGTGGCCGAGCAACTCCTCAAGGGCGGCGTGCCCGCCGTCCGCCAGGCCATCGAGACCCAGAACAAGGCGGCTCGCGAGGCGGGGCAGCCCGAGATCAACGCCGAGATGCTCCTCAACATCGCCGAGGACGTGTTCCCCGCCCTCAAGGCCGCGGAGTGGCTCGATCGGGCCGAGGCCGCGGCCGAGCACGTCGACGAGATCGGCTCACGCGACCTGCGATCGGTCGTCGCGACCGCCGACACCGCGGCACGCGCCGAGCGCGGGCGGGAGCTGGCCACGTTGCTGCGCGAGGCCCTCGACCGTCGGGTCGGGGCCGAGCGCGACCGCTGGCTCGGCGACATGACCACTGCGCTCGGCGAGGGCAGGCTCGTGCGTGCCCTGCGCATCTCGGCCCGCGCCCCCGACCCCGCGACGCGGGTCCCGGCCGACCTGGCCGTGAAGCTCACCGAGGCCGCGAGCACGGCCATGGCGCCCGACGCGAGCCCCGAGCGGTGGGTGACCCTGCTGGAAGCGGTGTCGGCCTCCCCCGTCCGCCGCACCGTCAAGCCCGTCGGGCTGCCACCCGAGCCCGGTGCCGAGCTGCTCGAGGCGGCCAAGAAGGCAGCGGGCCGCGTCCCCGCCCTCGCGCCCATGCTCGGGATCCCGATCCCTCCTCCGCCGGGTCCCGCCCGGCCCGTCCGGCGCCCACCGAAGCCTCCCCGCCCTAAGTCGGGCCCGAAACCCGTGCCGCCGCCGCCCGCTGCACCGCCGGCTGCGCCTGCTGCCGAGCCGGCCCAGCCCGAGCCTGCTCCCGCACCGGAGTCAGCTGCGCCTGCTGCCGAGCCGGCCCAGCCCGAGCGTGCTCCCGCACCGGAGTCAGCTGCGCCTGCTGCCGAGTCGCCTGCATCGGAGCCGGTAGCGATTCCCGAGCCCGAGCCGGCAACTCCTCCTGCCTGAAGGTGAAGGTCGGCGCCCTCCGCGCCGATAAGAGAACATGCGGAGAACCGGCGGCCCCAGTCGTGTCGAGTGCCTCCGGCGCTGGCACCCGAGCGACGAGGAGCTCGAGGGCATCCTCGCCGAGATGCGACCGATCGTTGTGGAGTTCGCCCGCCGAGCCCGCGCCGAGGGTCTCGTCCGCCCGGGCTGACTCGAGGGCGCTCCCCTAGGGTGCAGCCCATGACCGTCGAGTACGAGCTCCAAGGACACGTCGCTGTCCTCACCATCAATCGTCCCGAGGCACGCAACGCGGTCAACGGCGACGTCGCCAGCGGGATGGAGGCCGCCATCGACAAGCTCGAGGCGGACGACGACGCGTGGGTGGGCATCGTGGCGGGCAACGGTCCCGTGTTCTGCGCCGGGGCCGACCTCAAGGCCATCGCATCCGGGCAGGCCAACGACCTGCAGACCGAGCGGGGCGGCTTCGGCGGCATCGTGCGCCGAGAGCGCACCAAGCCACTCATCGCCGCGGTCGACGGGCCCGCCCTGGCCGGTGGATGCGAGATCGCGCTGGCGTGCGACCTCGTCGTGGCGTCCAAAGCAGCCGCGTTCGGCCTGCCCGAGGTCAAGCGGTCGCTCGCGGCCGTGGCCGGCGGGCTGTTCCGTCTCCCCCGCACGCTGCCGCCCAAGATCGCCATGGAGGTCGTGCTGACGGGCGACCCCATCACCGCCGAGCAGGCCCACGCCTTCGGCATGGTGAACACGCTCACCGAGGCGGGCGAGGCCATGTCCGGCGCCAAGGCGCTGGCCGAGCGCATCAGCGCCAATGCACCCCTGGCGGTGCGCGAGAGCCGCGCCATCGTCGCCGCCGCGGCCACGACCGATGACGAGACACTCTGGAATATGGGTTACGCGGCCATGGCCAACCTCGCGTCCACTGAGGATTTCGCCGAGGGTCCCAAGGCCTTCATCGAGAAGCGCGCCCCAGAATGGAAGGGCCGCTGACCCTCAACTCCCATTCCGTGTACGCCAGGGGCGAGGTTTCTTGACCCTCCGTCTCACGGAACGGAGATGGGTGGGTGCTGGCAGCTAGAGGCGGAGGAGCCAGGCGGCGTTGGCGCCCATGATCTTGGTGCGGGCGGCGTCGTTCAGGGTCTTGATGGCGCGTTCGTAGCCGGCGCGGGGCTCGGCGATGCCCTCGGCGTGGGGCCAGTCGCTGCCGAACATGAACGTGTCCTCCCCCACCTGGTCGACCAGCATGGCCGGCATCTCATAGGCGAGGGCGCCGACCCGCACCTGACGCAGCACGTACTCCGACGGGCGCAGCTCGAGCTTGCGTAGGGGACGGCCGTGGCGTGCTGTGTAGAAGTCGGACGCGCCGTCGAGGTGGAGCAGGAACGTGGGCAGCCAGCCCGCGGTCAGCTCGACCACGCCGAGACGTAGCTCCGGGAAGCGCTCGAACGTGCCGTGCACCGTCATGTTCGCGATGGCCACCGCGGGTGCGAGCGAGAGGAACACCGAACCGAGGAGGCTGTCGACGGGCTCGGGGTCGTCGTGGTGCCACGCCGGGTCGAGGGGCCGGGCGAAGTTGCCGACGTGGAACACCGGGCTCACGCCGTGGTCGCAGAACGCAGCCCACACCGGGTCGAGGTCGGGGTGCGACAGCGGCTTGCCCTCGACCGGCGCGGGGGCGACCATCGCCAGGCGAATGCCGGCCCGTCCCAGCGCGGCGATCTCGGCGACGGCCCAATCGACATCCCGCAGGCTCACGTGCCCGACCCCGAAGAGCCGGTCGGCATGAGGCGTGAGCGTCCCGATCATCCACCGGTTGTAGGCCCGTAGGTTGGCGTGAAGGGCGGGCAGGTCCACGCCGACGATGTCCTCCCAGACCAACCCGTAGTTCGGGAAGAGCACGCTGGCATCGACGCCGAAGCGGTCGAGCTCGGCCAGACGGGCCGCTGGGTCGCGGTACGCGAGGGGCACCGTTTCCTCGTAGGTCGTCGTGGGTCGTTCGCCCGCCTCCCGGCGCAGGCGCTCGGCCCCGATGGCCTCGGGGTGATGCGGCTCCTGGTGCTCGACGGCGTAGAGCCCCCGGCCGCGCCACGTGAGCCAGGGCCAGCCCCGCTCGTCCTCTTCCACGCCGAGGGCGTCATCGCGGAACGCAGGGTCGATGTGGTCGAGCCACGCCGTGCGGGCCTCGGTGAGGTGCTGATCGACGTCTATGACCTTGGGGACGCTGCTCATCGGAACGGAGTCTCCCACCGATCAACGCTGGCCAGCTCGGCTAGGGGCCGGCGCCGCACGGGGCCGTGGCCGCCGACGGGCCAGCCCACCGGAACGAGGGCGGCGAGCTCCCAGTCATCGGGGATGCCGATCACCTCACGCAGCTCGGCGTCGCAGTACTGGAACCACGTCGTCATCACCGCGCCCAGGCCCTCCTCGCGCGCCGCGAGCAGGAAGTTCTGCACGCCGGGATACACCGATGCGCCGTCCGTGAGCCACGGCTCGCGCTCGCGCGCCTGGACGCAGAAGAGCACGTACACGGGCACCTCGTGGAAGTGCTCGACGAAGTGCGCCATGGTCCGCAGCAACCGGGCCCGGGGTGAGTCGTCGGACGGATCGGGCGCGGCACCGTAGGCACCGACCATGTCCTCCCATCCCCGTCGGTACGCGGGTCCGAGGACGGCGCGTACGGCATCGGAGCGCAGCACCACGAAGCGCCAGCCTTGGCGATTCGACCCCGACGGCGCCCACGACGCCGCCTCGAGGCAGCGAGCCAGCACGTCGTCAGAAACAGGATCGGGGCGGTAGCGCCGCACGGCCCGGGCCGTGCGCATGGCCTCCCGCAGCTCCATCAGGTGATGACCTCGAGGATTCCGTTCTCGTGGAGGAACTCGGCCAGGCCCTCCACGAGGAGCAGGTCGGCCACCTCGTGCAGCGGCACCCACAGCGCCTCGGCCGCGTCGTCGCCGGCGACGGGCTCGCCCGGCTCGAGCACGTCGACGCGAAAGTCGAGGATCACGTAATGGCTCTCCTCGCTGATGCGCTCGACCCAACCGATGAGGTCGTTGCACACGCCCTCGACGCCGGTCTCCTCCAGCAGCTCGCGCACCACCGCCTCGGCGAGTGTCTCGCCCGCCTCGACCCGGCCGCCCGGCACCGACCACTCCCCCGCCGCCGCGCCGTGGCCGCGCCGGACCAGGAGCAGGCGATCGGCGTCGACCGCGATCGCGCCAACACAGACCTCGGGCCGCGCGCTCACAGTTTGCGGTGCATCACGAGGAGGCGGGCGGTGAAGCCGGACATCTCGAAGAAGTTCTTGGTGTTGCGGTCGCCGGGCAGGGCGTAGGTGTCGACCGCGGTGGCGTGATGCTCTTTGCACCACGCCAGGACCGACTCCATCAGCCGCTCCCCCACCCCCACGGCGCGCGCCTCTGCCTCGACGTAGAGGTCGGTGAGCACCGCGAGCACGTCCCCCGTGCGCAGCTCCTCGACCCGCGCTGCCGCGTATCCGAGCACGACGTCGTCGATCGTCCCGACGAGGACCAGGTGATACGGGTCGGCGATCTCCGCCGCCAGTCCGTCCTCGAGCGGCTCGGACCGGGCCTCCCGCGCGAGGAAGAGGGGCCCGCCTCGGAGCTGGGCCATCTCATCGCGCACGGCGCGCGCCAGCTCGGCCAGCCGAGGCACGTCGGCCGGAGTCGCGGGCCTGGCCTCCTCGGTCACTCGGCTCGTGCCGGACGAGGCACTAGGAGGACGTGCCCGCCCGCAGCTGCTCGACCCGGTTGAGGATGGTCTTGCGCCCGCGGGTGGCCCCCTCGTACGCGCGTACATCCTCGAGCTCGGCGCCCGACAGGCCGGCCAGGCGCTGCACGACCTGCGATGCCGACAGGGCGTCGTAGCCCGGGATGGCCAACCCGTCACCGGAGGGAGGGGGCGGAGTGGGAGCCGGTGTCGGTGGGGGCGCAGAGACAGAATCCGACGCGTTGGCGATCGAGTTGGCGGTCGAGTTGGCGGTCGAGTTGGCGGTCGGCGTCGCGACAACCGGCGGAGCGGGCGCGACCGGCGGTGACGCGGCCGTGGTGCTGGCCGCCGGCGGGGTCGGGGCCGGGCCTCGTCGATCACCGAGGTCGCGCAGGCTGCCGACGGCTTCACCGGCCTGCTCGAGGCGCTTGCTGGCCTCTTTTCGGCCCTCGGCCACGGCGTACTCCCCCATCATCTTGGCGACGGTGGCCTGATTGGTGAGCTCCTGACGGCCCTTCTCGATGATGGCGGGCAGCTCTTCACGGGCAAGGGCGAGCAGGCCCACGGGGGCGTAGACGAAGAGGTTGATGGCCCGCTCGACGGGTGATTTGCGATCTGACACGCCTGCATCCTCCCCCACCGGGTACCCGCCGGGAAAATTGAGCCGGAATGGGTCAGACGGTGTGGACGATGAGCACATCGCACGGGGCGTGGTGCGACACCTTGTTGGGCACGCTGCCCAGCAGGAACCGGGACGCTCCTGTCATGCCGCGCGATCCCACCACGATCACATCGGCCAGCGTGTCCTCAGCCGCGTCGATGAGGGCGCTGGCCGGGTCGCCGGACGCCACATGCGTGCGCACGTCCTGCACGCCTGCCGCCTTGGCCACATCGCGGGCGTGGCCGGCCAGGTCCTCCGCCCCACCGGCATCGGTGAGCCGCCAGCGCACGTCCTCGGGAGCCGTCTCCAGTTCCTGGGCGTCGACGCCCTCGCCCGGGGTGAAGGCGGTAACCACGGTGAGGCGGGCCCCGAAGGTGCTCGCCAGTCGTGCCGCGTGGTCCACGGCCCGCTCTGCGGTCTCCGATCCATCGGTGCCGACGACCACGTTGCGGTAGGACATCAACTCACACGCAGTCCCGGCAGAGCTGGCGCTTGGCGTCGGCCAGCTGACTGGGGTGCTTGACCAAGAAACAGGACTGGCACACGAACTCGTCCGGCTGCTTCGGCAGGACCTTGGTGCCGGGCTCGGCCTTGTCGTCGGTGTCCGGGGCCTCTTCCTCGTCCTCCTCCTCCTCGTCGGGGACGACGAGGCGCTCCTTCAGGATCTCGTCGAGGGTCGCCTCCACCTCGTCGGCGTCCTCGTCGTCCTCCTCTTCCTCCTCTTCAGCGGCCGGAGCGGCCACGGGGACCTCGACAACGGTGTCATCGTCGACGACGTCGTCATCCTCATCGTCGACCACGTCGTCGTCGCTGATGATGTCCTCGTCGGCGATGTCCTCGATGTCCTCGTCGTCTTCGAGGTCCTCGGGCTCTTCGATGTCTTCGTCCTCGTCTTCGAGAACGTCGTCGTCGGTGTCGTCGGCCATTCAAAATCCTTGGGAGGGGGGTGGAGCGGGCGGAGCATATACGCCGCCCCCCGCTACTTCGGGACGCTCGTCGTGGTCGTCGCCGCCGGGGCCGATTCGCCCGACTGCGTGAGGTCGACGGCGGTCACGTTGTCCACCCGCCAGGCGCCACGTTGCTTCACCAGATCCAGCTGCAGATACTGCCCGGCCAAGGGCAGGCGGCCCCCTGCCCCCTCCCGTTGGACGTTGACCACGGTGAGGGCGCTCGCCGTCTCGTCGTCGATCGACCCGAGGAAGACGTCGGTGATGGTTCCGCTCGATCGCGCCTGGGTGGCCGTGATGAGCGTGGCGATGCTCGTCTTGAACACCCGCTCGAAGTCGCCCCCGTACTTCCGGGTGGCGTCGCGCTTGATGCGCTCCAGGCTGGCGTCGAGGGTGCGGTAGTCGTAGGTGAAGAAGGCGGCGGAGAAGCGGGCCGCGACCTGCTCGACCTCCTGTCGCTCGTCCCGCTCACGGTTCAGCTCGGCGTTGTACCGGGCCGCGAGGACGCCCAGGAACGTGGCCACCACCAGCAGGGCCGCTGCCACGACGATGAGGGGTCGGGAAGGCCCGCCCGACGACGCCGGCTCCGGCTCGGCCGCCGGCGCCTCGCCAGCGGCTCGGGGCTCCGTCGCGTCGGGCGCGGGTACCTCGGGCGCGACCGGGCCCTCCTGCCCTTCGATCTCGCTCATGAACCGGTCAGGGTAGGGCGCGGCGGACCTGGAGCACGACCAGGGCCGCGGCCGTCAGCAGGAGCCCACCGACCAGGGCGGCGGGGCCGCCCGTCGCCGCCAGCTGGGCCACGGCTCCGGGCGATGCCGCCGCCGGCCGGTACGAGCCGCTGGCAAAGAGGGGCGACGCACAGAGCTGCACCTGCGCAACCGGGGGCAGCTCCTTGGGCGTCGGGTACTGCACCGGTGGGTTGTGGGTGGGGTTCACCAGGAAGCCGACCCGCACCCACACGCCCGGGTACGGGCCCGTGGTCTCGATCTCCCGCGCCGCCCACACCTGGTCGAACGCCGTGGGCCCGATGCGCAAGAGTGCGGTCAGATGGGCGATCTGCTCCGGTGTCGAGGTGCGCTCGATCACCAGCTGCAGGACCTTGAGGCTGCAGTCCAGGTTGCCCTTCTGGTGGGCGACGATGTCGGCCGTCTGGCCCAGCAGGCGCGACCCGCGATCGAGCAGCACGCCTACGTCACCCTTGGCGTTGTCGAGCGTGTCGGCCAGCTGGCGCAGGTCCGTCACGGCTTGGCCCAGGGACTGGCGGTGCTCGGTCACGACCCGCGTCAGCCGGGTGTTGTTGGTGGCCAGCCGGTCGAGGGCGTCCGTGCGCTCTGCCAGAGACGCGGCGAGCTTGTCGCCGGACTGCGTCAGCTCACGCAGGGAGTCGCTGCGACCCTGCAGGCCGATCGAGGCCTCGCGCAGGAGGGTGGCCACCGCCTCCGGCGGCACCGCCTCGACCAGGGCACTGGCCGACCGCAGCAGCTCGGAGAATTCGAGCGGCACCGACGTCTTCGACATCGGCAGCCGGGTACCGGGCTTGTACGCGTCGGACGCGGACTGGGCGCCGCGCGGCGGCGTGAAGTCGATGTAGGGCTCGCCGATGGCCGACTTGCGGGAGATGTGGGCCGTCGACCCTTCGGGGATCAGCTTGCCCTTCCTGATCTGCATGTTGACGCGCACGCCGCCGGGGATGCGGTTCACGCCGCTCACCTGGCCGTAGGCCACGCCCAGGTAGGTCACCTCAGCGTGGTTCAGGACACCGAAGGCGTTGGAGAAGTCGGCCGACAGCTCGTAGGGCTGGTCGATGCGGTCGACGCTGACCACGTTGTTGATGGCCCAATAGAGCATCAGGATGAAGGCGAGGGCGAAGAAGACGAGGTTGGCGGCGATGCGGCGGGGGTTCATGAGCAGGCCTGCGGATCCTGGCAGCCGGGCGTGCCCGGGCCCCCGGCGGGAACCAGCCACATGTACACCTGGGTGAAGTCGCCGGGGACGACCTTGGGCAGACCAGTGGTGAACCCGTGGAGGTGGTCGACGAGCAGCCGGAGCTCCTCGGTCTGCCCCGCCACCTCGGCGACGATGCCGTCGGCCTGCCTGATCTGGCGCTCGATGTCGCCGCGGTACTTCCCCAGCACGCCGTTCTGCACCGCAGCGAGCCGGCTCAGCTGAGCGATGGCATCGATGGTGCGCTGGCGGTTGTCGGCCAGGATCCGGCTGGTGGTCGCCAGGTTGCCCAAGAGGTCGTCGACGTCGTCGTTGCCGGCCGCCAGCGTGCCCGCGGTCGAATCGAAGTTGTCGATGACGCGCGTGATGGCGCCCGAGCGGCCGGCCAAGGTGCTGCTGATGGTGGACAGGTCGTCGAGGAGCTTCCGCAGGTCCTCGCCCCGTCCGCCGAGGGCCTGCGCGCCCGTCTCGGCGAGCGTCGCGATGTCCGACGCGTTGACCGCGCCCAGCACCTGGACGAGCTCCTCGGCCACGAACTCGAGCTCGGGGGCGGTCACTGAGCCCTCGAGCACCGAACCGTCGTGCAGGAACGGACCTTTGGTGGGCGACCCGATGGGTCGGATCTCGACGAACTTCTCCCCGAGGAGCGACGTCGTCCGCAGCACAGCGCGGCTGCGCGCCGGGATGCGCACGTTCGAGCTCACCCGCATGGTGACGCGGGCCTTGAAGTCCTTGGTCAGCTTGATGCTGCTGATCTGCCCGACGCGCACGTCGGCCACTTGCACCGAGTGGCGTGGCTGCAGGTCGCCGACGTCGTCGAAGACGGTGGTCACCTTGATGCCGCTACCCCCGCACCCAGCGAGGACGACGGCCGCGAGCGCAGCAGCGAAAAACGCGACGGCAGCCCGCTTCACGAGAGGCTTCCGACGAGGAGGCGGGACAGCCGCGACAGGAGGTTGCCCGAGTTCGAGGCGTTGGCCTTCGGCCGCGGTGCCATGGTCGTGGTCGTGTCGAGGTCCGAGCTGCCCATGAGGCCGACGATGCTGTCGATGGGCGTGGTGGCCGCGGGGGCGGCGGCAGGAGCGGCCTGCGACGCGGTCGGCGGGGCTTGGAGCGAAGCTGTGCCGGGCCCGATCGGCGGTGTCGGCGAACCCGGCGCGCACAGCACGTCGATGGGGACGCACAACGTCGGGAGCCCGACCGCGTTGAACAGGTTCTCCAGGACGGGGCTGATCGCCGTGCGCAGATCGAGGTGCTTGAACTCGGCGTCCCACGCGGCCAGCAGACCCTCGTCCAACCCGTCGAGGTCCTCCCCCGCCACCAGAATCGGCGCGGAGTCGACGAGCTGGATGACGCTGTCGATGTTCGTCCGCACCGACTGCAGCACCCGGGCCAGGACGGTGATGTCGCGGTCGAGCCGGGCGCCGTGTTCGCTCACCAGGTCGAGTCCGGTGGTCGAGAGACCCGCCAGCCCGCTGACGAGCGCCTCGATCTGGCGCCGCTCCTCGGCGAGGAGCGACGTGGTCTGCGCGAAGCCGTCCATCACCCGACCGAGCTGGGACTCCTTGGTGCGCAGCGTGGCGGTGAAGGAATCGAAGTGATCGATGATGGAGACCAGCTGCTGGTCCTTCTCCGCGAAGGTCGTCGTGAGGCCCGCGACTCCCTCGAGCGCCTTGTTGAGACCTGCGCCGTTGCCGTCGAGGTCGTCGGCCAGATTCTGCACCAGCTTGCCGGTGGCCTCGGGATCGAGGGTGTCGATGAACTTCTTGACCGCGGCCAGCGCCTCGTCGGGCTCGACGGGGATGTCGGTGCGGGACAGCGGGATGACCATGCCGTCCTTGGCTCGGGGCTGACCCTCCGTCCAGGCCGGCGTGAGCTGCACGTAGCGCTCACCGATCAGCGACAGCGGGACGATGGTCGCGCTGGCGTCGGCGGGGATGGGCACGCTCTCCTTGACCGTCATCTCGACCTTGACGCGCTTGCCGATCACCGTGACCTTGGTGACCTTGCCCGCAGGCAGGCCCAGCACGCGGACGCTCGAGGACGGGTAGAGGGAGATGGCCCGGTCGAACCACGCCGTCACGTGAGTGCCGCCGCCCCCTCCTCCGCCGCACGACGCGAGCGATACGGCCATCAGGCCGACGGCGAGGGCAACGACGAGGCGGCGGGTCATGTGCACGCCGCCGGGTTGGGTCCTGTCGCGCAGATCAGGCCGATGAGCTGGAGCTGGATGTCGCGCACGTACACGTCGGCCCAGGGTCCGTGAGAGGCGGCCTTGGACAGGCCGAGGGCGCCGAGGCCGAACCAGGTGAGGGTGCGGTCGAGGTCGGCCTGGCGGCGGTCGAGGATGTCGATCGTCGGGTGCAGGGTCTCGAGCAGCAGGTCGACCTGGGACTTGTGTGCCGCGAGGATCCCCGATAGCTGGCCCACCGTGGTGTTGGTGGCCTTGAGGCCCTTCACGATGTCACCCCGGCGGGCGGCCACCAGGTCGAGCACGGCCTGGCTCTGGTCGATGAGGCCGGTGATCGTCTGGTCCTTCTCGTCGAGGAGGGCCGAGAGCGTGTCGGCGCGATCGAGCAACGAGCGGAGCTGGGCGTCGCGATCGGTGAGGGCGGTGGAGAAGCGGCCGATGCCGTCGACGAGCTGGCGGATCGTCTCCTGCTTGCCCTCGGTGATGGTGCCCAGCTGTTTGATCAGGGTGTTGAGCTTCTCGGTGTCGGTCGCCTGGATGGACCGGGTGCCGACCGTCGTGAGCTCGAAGACGTCGAACGGCGTCTTGGTGCGCTCGACGGGGATGACGCGCTTTTCCTTGGGCATGTCGCCCAGGTACGGGGCATGCACGGGACCGGAGAGGCGGAGGAACTTGGTGCCGAGCAGGGTCGCCAGGGCCACTTCGGCCCTGGTGTCGGCGCCCAGCTCCACCTCACTGTTGACCACGAACTCGATAATGACGTTGCCGTTGACGCGGTCCGCTTTGACCTTGATGACACGACCGGCCTGCACCCCGGCGACGCGGACGGTGTCGCCCCCACGGATGCCGGCTGCGTCCTTGAACACGCCGGTGACGGTGTAGGTGTCCTCGAGCACGTGGAGGAGCCCGACCGCGAAGGCGGCGGCGGTGAACACGGCCAGCACGCTGATCGAGGCGATGCCGATGAGGATGGGGTTGCGGTCGCGGAACGACTTCACGAGCCACCCCCGACCATCTGGGTGAGGGCGTTGACGCCGCTGGTGCTGCCGGGCAGCGAGCCGGAGACCACCGGGAGCTCGCAGTCAGTGTCGACGAGGGCTTCGCCTGCCGCGGAGCGTCCGATGGCGCCGCAGTAGATGGTCTGGTTGAGCCATTCGCCGTAGCTGCTGGCGCGGAACAGGGCGCTCGAGAGCTCATCGAGGTTGGCGACCGTGTCGTCGAGCACCGGCAGCTTCTCCCGCACCACGCCGACGACCGTTGACAGGTTGTTGATGATGTTGTCGATGTGGGCGCGATTGTTCTCCAACACGGCGCCGAAGTCGGTGGAGAATCGCTCTAGCTGGGTCACGGCCTCGTTGAGCACGCCCGTGTTGGCGTTGAAGGTGGTGGTGACGGCGAGGAGGTTGTCGAGGATGGTGCGGATCTCCTGGTCCCTTGCGTCGAGGGTGCCTGCGACCGTGTCGAGGTTCTCCACCAGGCGGCCGATCGCCGCGTCGCGCTGGCCGAGGGTCTGGGCGAGGATGGCGAGGTCGTCGAGCGCCTTGCCCACCTTCTGCTCGTTGCCGTCGAGGGCACCGACGACGGCGTCGAGGAACGTGTTGACCTCCTCGGGGTCGATGGCCTTGACGATGGGCCCGAGGCGGTTGAAGAGCTCGCCGAGGTCGATGACCGACTCGGTCTTGGTCACGCGGTCGCCGCTCGCGAGCTGGGAGCTCGCCGACCCGGGATAGATGTACACGTAGCGCTGGCCGAGCAGGTTGCGCCACCGGATCGCCGCAGTCGAGTCGCTCGGCACCCGCACGCCCTTCTTCACCTGGAAGTCGACGACGGCGCGGCCCTTCTCGATTCCGACACCCTTGACCTTGCCGACCACGACGCCGGCGACCTTCACGTTGTCGTTGGGCAGCAGGCCGGTGACGTCGTCGAAGGTGGCGCTCAGCTTGTAGGTCTTCTGGAACGGGTGGATGTTGCCGACGGTGACGATCAGGTAGGCGGTGAACCCCGAGCACACGAGGATGAAGGCAAGGAACTTGACGATGGTGCCCTTCACGGCAGGAGGTCCCCGAGCAGCTCCAGGAGGCCGTCGACGCCGGGCTGCGGGACGGGCAGCACGGGCGGAAGTGCCCCGGCGCCGCGTGCGGCTGTTGCGGACGACGCGGCGGCCGGCGGGGTGGTCGCGTCGCCGCACCCCTCGATGCGGCCCGTGGGGCAGGACTCGCCGAAGACGAGCTTGACCGCCGCCATGTTGGTGCCGTCGCCGCGCGGAATGCGTCCCGCCTCGCTCAGCACCTGGAAGAACTCGCGCAGTCCCCTGACAGTCGGCCCGAGGCGCGCCCGGTTGTCGGAGAGGGCCTGGATCGTCTTGCCCCCCTCGGTCACCGCCTTCTCCAGGAAGGGCTTGTTGGCCTCGAGGATGTCGGCCACGTCACCGGACAGGCGGGCGGCCTGATCGAGGAAGACGGCGAGCTCGTCGCCCCGCTGGTTCAGCACGGGAAGCGCGCTGTTGAGGTCCCTGGCCCCCGCGATCAGGTCGTCGGCCGTGTCAGCGAGCTCGGCGGACAGCAGGGCCAGGTCGTCGAGGAACTGCTGGGTGTCAGCCGAGTGGGCGGCCTGCACCTCGGTGAGAGCCTGGAAGTTCTGCAGCGTGCGATTCACGGTGGGGCCGAGGCCCTCGCCACCGGAGGCCAGCGTGTGCAGGACAGTGCTGAGCTCCTCGGGCTTCACCACCCGCAGGATGGGATAGAGCTCAGTAAGGACCTTTTCGAGCTCGAACCCGCCGACGGTGTTCTTGATCGTGTCGTTGTCGGCGAGGAACGGACCCTTCCCCTCCTGGGGCCCGGGATCGATGTCGACGAACTTCTCCCCGAAGAGTGTCTTGGGGCGGATGGTCGCCTTGGCATCGACGGGGATCTTCTCGTCGCTGTTGATCTCCAGACGGACGAGGGCGCGGCCCGCCCGGAGCTTGACCCCGTTGACCCGTCCGATGTTGACGCCGTGGACCTTGACGTCGGACTGGCTGATGAGACCCTGGCCGGCCGAGGTGAACGACGCGTCGAGGTGGTACACGTCGCGCAGCGATCCGTTCGCCGCCGAGACGCCGAACACGGTGGCGCTCATGAGGAAGATGAGCGTCACGATCCCAGCGAGGATCCTGAAGGTCCGCTCGGTCATCTGCGCTGACGAAGTCGCATGGTGCGGTTACCCGGCGACCTTCACCGTGTTGCCGCCGCCCCAGAACAGCAGTGAGAGCACGAGATTGAGGATCACGACAGCGACGATGCTGAGGCGGATGGCACGGCCAACGGCGACACCGACGCCGGCCGGCCCTCCCGTGGCGTGGTAGCCGTAGTAGCAGTGGATGAGGGCAACGACCACGGCGAATATCGCCGCCTTGGCCAGGCTGTAGATGACGTCGATGGGCGGCAGGTACAGCCGGAAGTAGTGCTCATAGATCCCAGGTGAGAGGCCGAAGAACTTCGTCGTCACCAGCTCAGTGGCGAGGAAGCTGGCGTAGAGCGAGAACAGGTACAGCGGGATGATGCAGAGGAAGGCGGCGATCACGCGGGTGCACACGAGATAGACGAGGGTCGGAACCGACATCACCTCGAGGGCGTCGATCTCGTCGGAGATGCGCATGGCGCCCAGCTCGGCGGTGAAGCCGGCACCCACCTGCGCGGCGAACGCCACGCCGGCGATGAGCGGGGTGACCTCCCGGGTGTTGGCGAACGCACCGATCAGCCCGGTGAACGCCTCGGCGCCGATCTGCTCGAGGCCCCGGAAGCCCTGCAGGCCGACGTTCGTCCCGGTGAAGAACGACATCGAGAAGATCACGAAGACCATCCCGCCGCCGACGATCAGCGCGCCGGCGCCGATGGTCACGTCGCTCACGAGGCCGAAGATCACGCTGCGGTAGCGCATGAGCGCGAAGAAGTGGGCGACGATCTCGTAGAGGATCTTCCCGTAGAAGCTCAGCTGCCGCCCCGCCTCGGCGAGGACGTCGACGACGTAGTCGACCGCCTTGCGGGCCGTCCGCGCGGGAGCCGTGATCGTCGCCGCCATCTACCGCCCCCGCCCTCCCGAACATGCGTAGATGGCCGACCCATACGGTCGCTGAGCTACGCAAGTTCGGCGGAGGCTCGTCGTCGCCATCAGAAC
>JBEEFQ010000044.1:0-5660 GCA_041166245.1 Actinomycetota bacterium | reverse complement strand
GCGCATGCTGGTCGAGCAGCACAACGTGAAGCTGGTCGTCGTGGCGTGCAACAACGCGTCGGCCGCCGCCCTCGACCTGCTGCGGTTCGAGTTCGAGGTGCCCGTGGTCGGTGTCATCGACCCCGGTGTGCGGTCGCTGCTGAGGGCGACGCGCAACCAGCGGGTCGGGGTCATCGCGACCGTCGGCACCGTGAAGTCGGGTGCGTACCAGCGGGCGGTCCAGAGCACGCGCGTCCCGGTCGACCTCACGTGCGCGGCGTGTCCAGGCTTCGTCGAGTTCGTGGAGCGGGGCGAGATCGAGACCGAGGAGGTGCACGTGCTGGCCGAGCGTCTGTTGGCCCCCGTGCGTCAGGCCGGCGTCGACTCGCTGCTCCTCGGCTGCACCCACTACCCGTTCCTCGCCCGCACCATCGCGGACGTGATGGGCCGCGACGTCGTGCTCGTGTCGTCGGCCGACGAGACCGCGTTCGAGGTGCGGGCCCTGCTCGACGAGACGGGGCTGGGCCGGCGCACCTCCGGCAAGGGAACGCACCGCTTTGTGTCCTCCGGCGATGTCGGCTGGTTCCAGGAGCTCGGGGGGCGGCTGCTCGGCCCCGAGCTCGACGACGTCGAGGGCTGGCAGTGGGACTGAAGCTCACCGTGCTCGGCTGTGACGGGAGCTACCCGGGCCCCGGCGGCGCGGCGAGCGGC
This sequence comes from Actinomycetota bacterium, assembly GCA_041166245.1. Lineage (GTDB taxonomy): Bacteria > Actinomycetota > Acidimicrobiia > Acidimicrobiales > JAFATL01 > JBEEFP01. The sequence continues at coordinate 4,970 of JBEEFQ010000044.1, read as the reverse complement.
TACCTGGTGCAGTCGGGCGAGGCCACCATCTGGCTCGATGCCGGCAACGGCACGTTGGCCAACCTGCAGCGCCACATCCGCCTCGACGACGTGGACGCCATCGTGCTGAGCCACAGCCACGGTGACCATCTGGTCGACGCGGAGGCGTACTACGTAGCCGTGAAGTACGGGGACGATCCCCGGGAGGGCATTGCCGTGTTCGCGCCAGCCGAGGTCGTCGACCGGCTCGAAGACAAGCGGCCGACGTTCGCGTTGCAGGCGGTGGCCGACAGCGACCGCCGCACCTTCCGAGACGTCGAACTCACCTTCTCCCGCACGGATCACATGGTCGAGACGCTCGCCGTCCGGCTCGAGAGCGGGGGAAAGGTGCTGGGCTACTCTGCCGACTCCGGGTCGGGGTGGTCGATGGAGTCGCTCGGACCAGGCATCGACCTTGCGCTTTGCGAGGCCAGCTTCCTTCAGGATCGAGAGGGTTCCGTGCAGCACTTCAGCGCCCGCCAGGCGGGCACAACGGCCAGGGCGGCCGGCGTCGGCAGGCTCGTCATCACCCACATCTGGCCCACGCTGGATCACGACGCGAGCCGGGCCGAGGCCGAAGCCGCCTTCGGCGCGCCGGTCGAGGTCGCCGCCATCGACGCGGTGTACGACGTATGAGTGTCCGCCGCGACGGGCGCAAGCCCGACGACCTGCGCACCCTCATCTTCGAGCGCGACTACACGGAGTTCGCGCCGGGCTCGGTGTTGGTGTCGATGGGCAAGACCAAGGTGCTGTGCACCGCCTCGGTCGAGGAGCGCATCCCGCCGTGGATGCGCGGGAGCGGGCGGGGCTGGGTCACGGCCGAGTACTCGATGCTGCCCGGGTCGACGGCCGAGCGGGTCGACCGCGAGGCGGCCAAGGGCAAGCAGTCGGGCCGCACCCAGGAGATCCAGCGCCTCATCGGCCGCTCGCTCCGGGCCGTCACCGATCTCAAGACGACGGGCGAGATCCAGGTCGTCGTCGACTGCGACGTGCTGCAGGCGGATGGCGGCACACGCACCGCGTCGATCTGCGGTGGCTACGTCGCGCTGCACGACGCCCTCACCCGCATTGGCAAGGCGGCGTCGCTCACGGATTCGTGTGCGGCGGTTTCCGTTGGCGTCATCGACGCGGTGCCCATGCTCGACCTCGAGTACTCCGAGGACGTGCGGGCCGAGGTCGACATGAACGTGGTCATGACCGGCTCGGGCCGCTTCATCGAGGTGCAGGGCACGGCCGAGGGGATGCCGTTCAGCAAGGACGAGCTGCAGGAGCTCCTGTCGCTCGCCGAGCACGGCATCGCCCAGATCCTCGACGCTCAGGTCGAGGTGCTCGCCACGCCGCCCCCGCCCCGCGCCGCCGCCAAGTAGCACGGGTGCGGTTCGTCCTCGCGTCGGCCAATCCCGACAAGGCGCGGGAGATCGCCGCCATCCTCGACGGCTTCGAGCTGTTGCCCCGTCCCTCCGACGTTCCCGACGTGGTGGAGGACGGCGACACCCTCGAGGACAACGCCCGCCTCAAGGCCGTCGCCTTGGTCGAGGCGACGGGCGAGGCCGCAGTGGCCGACGACACGGGGCTCGAGGTCGACGCCCTCGGCGGCGCGCCCGGCGTGCACACCGCCCGGTACGCGGGGGAGCACGCGACCTACGCCGACAACGTGGCCAAGCTCCTCACGTCGATGGACGGTGTCGCCGACCGCCGGGCCCGGTTCCGCACGGTCGCCCTGGCCCGCTTCCCCGACGGCCGCGAGCTCGTGGCCAGCGGCGAGGTCACCGGCACCATCACGACGGAGCGGCGCGGCGACGAGGGGTTCGGCTACGACCCCGTCTTCGCCCCCGACGAGGGCGACGGCCGCACCTTCGCGGAGATGCCTCCCACGGAGAAGCACGCCCTTTCGCATCGGGGCCGCGCCTTCCGCGCGCTGGCCGCCGCCCTGAGCACCCACCCCGTCTGACTTTTGTGCAATCAGGTGCGTATGACGCACCTGATTGCACAAAAGTCGATCGGGTTTAGGCTTCGGGTGTGAAACAGCTGACTGGGCTCGACGCCACGTTCCTCTACATGGAGACGCCGTCTCAGTTCGGCCACGTCTCCGGGCTCTCGATCTACGAGCACCCCGGGGGTGAGTACGAGCCCCTGGTCGCCTGGCGGCGGCAGATCGAGGAGCGGCTGCACCTGCTGGAGCCGTTGCGGCGCCGGCTGGTCAACGTGCCCCTCGGCCTCGACCACCCGTTCTGGATCGAGGATCCGGACTTCGACCTCGACTTCCACGTCCGCCACACCGCGGTGCCGCCGCCGGGGAGCGACGAGCAGCTGTCCGAGCTGGTGGCCCGCATCATCGCCCGGCCCCTCGACCGCTCCCGTCCGCTGTGGGAGACCTACGTGATCGAGGGTCTGAGCGACAACCGGTTCGCAGTGCTCACCAAGATCCACCACGCGACCGTTGACGGCGCGGCCGGCGCCGAGCTCATGACCTTGATGCTCGACACCACGCCGGGCGGTGACGAGATCACAGCTCCGGCGGAGGAGTGGCGTCCGCCGCCCGAGCCGAGCGACGCCGAGGTCATCGTCCGCGCCGCAGCCAACCTGGTGCGCAAGCCCGGTCGCGCCCTCGTGCTCAGCGCTCGTCTCGTGCGCGAGGTCGGCCAGGCCACCCGCAACCCGGTGCTGGTGGCGATGGCCAACCAGTGGCGCGACAGCCTCCGCGGCCCCGTCGGTCGCCTGCTCAACACCGGCCGCCCCCGCGACGCCGAACAGGAGGCGCCCCGTCTCAGTCTGCGGGCGCCGAAGACACCCTTCAACGCCACCATCACCCCGCACCGCAAGTTCGCCATGCGCTCCACATCGCTCGACCAGGTCAAGGCGATCAAGAACGCGCTCGGCGCGACGCTCAACGACGTGGTGATGGCCGTGTGCGCGGGTGGCCTCCGCGGCTACCTCGAACACCACGGCGCGCTGCCCGAGGAGCCGCTGGTGGCCATGGTGCCGGTGTCGATCCGCACCGGCGACGAGGCGGAGAAGTGGACCAACCGCGTCTCGGGGCTCCTCGCCGTCATCCCCACCGACGAGAAGGACCCGGTGGAGCGGGTGCGCAAGGTGCACGAGTCGATGATGGGCGGCAAGCAGCTCTTCGACGCCATCCCGGCCGAGATGCTCACCGACTTCAGCCAGTTCCCGCCGCCCGCCGTGTTCAGCCGTGCCATGCGCATGGCCACCCGGCTGTCGGCCGGACGCATGGGCTCGCCCGCCAACCTGGTGATCTCCAACGTGCCCGGGCCCCGACAGCCGCTCTACGCCGCGGGGGCCAAGCTCCAGCACTATTACCCCGTCTCCGCGGTCGTCGATGGCCAGGGCCTCAACATCACCGTGCAGAGCTACCTGGGCACCCTCGACTTCGGCCTGGTCAGCTGCCGTGAGCTGGTGCCCGACGTGGACTTCCTCCTCGACCTCATCGTCGAGGACATCGAGCACTTGGCCGAGCTCACCAGCCCCTGAGATCGACGGGCCACACGTCGACGACGGCACCGCCGTCGACGACGTGCATGCGCTCGTGCAGGGCGACGGTGGGGTCGACATGGGCGGGCACCACCTGCACGCGATCACCCACGCGCGGCATGGGGTCGGCGGCGAAGGTGACGTGCTCGTCGGAGCAGAACCACACCTTGGCGCCGGCGATGGTGGGGTTGCCGTGGTCCATGCCGAGAGCCTTCAGGCCGCAGTCGGCGACGGCCCAGCCACCGGGTGAGACGGAGATGACGGTGGCCAGGACCGTCAGCGCCTGGCGAAACGGCAGATCGAGCTGGGCGTAGGCCGTGTCCATCAGCGCGTAGGAGCCGGCCTGGATCTCCGTGGCCCACGTGTTGATGTCATAGGTGCCGGTGCCACCGGCCGAGACGAGCTCGCCGCCGACGTCACGGTGGGCCGCCACCAACAGCTCCATCGCCACCTGGGTCTTGGCGACCCGCTCGGCTCGGTCGTCGAGGCCGACCACATGGCCCTCGTAGCCCATCACGCCCCGCACCTCGAGGCTCGCAGCGCGTGCCATGTCGGCCAGGCGCCCCGCGTCCTCAGGCCGGCACCCGCACCTGGGCAGGCCGACGTTGACGTCGACAATCACCTCTCGCACCCCGCCCGCCGCGGCGGCCTCGACCGTCGCCTGCGAATCGACGGCGAGGGTGACGCGGTGGCCGGCCTCGACGACGGCTCCCAACCGCCGGGCGGCCACGACCTCGTTGGCCAGCATGAGATCGTCGCCCAGCCCGGCCGCGGCCATGCCCTCGACCTCGCGAATCGTGGCGCACGTGAAGCCCCGGTGGCCGGCGGCCGCCTGGAGCGCCGCGATCGCCGTCGACTTGTGGGCCTTCACGTGGGGCCGAAGCAGTGGGCCGGGCAGGGCCTCGCTCATCACCGCCAGGTTGTGCTCGAACGCGTCCCGCTCGACCAGCAGTGCCGGCGTCTGCAGCTGGTCAACATCCATCGAGATGCAACAACCTTCCGAAGCTGGGTGGGATGACGCTGAGCTCGTCCTCGCTGATCTCACCGCGGGCCTCCTGCATGGCCCGCTCGATGTTGACCACCGCCCGCTCGGCCTCGATCCACTCGGCGACCGGGCCGGCGTCGAACGATGCGAGCGCGTCGTCGAGGGATGCGCCGGCCGCGACGGCGGCGCGCCCGTGGGCCAGCAGGGCGGCCAGGTGGTCGCGCACCAGCACGACGTCCTCCACGCCACCGAGCGGACCGTGCCCGGGCACCACGACCGCGGGCGCGAGAGAGATGAGGTCGTCGAGAGCGCCGATCCAGCTCGAGAGCAGCCCCTGCAAGGCGAGGGGTGTGACGCCGAAGAAGCACAGGTCGCCGGTGAACAGGATGCGGTCGTCGGCCAGCCACACGGCGGTGTCACCCGGCGTGTGTGCGGGCACATAGGAACGAAGCTGCGCCGCCTGGGGCAGGTGCAG
>JBEEFQ010000043.1:0-3045 GCA_041166245.1 Actinomycetota bacterium | reverse complement strand
ATGTACAAGTACCGCTGGGGCGCGTTCCGCGACGACGACGGCGTGCCCGCCGAGCTCGCCCTCGACCGTCGCTACCCCGGGCTGGTCGCGGTGTACGGCGAGGCGGCCGACGACGACCCCGCTGCGCTCGAGCGATGGCTGCGGGATGACTTCCTCCCGTCGAAGCAGGCGGGCTCCCCCATCGCCATGACGCTGCACTCCACGCCCCGAGAGCTGAAGCAGGGCCCGTCCGACGTGCCCCGCAACGAGGGGTCGGCGCGCAAGTTCCTGCACCTGCACTTCCTGGAAGCCGATCCCCTCGAGACGTGGGACGCCCACTTCGCCGGCATCAGCAAGGAGCTGGCCGCGAACGGCCTGGGTCGCGTCGAGTTCGCCTCCCCGTTCCGCGCCACCGTGTACGGCACCGACACCTACACCGACCAGCTCTGGTCATGATCGCATCGGTCCACGTCGCCGACGTCAGCGCCCCCTCGGCCCTCGCGCTGATGGGGAAGGCACCGAAGCCGGCCTCGGTACCCGGGCTGCGCCACGCCAACGTGGCGCTGGCCGCGCCGCTCGGGGGCTCCGCGCTGCCGGCGCCCCAGTTCTGGCGCGTCGGCCTCGTCGCGTTCTGGGACGACGACGCGGCCGTGGACCGCTTCCTCACCGAGCACCGCGTCGCCAAGCGCCTGGCGGAGGGGTGGCGGGTGCGCCTCGAGCCCCAGCGCTGCTTCGGGTCGTGGCCCGGCGTCGACGCCGACCTGCCGCGGTCACGGGCGGTGACGTCAGAGGGCCCGGTGGCGGTGCTCACCCTCGGCCGCACACGCCTGACGCAGCTACCGCGGTTCTTGCGGACGAGCAACAAGGCGGAGAACGCGGTCATCGGCGCGCCCGGGCTCACATGGACGACGGGGATGGCCAGGCCGCCCTTCTTCGCCACCTGCTCGCTGTGGCAGTCGGCCGACGCCGCTGCCTCCTACGCCTACGGTCAACGGGACGGGGCGCACCCCCACGCCATCGACGTCGATCGGGCCAAGCCCTTCCACCACCAGTCGGCCTTCATCCGCTTCCGGCCCTACCGGAGCGAGGGCCACCTCGTCGGGAAGAACCCCCTGCACGCGCACTGGCTGGACGGGGCGCCGCAGGCGGGGTAGGGCTCGCACCCCTCACCATCCCGAGCCTCGGCGCCGGACCTAGGCTCCCGGCGTGCCCGACACTCCTTGGCAAGGTGATGCCTCCTCCCTGGTCGACGCGTTTCGAGCGGGCGAGCGGTCGCCCGTGGAAGAGCTCGAGGCGTCCATCGCAGCCATCGAGGCCTCCGACCTGAACTGCATCACCTACGTCGACGCCGACGCGGCGCGGGCCGCGGCGGCCAAGGCCGACGTCAACCTGCCCTTCGGTGGCGTGCCCGCGGCCGTGAAGGAGCTCGAGCCCGTGGCGGGCTGGCCCTTCACCGAGGCGTCGCTGGTCTTCAAGGGCCGCAAGGCCGAGCGCACGTCGCATCACATCCAGCGCTTGTTCGACCGCGGCGGCGTCGTGCCCGTCGCACAGACCACGGCCAGCGAGTTCGGCGGGCTCAACGTGAGCGTGTCGCGGATCAATGGCGTGACCCACAACCCGTGGCGCCACGGTCGGACCTGCGGCGGCTCGTCCGGCGGCTCGGGCGCGGCGGTCGCCGGCGGTCTCGTCAGCCTGGCCACCGGCGGGGACGGCGGCGGCTCCATCCGCATCCCTGCCGCGTACACCGGCCTGCTCGGTATGAAGGGCACGTTCGGCCGCATCCCCCGCAGCCCCAACGCGTGGATGCGCCCCCACACCGTCGTGGTGGGGAACCTGTCCCGCTCGGTGCGGGACTCGGCCCGCTACTACGACGTGTGCGCGGGCGTGCACCCGTACGACCCGACCAGCCTCCCGAACCCCGGTGGCTGGGAGGCGGGGCTGGGCAGCCACGACCTGGCGGGCAAGCGAGTGGCCATCGTGCCCAACCTGGGCGGGGTCACGCTCGAGCCCGGTGTGGAGGACCGCATCAGAGCCGAGGCCAAGGCCCTCATCGCCGATACCGGCATGGTCGAGGTCGACCTGCGGGTCGAGCCTCCCAACATGGCGGCCCAGTGGATGATGGGCAACCTGGCCACGCTGCTCCCCGACCTCGAGGGCAAGTGGCCGGGCTGCGCGCGCGACCTCACCGAGGAGGTGGCGGTCGGGCTTCGTCTGTCGCAGTCGCTCTACAACCTCAACACCGCGGCCGCGGCCGAGGAGCTGCGCGTCGAGGCCAACGAGATCATGGGCCGGGCCTTCGAGCAGGTCGACTTCATCATCGCCGCCACCAACCCCGGCCCCGCCTTCCCGGCCGACGCGGTCACGAGCAGCAGCGAGAGCAGCTTCCTCGACTGGGCCAAGTCGAGCGACATCGCCCGCTACGCCTTCCAGGGCGTGCTCTTCGGCGTGCGCCTGGCGACCACCGTGTTCCCCAAGATCCCTTCAGCGCTGCTCGGCCAGGCGTCGAGCCGCTTCCCCGACCTGGTGAACATGGGCGCCCTCACCATCATCGCCAACATCTACGGCAACCCGGCCGTGTCCATCCCCGCCGGCACCGTCGACGGCCTGCCCGTCGGCATGCAGGTGCTGGGACGCCACCACGAAGACGCCCTGCTGTTCGACGTCGCGCTGGCCGTCGAGCGCGAACGGCCGTGGCCCATGGTCGCCCCCGCCATGAGCGGGGCTTCTGTTCCCGCCTGACCGCCGATTTCGCTGTTGGAGCCGGGGGGTTGGGGGATCAGCCCTCGGGGTCGAAGAAGATGCACTCGCCGGGGCACTCCTCGGCGGCGTCGATGACGGCGTCGGCCAGGTCATCGGGCATTTCGGCGCCGTCGGTGCCCTTGAGGGCGGGCTCGGAGCCGGAGCCGGAGGCGCCGAAGCGGTTCGGCCACGACCGCTCCTTGACGTAGGCGAGGCCGTCGTCGTCCATCTCGAAGATCTGGGGGGCGATCTCGGCGCAGATGCCGTCGCCCGTGCAGAGGTCCTGATCGATCCAGACTTTCAACGCTTCGCTCCTGTCCGAGGGCC
>JBEEFQ010000042.1:0-3191 GCA_041166245.1 Actinomycetota bacterium | reverse complement strand
TCACATGTTGGAGCGCATGCTCGTTCACTCCGGCGGCATCGAGGCCAGCCTCAAGGAGATGACACAGGGGCGGGAGATCGCCGCCGGTTTGTTGGGCTAGTGCATTGACGGTCCGGCCGGCCGATCTACGGCAGGAGCATGCGCTGCAGGCGGGCAGCCGCGACACGCAACGCGAGAGCGCCCATCACGAGTAGGTAGAGCGCGTGGCCGAGGAGGGCCCAGCTGACGTCGCCGAGCACCAGGCCGCGCTCGAGGGCGACGCCTTGGTAGAGGGGGGTGGCCCGCACGACCCAACGCAGGGCCTCGGGGTAGCGGCTGATCGGGAAGAAGGTGGCCGAGAAGAGGAACAGTGGGATCAGCACCAGGTTCACGTAGTCGAAGTGCACCCATGACCGCATGTATGTGGTGGTCGCCATGCCGACGCCGGCAAAGGCGAGGCCGATGAGGGTGGCCGACGGGAGCGCCAGCAGCGCCCACCACGACTCGGTGAGGCCGAATGCGGTCATGGTCAGCAGGAAGCACAGCGCGTACAGCGTGCTGCGGGCCAGCGACCAGCCCATCTCCCCCAGGGCCACGTCGCCGACCCCGAGAGGCGTGGCCAGCATGGCGTCGAAGGTGTGGGCGTACTTGATCTTGAAGAAGAAGTTGAAGGTGGAGTCGAAGATGGCGCCGTTCATGGCCGACGTCGCGAGCAGGGCGGGTGCCACGAACGTCTCGTAGGGGACGTCACGGCCGCTCACCGCCACGCTGCCGACCAACGCCCCCACACCGACACCGATCGACAGCAGGTAGAAGAAGGGCTCCACCAGGCCGGTCATGAGCAGCTTCCAGTTGCGCCGGTACGAGACGAGGTTGCGCTCGGCGACGTGCAGGGCGCGCAAGGTCATGGCGTGAGCCGTGCCGTGAACGTGCGCGTCCCCACGCGCCAGCCCGCGGCGGACAGCGCGACGAGCACCAACACATGGAGAGCCTGTGCATCCGGGTTCCAATGGCCCGTGGTCGCGTCACGGCACAGCTCCACGCCATGCCACAGGGGTGAGAGGGCGACCAGAGGACGGAACCCCGACGGCAGCTGGTCGATCGGGAAGAACGTGCCCGAGAACAGGAAGACGGGTATGACGCCGAGACGGGCCACGACCGAGAAGGGCACGTCGTTCTCCTGGGTGGCGGACCACGCAGTGAGCGGCGCCGCCACCGACAACGCGCACAACGCGCAGGCCGGTACGGCCAGCACGGCCCAGGGCGACGGCACGCCGCCGAGCAGCGCCGCAGCCACGAGGAACATGACCGCGCCGAGCACGGAGCGGGCCACGTTCCACAACACCTCGCCGCCGTAGACGGCGGCCGGGCTGATGGGCGACGACACCATGGCCTGGAACGTGCCGATCCATTTGATCCCCGCCATGATCGGCCACAGCGAATTGAGGGCAGCGGCCTGCAGCGCCCCTGCCGCCATGAGGCCGGGCGTGATGAAGTCGAGGTACGGCAGGCCGTCCACGTCGCCCGACGACTGCTGCACGAGGCCGCCCAGCCCCACACCGAGGGCGGCCAGGAACATCAATGGGTTGATGAAGTTGAAGACCACGGTGCTGCGCCAGAAGTGGCGCCACACGCGGACCTCGCGTTCGAGCACGCGCGTGAGCGGCGCGGTCGCCACGTCAGGCTTCCTCGAGGGTGCGCCCGGTCAGGATGAGGAAGACGTCCTCGAGGGTGGCCCGGCGGACGAGCAGGGTCTCGGGGTGGATGCCCTCGGTCGACAGGCGCTCGGCCACTGCCTCGCCGTCGGCGGTGTAGACGAGCAGCCGGTCACCCGACGTCTCCAGGCGCGGGTAATCCTCGAGCCTGGTCTCGGCCTTCTGGCGATCCTCGTCGGAAGCGAACCGCAGCTCGACCACATCACGCGTGGCGTGGCGGCCGATGAGCTCGCGCGGCGAACCCCCGTCGACGATGCGGCCCTGGTCCATGATCACCAGCCGGTCGCACAGCTGCTCGGCCTCGTCCATGTAGTGCGTGGTGAGCACGAGCGTGACGCCGCGCCGCTTGAGCTGGTAGAGCCGCTCCCACACGAGGTGGCGGGCCTGGGGATCGAGCCCGGTGGTCGGCTCGTCGAGCAGCAGGAGCTCGGGGTCGTTGATGAGTGCGCGCGCGATGGTGAGCCGGCGCTTCATGCCGCCCGACAGCGGGTCGACCAGGCTCTTGGCCCGGTCGGCCAGCTGCACGAACTCGAGCAGCTCGTCCGCCTTGGACCGGACCTGGGCGCGGGGCAGGTCGAAGTAGCGGCCGTAGATGAGCAGGTTCTCCCGGACGGTCAGCTCCAGGTCGAGGTTGTCCTCCTGGGCGACGACACCCAACCGGGCCCTGATCTCGGCACCGTGGGTCGTCGGGTCCATCCCCAGCACGCGCAGCTCACCCGCGGTCACCGGCGAGATGCAGCCGATCATGCGCATGGTCGACGTCTTGCCGGCGCCGTTGGGCCCGAGAAAGCCGAACGCCTCCCCCGCCTCCACCCGGAAGTCGACGGCGTCGACAGCGGTGAAGGAGCCGAACCGCTTGGTCAGGCCCGTCCCTTCGATCAGCGGTGCCGCACACACGTTCGGCGACGCTACCGGTCCGACTCGGCTACGCCGACCCGATTTCCTGGCGGCGTTGTTCGAGGAGGCGGCGCTCGGCCGCGTTGGCGGTGAGCTCGATCGCCTTGTCGTAGGCCGCCCGCGCCTCGTCGGTGCGGCCCAGGCGTTCGAGGAGGTGAGCTCGCGTCGCGTGGAAGAGGTGGTAGCCGTCGAGATCGAGTGCCTCGACGGCTGTCAGCGCGGGCACCGGCCCGTCCACTTCCGCGGCGGCGATGGCCCGGTTGAGGCGGACGATCGGCGTGGGCGTGAAGGCAAGGAGCTGGTCGTAGAGCTGCACGATCTGGCCCCAGTCGGTGGCGGCCGCGATCGGCGCGTCGCTGTGCACCGCGTTGATCGCAGCCTGGATCTGGTACGGACCCGGCATGTTGCGGCGCAGGCACGCGCGCACGATGGCCTGGCCCTCGGCGATGAGCTCGCGGTCCCATCGCGAGCGGTCCTGGTCGTCCAGGCGCACGAGGGAGCCGTCGGCCGCGGTGCGCGCCGCGCGCCGTGACTCGGTCAGCAGCAGGAGGGCGAGCAGTCCCTGCACCTCGGCCTCATCGGGCATCAGCTCGCTCAGCA
>JBEEFQ010000041.1:0-2769 GCA_041166245.1 Actinomycetota bacterium | reverse complement strand
GGCCTGCGTCGCGGTGGAGGATGGCAGCCGCGCCCTCGGGTGCGATGACCGAGAAGACGGCGTGGCGCTGGATGAGCAGCCGATCGCCATGGGCCATCGCCAGCGCCCCGCCGCTGCCGCCCTCGCCGACGCAGACGCTCACGCTCGGCGTGGGCAGCGCGTCCATGGCGGCGAAGGTGCGGGCGATCTCCCCGGCGATGCCGGCGGCCTCCGACTCGGGGCCGGGATCGGCCCCCGGCGTGTCGACGAGGGTGAGCAGCGGGAGCTCGAGCCGTCCGGCCAAGCCGACGGCCCGCTGGACGAGGCGGAAGGCGTCGGGTCCCGGCCGACCCTCCCCCTCGTAGCGGTCGCACGCCACGACCACGAGACGCTGGCCTGCCATCGTCGCCAGGCCGGCCCGCACCACGTGGTCGGCGCCGCGGAGCTCGGTCCACGACGAGCACAGGTCAGCGGCCCAGTCGATGCCGGTGGGCCGGTCGGTGGCGCGTGCCAGGCGCACCTCGCCCCAGGCAGTGCCGTCCGACCCCTCGAACGCCGCGGGCTGGCGTCGCCTGGGCAAGGGCGTGGCCCGCAGGCCCAACGCCCCGTCGACCCAGGCCCAGGTGGCGTCGGGTTCGACGAGCGCGTCGAGCAGGCCGGCGTCGTAGGCACTCTCCGACGTCGACCGGTGGGCGACGACGCGGGGCCCGGCGAAGCCGATGGTCGCCTCCGCGTGTGCGGCCCGCACGTCGGCCAGGGAACCGTACGAGGCGTAGACGCCCCCGGTTGTGGGGTTGCCGAAGACGGCGAGTGAGAGGAGCCCGGCTGCCGCGTGGTCGCGTGCTGCGGCCGCGGTGCGAGCCATCTGCACCAAGCTGACCATGCCCTCCTGCATGCGGGCGCCGCCGGTGGAGGTGCAGACGACGATCGGGAGGCGCTCGTCGATGGCGCGCCGGTAGGCCCGCACCACCCGCTCGCCGTGGGCCGCGCCCATCGACCCACCCAGGACGTCGAAGCGACCCTCGATGAGGGCGTAGTCGCGCGTGCGCCCCGTCAGCACAGACTCGGGGCGCGGCGGGGTGTACCCGGGGAAGCCGAGAGGGTCGCCGCCGACCACGTCGGCGTCCCACTCCACTTGGAGCTCATGCGGGGGCACCTGCCTACTATGACCCCCCGTGACCCGTCCCTACCGAGTCGTGGTGGCCAAGCCCGGCCTCGACGGCCACGACCGCGGCGCCAAGGTCATCGCTCGCGCGCTCAGGGACGCGGGGTTCGAGGTCATCTACACCGGGCTGCACCAGACGCCCGAGCAGGTGGCCGAGGCGGTCGTGCAGGAGGACGCCGACGCCGTCGGCCTCTCGCTGCTGTCGGGGGCCCACATGACGCTGATCCCCCGGATTGTCGACGAGCTCAAGGCCCGGGGGGCCGACGACGTGCTCGTGTTCGGCGGGGGCATCATCCCCGACGACGACATCCCCAAGCTGAAGGCGATCGGGGTGGCCGAGGTCTTCACGCCCGGCAGCTCGATCGCGTCGATCACGGAGTGGCTCACCGGAGCCCTTGCAGGACGGGAGTAGATGGACCTCTTCGAGTACCAGGGCAAGCAGTACTTCGCGCGCTACGGCATCCCGGTCTCGGCCGGCGGCTTCGCCGACGACGTCGACACGGCCGTGGCCGAGGCCGAGAAGGCGGGCTACCCCGTCGTCGTCAAGGCCCAGGTGCAGGTGGGGGGCCGGGGCAAGGCGGGCGGCATCAAGCTGGCCAACAACGCCGACGAGGTGCGCGAGCACGCCGGCACCATCCTCGGCATGGACATCCGCGGCCACACCGTGCGGCGCATCTGGATCGAGCACGCCTCCGACATCGCCAAGGAGTACTACGCCTCCTTCACCCTCGACCGGGCGGCCAAGAAGCACCTCGGCATGGTGTCGGCCAAGGGCGGTGTCGACATCGAGCAGGTGGCCGAGGAGGACCCCGGCGCCATCGCCAAGCACCACATCGACCCCGTCGACGGCATCGACCTCGCCGCGGCCCGCAAGCTGGTCGAAGACGCCGGGCTCGACGCCGAGGCGCTGGACGGCGCGGCCGAGATCCTGGTCAAGCTCTATCGGTGCTTCGTCGAGGGCGACGCCGACCTGGTGGAGATCAACCCCCTGATCCTGACTCCCGACGGCCGGGTCCACGCCTTGGACGCCAAGGTGTCGCTCGACGACAACGCCGCGTTCCGTCATCCGGAGTGGGACGAGTTCCGCGGTCTCGAGCAGATCGACGAGCGGGAGAAGCTGGCCAAGGAGAAGGGCCTGCAGTACGTGGGCCTCGACGGGTCGGTCGGCATCATCGCCAACGGCGCCGGCCTCGCCATGTCGACGCTCGACGTGGTGCAGCAGGTCGGCGGCACGCCCGCCAACTTCCTCGACATCGGCGGCGGCGCCAACGCGGATGTCATGGCCAACGCCCTCGAGGTCATCAACACCGACCCCAACGTGCGGTCGATCTTCATCAACATCTTTGGCGGCATCACCAAGGGCGAGGACGTGGCCAACGGCATCGTGCAGGCGCTGGGCCGCGTCGACCTCAAGTCGCCCATCGTGATCCGCCTCGACGGCACCAACGCCGAGGAGGGCCGAGCCATCTTGAAGGACCACGAATCGGATCGACTCGTCTCGAGCCCGACCATGGTGGAAGCGGCCAAGAAGGCCGTCGAGCTCGCGGGGAGCAAGTAGCAAATGGCCATCTTCGTCGACGAGAACACCAAGGTCGTCGTGCAGGGCATCACCGGCTCGCAGGGCA
>JBEEFQ010000040.1:0-3947 GCA_041166245.1 Actinomycetota bacterium | reverse complement strand
GCCTTGGACGCGTTGTAGGCCGAGAAGCCGACCGACGGGTATTGGGCCGCGGTGCTGGTGACGTTGACGACGACGCCGCCCTGGCTCATCGCCTCCTTGGCCCGGCACGCCAGGTACCACGGGGCGGTGAGGTTGAGGTCGAGCGCCGATCTCCACTCCTCCACCGAGAGCTTCTCGGCCCGCGTGGCCTTCGGCAGCACGCCCGCGTTGTTCACCAGCACGTCGAGGCGGCCGAACCGCGCCAATGTGGCGGCCACCAGGGCGTCGAGAGCCGCCAGGTCACCGACGTCGGTGGGCACGACGAGCGCCTCGCCGCCGACCGCGTCGATCTCCTTGGCCACCATCTCCAGGTAGTCAGTGGAGCGGGCGGCCAGCACCACCGCGCACCCGTCGGCCGCCAGGCGCGCCGCGGTGGCGGCACCGATGCCGCGGCTGGCGCCGGTGACGACCGCGACGCGCGTCACGGTCAGACGCGCGCCGGGGACTTGTAGACGGTGCCCTCGTAGTCGGGCTCGGTGGCCGGCGTGTCATCGGCCAGCAGCAGCAGGGCCTCGGCCTTGTCCTCGGCGGTCAGGACGCGCGTCGGGTACGTCCACTCGACGAGCGTGCCGTCGGGGTCCTTGGTGTAGATCGACACGATGAAGTCGTGGTCGACCTCGACCACGTTCTTGCCGTAGTCGAGCCAGCGCTGGCGCTTGGCGTCGAGGTCCTCGCGGTCCTTGGCCTGGAAGGCGACGTGGTTGACCCAGTACGGCAGCCCGGCGCCGATCGACATCCCGCTGTGCCACTGGTCGGCCTCGACGACGACGCCTTCGATGCCCCGCAGGTCCCAGATGGCGAACAGGGTGCCGTCGCCGATGTCGTAGAAGATGTGCTTGGTCCAGCCGCCCTCGGGGGTCTGGCGCTTGACGACCTTGACCAGCTCGAAGCCCATGGCCTCGGTGTAGAACTCGTGCGCCTTCTGCACGTCCTTGACGGCAACGGCGAGGTGATGGACGCCCATGGCGAACCCCTCATTTCGGCTCGGTGGTCACCATTAACCTAATGCTGTATGGTTTTCTCCGCAAGGAGGCTTACAGGTGGCGATCAAGGAGTGCCTGCAAACCGACGGCGTCCTCGAGTTGGTCATCGAGCACCCGCCCGTCAACGCCTTCACCATCGCCGACCTCGGTGATCTGGCCGAGCGCCTGCGGGCCGTCGAGCGCCAGCCCGAAGTGCGGGCCGTCGTGCTGCGAGCGGAAGGAAAGGGCTTCTGCGCCGGCGGTGACGTGAAGGAGGTGCAGTCCCTTCCCGGCTTCGAGGGGATCCTCGGCCAGGCCCGCGGGTCGCAGGCCGCCAGTCTCGCCATCGCCGAGTGCGCCGTCCCTGTCGTCGTCGCCGTGCACAACTACTGCGTCGGCGTCGGCGTCCTGCTCGTCGGCACGGCCGACATCGTCGTCGCCGCCATGGGAACCAGCTTCGTCCTGGCCGAGGTCGACAACGGGGCGACGAGCGGCGCGGCCCAGGCCCTCGGGCTGCTCCCGGCCAAGCGGCTGCGCGCCGCCATGCTCACGGCCGAGCCCGTCGACGCGGCCGAGCTGCACGCCCACGGCGCCATCTACCGGCTGGCCGAGCCCGACGCCGTGGTCGCCACCGCCTTTGAGGTGGCGTCGGTGATCGCGGCCAAGTCGCCCGAGGTGGTGCGCCGGTTGAAGGAGTCGCTGAACGCGTCGACCGGCGTCGGCGAGCTGCGGGAGAAGTACCGGGTGGAGCTCAGTTACACCTACGAGCTCAACCTGGTGGGCGAGGCGCAGGCCCGGCGGGCGGACTTCGTCGAGGGCCGGCGCGAGGGCTACCTACCAGACGAGGAGGACCGATGATCGACCCGGTCGACCAGACCGACTGCCGGCCCGACGTCTTCTGGACGACGGGCAACGTGGCCGAGGCTTTCCCGGGCGTGTGCACGCCACTGGGGTTCAGCTTCATGCACGAGCCAGTGGAGCTGGCCCTGCGCCGCAGCTTCTTCGACATCGGCGCCTTCACCAAGGACGACCTGCGCGTCCCGCCCCGCATCGAGGACCAGTTCTGGACAGTCTTCGCGGGCCGGGCCGCGGCCAACCTCGACTCGTTCACGAAGCTGGCCGACCGGCTGCCGGGCACGTCGGCAACCGCGACCGAGCAGCAGCTCTTCGGCAGCGTGCGGCCGACCACCGTCGACAACAACACCCTGCGCCGCTATCCCGCGATCATGGCCAAGGCGCCGCGCGCCGTCATCACGTTGGGGAAACGCCACGACGCGTATGTGGCCGAGCTGCGGGCGTGGCGGGTCGCGTCGCTGGCCCGCCTGCCCGTCCTCGACGAGCAGGGTTGGCACGACGTGCTCGGCGACGCCCGCCACCGGCTGCACGACGTGATGGTGCTGCACTTCCTCGCCACCTTCGTCAGCTCGGGCATCGCCGACAAGTTGGGTGAGCTGGCCCGCACCGTCGACCGGCCCGGCCTCGAAGCCCGCCTGCTGTCCGGCGTCGGCTCGGACGAGAACGAGGACGCGGCCGACCTGTTCGAGCTGGCCCACGGTCGCCTCGACATGGCGACGTTCGGTGACCGCCACGGCTACCACGGCCCCAACGAGGGCCAACTCGACGTGGTCTCCTGGCGCGAGGACCCGAGCTCGATCGAGGCCCGCCTCGAAGCGTTCCGCGCCATCGACGACCGGAGCCCCAAGGCGCCCCGCAACCGGGCGCGCGCCCAGGAGGCGGCGCGCGACGCGGCGCTGGCCGAGCTGCTGACGCTGATCCCGAAGCGCAAGGCCCGGTCGGCCAAGCTGCTCGTGCGGCTGGCGGGCCGCTTCATCGCCCTGCGGGAACAGGGCAAGGCCGGGTTCCTGATCACCTTCGACGTGGCCCGGGCCGCGGCCCGCCGCATCGGCACCACGCTCCCCCGTCCTGACGACGTGTTCTTCCACACGTGGGACGAGCTCGCGAGCCGCGTCGCCGTCGACCCGGAGGTCCTCGCCGAGCGTCGTCAGCAGTACGCCGAGCGCGCCCGTTACCGCCTCCCCGAAGGGTGGGAGGGCATGCCCAAGCTCGTCCCCGTCAACGACGCTGCCCAAGCGGCCGCCGCCGGCACCCGCATCGAGGGCGTGGCCGCCTCGGGCGGCATCATCGAGGGTCGGGCCCGCGTGGTCACCGATCCCGGCACCGTCGAGCTCGACGACGGCGACATCCTGGTGTGCGAGGCCACCGACCCGAGCTGGGTCGCCCTGTTCATGGTCGCGGGCGGCGTGGTCACCGACCTCGGCGGCCTGCTCTCCCACGGCGCCATCGTCGCCCGCGAGATGTGCATCCCCTGCGTCGTCGGCACCAAGACCGTCACCCAGACAATCACCGACGGCCAACCCATCCGCGTCAACGGCGACACCGGCCTGGTCGAAGTCCTCGCCTGACCCCAACCGCAGCCGTCTCGAGGAAATAGGCCACGGACTCCGTGGCCTATTTCCTCGAGACGTGCCTTGGGGTCAGGGGTTCGCGGGCTTGACGCGGACGACGGCCCCGGTGTTGCCGTCGACGCGGACGAGGTCGCCGGTTTCGAGCCAGCCCATGGCCCGGCGGGTGCCGATGACGCAGGGGACGCCGAGCTCTCTCGCCACGATGGCGCCGTGGCTGACGGCGCCGCCGATGTCGATGACGAGGGCGCCGGCCACGAACATGAGCGACGCCCAGCTCGGGTCGGTGGTCTCGCACACCATCACCTCGCCCGGCTCGAGCGACGGGTCGGCGGCGTCGGTGACGACCCGCGCCGTGCCCTCGTAGACGCCGGGGCTGACGCCGAGGCCGTCGAGCGAGTCCCCCACCACGGCTTCGCCTGCCGTATCGGCGGCAATGGCTTCGGGTTCGCCCGTCCAGGAATCCGGCACCCGCACCGAGAGATGGCGCGCCCGCTGGGCGCGCCGTTCCTCGACCACGGCG
>JBEEFQ010000039.1:0-6275 GCA_041166245.1 Actinomycetota bacterium | reverse complement strand
CTGCTCACCCTCGAGGGCCTCGGCTTCTGCAAGAAGGGCGAGGGCGGCGCCTTCGTCGAGGACGGCAAGCTGCGCCTCGGCGGCGCCCTGCCCACCAACACCGACGGGGGCGGGCTCTCCGCCTGCCACCCCGGCATGCGAGGCCTTTTCCTGCTCGTCGAGGCCACCCGCCAGCTCCGCGGCGAGAGCGGCCCTCGCCAGGTGCCCAACGCCCGTCTCGCCTGCGTCAACGGCACCGGCGGCTGGTTCTCCAGCGCCAGCACCACCATCCTCGGCACCGACTGAGCGATTTCGCGAGCGAACTCGCCCGGTCTGTCCCTGGATACGGGGATGAACCGGGCGAGTTCGCTGTCAGCCCACGGTCACGGTGAGCTTGTCGAGGACGGGCGGGTCGAAGGGGACGTGGGAACCGTTGCCGAGCACGATCCAGATGGTGTGCTCGCCCGGGGTCAGGCCAGTGAGCACGATGGGGGATGCCGCGGTATGGGTGATGGCGGCGTCGCCGGCCGGAATGGGCTGGCCCATGTACTGCGACGGATTGCGGTCGACCAGCGCGTGCAGGTGGCCGGACTTGCCCGTCGTGTCGCCGTCGGCCTTCACCAGTGTCACGCCCTCGACGGCCACGTCGATCGACAGCGGTGCGCCCGCCGCGATCGTCGCCGGTGCGGTGGCGTCCACCGACGGGCCTTCGACGGTGACGGTGATCTCGTCCTGCACCGTGCCGATGCGGGTGTGGGTGCCGTCACCGAGCACGACCACCAGCTTGTGCTCGCCCGGGTGCAGCCCCGTCACCGCGACCGGGTCGTCTGTCGAGTGGATGATCCCCGGCTCCTTGGGGATGGCCGCACCCCCGGCCACTGGCTGCTTGTCGACGAACACGTGGAAGTGCCCGGTCTTGCCCGACGCGTCGCCGTCGGCCTTCACGACCTCGAAGTCCGTCGTCTCGAGGTCGAGGTTCACGACGTTGCCCTTCACGGTGGCCTTGTCGGCGGGACTGGCGATCTTCAGCGTCGGACCGGACGCCTCTTTCGCCGTCGTGGCCGACGAGCTCGTCGGCTCGTCATCCCCGCACGCGGCCGCCGTCAGCAGCAGCACCACAAGCACGACCAGGTATCTCGACCTGCGCATCATCGGACTCCCCTTCCCCTCGTGAGCACTTCTCTGTCGCCGCCGAGGAGCGAACCGGTTCAGCCCGAGACCAACACTGTCACGACGTCGCCTTCGCCGACAGGGTGGTGCCCAGTGTGTCCAGCGTCATAGGCCTGCACGCAGATGCGGTGCTCGCCCGGCGACAGCTCGAGCGTGGATTCGCGCGCGTCCTCACCCAGGTGCACTGTGCCGCCGCCGTCGCCACACCCGACGTCGGCCGCCAGGTCGATGTGGTTCCCAGCCAACCGCACCGCGTCGACGACGATCCGCACCGGGCTGGTCACCTCGGTTCCGTCGAGGGGCTCGACGAAGAGCACGCGGGGCGGCTCCAGCTCCGCGTCTGATCCGCCCCGGGCGCCGATCATGCCGAAAGCAAGAACTGCGAGCAGCCCCATCACTGCGAGGATGGTCATGCCCGTGCGGCTGCCGTCACCACGGGACTTGACGGCCAGCGCGAAGCCGCCCACCAGCACCACCACCAGGATCAGGGCCACCGGCCGCTCCTCTCACGTGCAGTCTCCCTGTCGCACAAGGGGGCCGCCAGGGTTCACACTTGATGAACCGCAGGCGCGCCGAGGGTCGACAGAGGGGGTGTGACCACGCTGCACGACGAGCGGAACGACCGGGAGCTGGTCGCAGCCATGGTCGACGGGGAGCGGGGCGCACTGCGGGAGCTGTACGACCGCCATGCGCCTTGGCTGGTCGTGCGCCTGAGCCGTCGGTGCGCGGACGCCGACCTGGTGGACGAAGCCGTGCAGGACACGTTCCTGGCCGTCTGGCGGCGGCCCGCGGGGTACGCGGGCACAGGTGAGGTGGCGGCCTGGATCTGGGGTATCGGTATACGCCGCCTCATCGATCGACTCCGGCGCCGGCCGCCCACGTCAGTGCGGGCGGCGCTCGATGCGACCACGGCATCGGCCGAGGAGGAGGTCCTCATGCGGGTGGAGTACGGCGACCTCGCCGGCGCGCTGCAACGGCTGTCCCCCGAGCTGCGGGCGGTCGTGCAGGCCACTGTGCTCGACGGGCTCACCACCAAAGAGGCGGGGCGCCTGCTCGGCATCCCCGCCGGGACGGTGAAGACAAGGATGATGCGGGCCAAGCCCCTGCTGCGGGAGGCGCTTTCATGACGACCACCTGGCACGCCGATCACGACCTGCTGCAGGCGTACGTCGGCGGCGAGCTCGACGACGCTCAGGCCTACTCGGTCGAGGCCCACGTCCTCGCGTGCGACCAGTGCCGGCGGGCCATGGCGCCCGAGGTGGCGCGCGACCGGCTCGAGGGGATCTGGCAGGAAACGCTCGACGTGCTCGACCGCCCTCGCGCCCGGCCTCTCGAGCGACTCTTGGTGCGTTTCCGCGTGAAGCGGAGCACGGCGAGGCTGCTGTCCGCGACGCCGTCGCTGCAGGCTTCCTGGCTGACGGCGGTCGTGGTCGCGGTCGGCTTCGGCGCGCTGGCCAGCCACCGCTCCGACAGCGGCCTCGCCTTCTTCCTCGTGCTGGCGCCCCTCGTGCCCGTCATCGGCGTCGCCGCGGCCTACGGCCCCGGCATCGATCCCGCCCACGAGCTCACGGTCGCTGCTCCCATCTCGGGTTTCCGCATGCTGCTCCTGCGGTCGGTCGCAGTGCTGGCCGCGTCCGTCGCCGTCACCGGCATGGCCAGCCTCGGCCTCGCGGTCGTGGACTGGACGGCGGCCGCATGGGTGCTGCCCGCACTCGCCCTGACCGGCGCGACCCTCGCGCTGTCCCTCGTCATGTCCCCAGAGCGAGCGGGGACGTGCATCACGGTCGCGTGGCTGGCGGTGGTGCTCATCGGGTGGTCGGCGACCGGCGACGACCTCGGTGCGTTCCGCGCCGGCGGCCAGGTCACCTGCGCCGTCGTCGCCGCGGCCACCGCCGCCGTGCTCGCCCGCCGACACGAGCTGTTCGAGGTCAGGAGTCAGCAGTGAACCCCATGGTCGAGACCACCGGTATCGAGAAGCGCTACGGGCGCACCGTCGCACTGCAAGACGTGACCCTCGCCATGACCGAGGGCGTCACCGGCATTCTCGGCCCCAACGGCGCAGGAAAGACGACCTTCCTGCGCATCCTGGCCACCGTCATGGCACCCGACAATGGCGGGCTGCGCCTGCTCGGCATGGACCCGTCGACGCCGGAGCACCGCGTCGACATCCGCCGCCGCCTCGGGTACTTCCCGCAAGAACCGGGCCTCTACCCGTCGTTCACCGGGTTCGAGTTCGTCGACTACGTCGCCATCCTCAAGGAGATGGTCGATCGGCGCACTCGCCACGACGAGGTGCGCCGCGTGCTCGGGCTGGTCGGGCTCACGGAGGTCGCAGGGAAGAAGATCAAGACGCTCTCCGGAGGCATGAAGCGCAGGGTTGTGCTGGCCCAGGCCCTACTGGGCGACCCCGACCTCCTCGTGCTCGACGAGCCCACGTCAGGTCTCGACCCCGAGCAGCGGCTGCGCTTCCGCGAGCTGCTGTCCGACGTGTCGGGACACGCGGCGGTGGTGCTGTCCACCCACCAGACCGAGGACGTGGCCGCCGTCTGCAACCGCGTCGTCGTGATCCACCACGGCGCCGTCCACTTCGACGGCAGCACGCAGGCCCTGGCCGAGCTGGCGCGCGGTCGGGTGTGGCTGGCCGACGGACGGGCGGCTGGCGCGGTGCTCTCCTGGCGCACGGCCGACCAACGACACCGCAACATCGGCGACGCGCCCGCCGGCGCCGAGCTGGTTGAGCCGACCATCGACGACGGCTACCTGCTGCTCGTCGGCGAGACGGGGATGAAGGAAGCCGCGTGACCGGCCAACCGCGCCCTGGCAGGAGCCCGCGATGGGGTGCAGGGTGGAACGTGGCGACTGAGCCAGATGTGTGGGGCCCCAGCGCAAGACAGCGAGCGCCGCGAAGCCAGCGAGCGAATGTGAGAGCCGCGTGACCCAGGTACTCGTGGCTGACACGACCGAGGTAGTGACCGCTGCGCCACCGGCGTGGCGCACCGTCGCCACCCTGACGGGACGCGAGTCTCGGCTGCTGCTGCGCCACCCGGCGATTCGCGTGGGCGTGGCCCTAGCCGCCCTGGGGTGGTTCGCACTGTGGACCGCGGAAGACGGCGGCGAAGTGCTGTCCGATCCGGGCAACGATTTCCCGTTCCCGGTCGTGCTGCTCGCGTTCGCGCTGCTGCTCGCCGCCAACCTCGGCAGCCTGCGGGCTCGCCGGGCCGGCACCGAGGAGCTGTTCGAGTCGCTCCCGATGCCGCCGGCCCGGCGCACGCTCGCCCATCTCCTGACGTCGATCGCGGGTGTCGCCTTCTGCGCGGTGGTGTTCGCATTGATGCTCGTGCTCTGGCAGGCCCGGCCCGGGACCATCGGATGGCCGTCCGCACAGCTGATAGCCGTGCTGCTGTTCCTCGTCGCCGGCGGCATCGTCACCGGCGTGCTTGTCGCGCGATGGACCCCGCACGCTGCGCTCGGCGCCGCTTCCATCGTCGCCCTCACCGTGCTGCAGTCGAACTTCGGCCACGAGAGCGAGCAGTGGCAATGGCTCCACTTCCTGCCGCAGCAGTTCAGCGGCGTCTTCGCCGTCGGGCCGGTGGCGTGGCACATCCCGTACCTCGCCGGTCTGGTCGTGCTCGGCGGGGCGCTCGCCGTCGGCCGCCACGGATGGACCCGGCCGGTGACAATTGCTCTGGCCGCGTCGTTGGTCGTCATCGGCCTCGGCGCGTGGGTCCAGACCCGCCCTCTCGAAGGCCGCGCCCTGATCGCCCATGCCGATCGCATCCAACGCCCCCTCGCCCATCAGACGTGCGTCCAGCACGGCGCGGTTCGCTACTGCACGTATCCCGCCTACGCCGACTGGATCCGCGAATGGCAGGAACCAGTCGAGGGCGTGCGGTCGCAGCTGCCGGCGGGCGCCTTGGGTCGCGTCGCAGACGTGAACCAGCGGACCTCGTGGACGGACGAGCTGCAGCCGAGCCTACGCAGCCGGATCGATCCCGAGCGGGCGTGGCCAGCCGACGGTCGGGTGCACCCCGGGCTCACGTGGGGCTCCGACCGCCACCACCTCGGGCTCGCGTACCAGGTGGCAGCCGCCGCCCTCGGCCTGCCGACGGGGAGCACAGTGGAGCAGCCGCCGTGCAGCGCCGGCGGACAGGCGCGCGCCGTGGTGGCGTTCTGGCTGGCGGGCCAGGCCGACCCCGAGGCGCGACGAGAGCTGACCAACCGCGTTGCCGACATGGCCAAGGAAGGTCGCAGGGGACGGACGACGCTGCACGTCGCCAACGCCATGCCGGACTGGGCGAACGAGCACTCCGACGAGGGCGGCGACTGGATCCCCGAGCTCGGTTCCGGTGCGCGAGGCGCGGACCTCGAGGCCGCCGCGGCGCTGCTGGCGCTCACACCGGCTCGCGTGGGCGATGTCGTCAGGGCCAACTGGTCGACCCTGCGTGACCCGGTCACGAGCGGCGTCGAGCTGTTCGAGCTCATCGGCGCCACGCCGCCCGCGGGCTACGCCGCCCTCGCACCGGTCCGCCCAGGTGTGGGGCAGGCATGCGCCTGACCACGCTGCCGTACGTGCGGCGGCTGGTGGGCTGGCGCCTGCTCGTCGCGGCCATGGCGCCCGTGACGGTTGCCGTGTTCGTCGCCAAGCGACTGAACGAGATGCATTGGACGTTCCTCGCCCTGTCGGCCGGGCTCGCCATCACCCTCATCATCGACGACCCGGCCGCGGACACGCTCGCGTCATCGCCTGCATCACTTTGGCGCCGGCGCTCCCTCCGCCTCGGCGTCGGCCTGCCCGCCGTGGTCGTCGCAACGATGCCCGCGGCCTGGTACCTCCACGCCCACACCTCCACGCGGTGGGCCGATGGTGGGCTCGAGTGGGCGGGCACGGTCGCCGTCGCCCTGGCGCTCGCCACTCTCGCCCTGCGCCGCACACCCGACACGACGGCGAGCGCCGTCGCCGCCCCCCTCGTGCTCGTCGCCGTCGCGCTGTCGACCACCCTCCCCGAACGCTGGGCGGTGCACCCCGTCGCCGGTCACCGGCTGGTGTGGCTCGCCGCCGCGCTGGCGGCCGCCTGCGTCGTGCGCCTCGGCGCGGCCGACCCCGCTTCCGTTCTTTGGCGCGTAGG
>JBEEFQ010000038.1:0-2661 GCA_041166245.1 Actinomycetota bacterium | reverse complement strand
TCCGCCTCGGACGGGCCGGTCTCGGTGGGCTGGAACCGGTCGCGGAAGCCCTCCATGGCCTTCTTCATCGTGTCGTCCTCGGGCAGCTTCCCCGACTCGCGGATCTCGTTCATGAGGTCGGAGTAGCGGCTGCGGAACTCCTCCAGCAGCTCGGCCTCGAAGCGGCCCACGTCGGAGGTGGGGATGTCGTCGAGGTAGCCCTTGGTGCCGGCGTATATGGAGACGACCTGCTCCTCCACCTTCAGCGGTGCGTGCAGTCCCTGCTTGAGCAGCTCGGTGAGCTTGTAGCCCCGGTCGAGCTGGGCCTGGGAGAGCTTGTCGAGCTCGGAGCCGAAGCTGGCGAACGCCTCGAGCTCACGGAACTGCGCGAGGTCGATCTTCAGGGTGCCCGACACCTTCTTCATGGCCTTGATCTGGGCCGCGCCACCCACCCGGGACACCGACTGGCCCACGTTGATGGCGGGACGGACGCCGGAGTTGAAGAGGTCGGCCTCCATGAAGATCTGGCCGTCGGTGATGGAGATGACGTTGGTCGGGATGTAGGCGGAGATGTCGCCCGCCTTGGTCTCGATCACCGGGAGGGCCGTGAGGGAGCCCGCGCCGCGGTCGTCGCTCAGCTTGGCTGCGCGCTCGAGCAACCGGCTGTGCAGGTAGAAGACGTCCCCCGGATAGGCCTCACGGCCCGGCGGCCGGCGCAGCAGCAGCGACAGCTGGCGGTAGGCCTCGGCCTGCTTCGAGAGGTCGTCGTAGATGATGAGGGCGTGCTCGCCGTTCTCCATCCAGTGCTGGCCGATGGCGCAGCCCGAGTAGGGGGCGAGGTACTTGAACGGGGCCGCGTCGGACGCCGGCGCGCTCACCACGACCGTGTACTCGAGGGCGCCGTGGCTCTCGAGCGTCGCCACTGTCTGGGCGACGGTTGAACCCTTCTGGCCGACGGCGACGTAGATGCACTTCACGCCGAGGCCCTTCTGGTTCAGGATCGTGTCGATGGCGACCGTGGTCTTGCCCGTCTTGCGGTCGCCGATGATCAGCTCGCGCTGACCCCGGCCGATGGGCGTCATGGCGTCGATGGCCTTGATGCCGGTCTGCATCGGCTCGTGCACGGGCTTGCGGCCCGTGATACCCGGGGCCTGGATCTCCATGCGGCGCAGGTTGGTGCTGCCGATGGCGCCCTTGCCGTCGATGGGCTCGCCCAGGGCGTTCACCACCCGTCCGAGCATCTCGTCGCCGACCGGCACCGAGAGGATGTTCCCGGTGGCCTTCACGGCCTGGCCCTCCTCGATGGCCTCGACGTGACCGAGGATCACCGCGCCGATCGACTCCTCGTCGAGGTTGAGGGCGAGGCCGACGATGCCGCCCTCGAACTCGAGCAGCTCGTTCACCGCCGCGCCGGGCAGGCCGGCCACGCGGGCGATGCCGTCGCCGACCTCGATGATGCGCCCGACCTGTCCGGCCGACACGCTCGGGGTGAATCCCTCGAGGCGGGACCGGATGGCGTTGGCGATGTCCTGGGTGTCGATCTGGAGCTCTGACATGTGCTCTCCTAGAGCGCTTCGCGAAGCTGGTTCAGGCGGTTGCGGATGCTGCCGTCGATGACGGTGTCACCGATCTGGGCCGAGACGCCGCCGAGCACGCTCGGGTCGACGACCACCTTGAGGGACACGTTCTTGCCTGTCGCCTTGCCGAGGGCGGCGGCCAGACGGCGGCGTTGGTCATCGTCGAGCTCGATGGCGGTGCGCACCTCGGCGACCGCCTCCTTGCGCTCGGACGCGGCCATCTCGACCAGCTGGTCGATGATGGCGCTGAGCTGGCGCGAGCGACCCGTGCTGACGACGAAGGACAGCAGTGCCAGCGTGGTGGGATGGGCGGTGCGGAAGACGTCCTGCACGATGCCGATGCGCCGCTCGAGCGGGATCGCCGCGTCGCCGAGAGTGTTGCGCAGCTCGTCGGAGCCCTCGATGGTGCGGGCGACCTTGAACAGCTCGTCCTCGACCGTCTCGAGCGCGCCCTCGCCCTTGGCGATCTCGAAGAGCGCCGTGGCGTAGTGGCTGACTCGCGAATCGTCAGCCATTACGGCGTGCTCTCCAGCTGGTTGATGTAGCTCTCGATGAGGGCCATGTTCGTGTCGCGGTCGAGGTTGCGCTCGACGACCTTCTCGGCCAGCTCGATGGCCAGTGTCGACACCTGCGAGCGGAGGTCGGCGACGGCGCGCTGCTGGGCGGACTGGATGTCCTCCTGGGCCCGGCGGCGCAGCTCGCCCACCTCGGTCTCGGCCCGCTGCATGAGGTCCTGGCGCAGCTGGTCGGCCGTCTGCCTGGCTTCCTCGATGATGCGGTTGGACTCGTTCCGGGCGTCGTTGAGCTGGCGTTGGTAGTCCTCGAGGATCGTCTGGGCCTCGGACTTCGTCCGCTCGGCGTCGTCGAGGCTCTCGCGGATCTTCTCGGTGCGCGCGTCCATCGTCTTCTTGATGGCGGGGTACGCGAGCCGTCCGAGCAGCACGAACACGGTGATGAAGGCGATGGCGCCCCAGATCAGCTCGTTGGTGGCGGGCTTGATCGGGCTGGGCGCCTCTTGGCACTCGTCGACCTTGCCCCCGTCCTCGAGATGGTGGGCGCACTCTTCGGCCGCGTGGTCGGCGAATTGGGGCTCAGCCCCACCCTC
>JBEEFQ010000037.1:0-23759 GCA_041166245.1 Actinomycetota bacterium | reverse complement strand
GAGACCGGCGTGGGGCCGGCCATGGCGTCGGGCAGCCACACGAACAGCGGCAGCTGGGCCGACTTGCCGGTCGCGCCGACGAAGAACAGCAGCGCGATGGCGCTGGCCGTCACCGCCGTCAGCGTGCCGGTGTGCTGCAGGAAGCCGGTGCCGTCCTCGGCGTAGTACGTGAGCGAGCCCAGGGCGGCGAAGGTCAGGAACGTCCCGACCATGTAGCCGAGCTGGCTCACGGTCGAATAGGCGAGCACCTTCTTGATGTCGGCCTGCACGAAGGCGAGCAGGGCGGCGATGATCACCGTCGCCCCCCCGATGATGGCGACGAAGTTGAGCCCGCCGCCGCCGATATCGAATGCCTCCCAGAACACTCCGTAGGTGCGGGCGATCAAGAACACGCCGGCCACGACCATCGTGGCGGCGTGGATGAGGGCGGAGACCGGCGTGGGGCCGGCCATGGCGTCGGGCAGCCAGGTGTGCAGCGGGAACTGGGCGCTCTTGCCGATGACGCCGCACATGAGACCCACGGCCCCGACGAGCAGCACGGTCTGGTCGAAGCCGCCGCCGAGGGCCCGGGCGTTGATCTCGGTGATGTTGAACGTCTGGGCCGCCCCGAAGAACAGGGTGATGATGCCGATCATCAGGCCGGCGTCGCCCACCCGAGTGGTGAAGAACGCCTTGAGGGCCGCGTCGGAGTTGACGCCCTCCTCCCACCAGTGGCCGATGAGCATGAACGAACAGAGCCCCACCAGCTCCCAGCCCACAAGCAACTGCAGCAGGTTGTTGGAGATGACGAGCAGCAGCATCGACGCGGTGAACAGGCTCAGGGCGGCGTAGAAGTAGGTGTAGCGGCGGTCGCCGTGCATATAGCTCGTCGAGTACACGTGCACGAGTAGCGAGATGCCGGTGACGACGAACAACATCATCACGGCCAAGCCGTCGATGAGGATGCCGCCGCCGATCTTGGTTTCGCCGCTCTGCCACCACACGAAGGAGCGTTCGACGGGCTGGCGCACCGGCTCGACGTGGTGGGCCTCGTCTGCTGGCGCGGCCGCGCCGGCCTCTGCTGCCTCGTCGGCGATGGCGGGCGCCTCTTCGGTCCCGTGGTCGGCCGCGGGTTCTTCGGTGTGCTCGGCGGGCGCGGCGTCGGCGTGGGTGGCGACGTCGGGGTGCACATCGGCCGGCTTCTGGATCCACTGGTAGCCAGCAAGACAGGACAGGGCGAAGGCGATGGAGATCGCCGCCACCCCGATCTCGGAACCCTTGCGGGGCAGCCGCTTCCCGAAGAAGAGGATCAGCAGGAACGACAGCACCAGCACGCCGGGGACGAGGTACGCGTTCTCGAGAAAGAACACCGCGTCAGCCCCTCATGGCGTCGATCTCGGACAGATCGATCGAGTGTCGGTTCCGGTAGATGAGAAGCACGATGGCGAGGCCCACGCCGACCTCGGCGGCGGCGATGGCGATCACGAACAGGGCGAACACCTGGCCCGCCACCGTGTCCCGGAAGGCGCCGAAGGCGACCAGGTTGATGTTGACCGCGTTGAGGATGAGCTCGATCGACATGAGCACGAGCACACCGTTCTTGCGGGCCAGCACGCCGTAGACGCCCACGCAGAACAAGAAGGCGGCGAGGAAGAGGAACTGGTTCAGATACATGGTCAGTCGCGCCTCGCGATGACGATGGCGCCGATCAGCGCTGCGAGCAGGAGCACGGAGACGACCTCGAAGGGGATGACGAAGGTCTGGAAGATCGAGTTGCCCACCTCGGCCGAGGTCTGGGGCTGCTCGATGACGAGCTTGTCGTTGCCGAAGGCGTCCTCGAGCACGAACACGAGCACACCGAGGAGCATCACGCTGGTGAGGAGGGCGAGCCAGCGCTGGTCGTTGTCCAGGTCCGCGCTGCGGCCGATCGGCGCGCGGGTGAGGAAGATGCCGAACAGGAACAGCACCACGACGGCGCCGATGTAGACGATGAGCTGGGTGACGGCGGTGAACTCGGCGCCGAGGAGGATGAAGTTCATCCCGACGCCGCCGAGCACGACCACCAGGTACAGGGCGGCGTGCACGATGTTCTTGGTGGTCACCACCCGGATGGCGGCCACGCACATGGCCGCGGCGATGATGCCGAAGGCCACATTTTCTGCCTGCATTACTTCTTGCCCTTCTGCGCGCCCACTTCGAGGGGCGGGGGCTCGGGGACGCCCTCCATCCACTCGCCGAGCTTGTCCTTGTCGTGCAGCAGGTCGGCGATGCGCACCTCGCTGTACTCGAACTCCGGGCTCCAGAAGAGGGCGTCGAACGGGCACACCTCGACACAGATGCCGCAGTACATGCAGAGCGCGTAGTCGATGTCGAAGCGGTCGAGCTTGTTGACGGTGCGGGGCTTCCCGCCTTCGCGCCGAGGCGGGGCCTTGTCGTTGTGGCCCTCGATGTAGATGCACCAGTCCGGGCACTCGCGCGCGCACAGCATGCAGACCGTGCAGTTCTCCTCCTTGAGGGCAATGACGCCGCGAGCGCGGGTGGGCGGCGCCTCCTTGACGTGGGGGTACTGCACGGTCACGGCAGGTGTCACGAGCTCCTTGAAGGTGACGCCGAGGCCCTTGAGCAGACCGCTGCCGGGGAACTTGGCCATCAGAACGCCACCTTGAAGATGCCCGTCGCCAGGATGTTCACGAGCGACAGGGGGATGAGGTACTTCCAGGCGAACATCTGCAGCTGGTCCTCCCGGAACCGCGGGAGGGTGAAGCGCACCCAGAAGATGATGAAGCCGAGGATCATGACCTTGGTGAGCATCACGACCGGGCCGAGGATGTCGGCCGCGAGACCCTCGACGCCCGGCACGTACCAGCCCCCGAAGTAGAGCACGGCGCCGATGGCGGCGAAGGCGAAGGCGCTGGCGAACTCGGCCATGAAGAACAGCAGGAAGCGCACGCCCGAGTACTCGGTGAGATACCCGGCGACGAGCTCGGACTCGGCCACGGGCATGTCGAACGGAGTCTGGGTGAGCTCGGCCTGCGCCGCGATGGCAAAGATGAGGAAGCCGAGGAACTGGGTGAGGATGTACGGGTTGCCGATGACGTCGACGCCGAAGATGGCGCCGTCGGCCTGGGCGTGCACGATGCCCTGCAGGCTCATCGTGCCGGCCTGCATGACGACGCCGACGACGGCCAGCACCATCGGCAGCTCGTAGGCGATGAGCTGGCCGGCGGCGCGCAGGCCGCCGGTGACGGAGTACTTGTTGGCCGAGGCCCAGCCCGCCATCAGGATCCCGATGACAGACAGCGACGAGACGGCGAGGGCGAAGAACACGCCGGTGTCGAGGTCCTCGGCCACGAGACGCGGTCCGGCGGGGATGATGACGAAGAGCAGGAACGTCGACATGAAGACGACGAAGGGGGCGAGCGCGAACACCCGGCGGTCGGCACGCGCCGGGAAGATGTCCTCCTTCTGGAGGAACTTCAGCAGCTCGACCGGCGCCTGGAGCACGCCGTGGGGGCCGGCCTCCATGGGGCCGAGCCGGCTCTGCATGTGGCTGACCATCTTGAACAGGAACACGTAGACGTAGAGCAGCGCGCCCACGGGCACGACGGCGTAGACGGCGAGGATCTTGATCGCCGCCAACCACCCGAACCCAAGGTCCACTCCCAAGAGCGGGTTCAACACCGAGCTCACCGGTCGATGTCCCCCAGGATGAAGTAGAGGGAGGCGAGGATCGTGATCACGTCGGGCACGTACACACCGCGCAGCAGCCACGGCAGGATCGAGATGTTGTTGAACGACGGCGTGCGGACCTTGACCCGGAACGGGCCGAGGTCACCCTTGCTGACGATGTAGTACCCCATCTCGCCGAGCGGGTTCTCGGTGTGCACCCAGGCCTCGCCCGCCGGCACCTTGATGATGCGGGGGACCTTGGCCATGATCGGGCCGGCCGGCAGCCCGTCGAGGAGCTGCTCGACGATGGACGTGGCCTCGCGGGTCTCCTGGAGGCGCACCCAATAGCGAGCGAAGCTGTCGCCGTCGGGGTGGGTCCAGACCTTCCACTCGACGTCTTTCCACGCCAGGGGCGAGGGCTCGTCCCGCCGGATGTCCCAGTCCACCCCGCTGGCGCGGACGTTGGCACCCGAGAGGCCGTAGTCCAGGGCGACGTGCTTCGGGATCACGCCGATGCCGCGGGTGCGGCTGTTGAAGATCTCGTTGCCGAGGAGGAGGTCCTCCATCTCGTCGCAGAAGTTCCGCACCCGTTGCATGGTCGACTTGCACTCGTCGATCCAGCCCTTGGGCAGATCGTCCTTGAGGCCACCGATGCGGTCGTAGTTCGGATGGAATCGGCCACCCGTCGCGGCCTCGATGAGGTTGAGGACGTACTCCCGGTCGCGGAAGGCGTAGAAGACCGGCGTCACCGCGCCGAGCTGCACGCCCATGTCGCCGAGGAAGAGCGTGAGGTTGGCGATGCGCGCCATCTCGAAGAGGACCGTGCGGATCCACTGGGCCCGGGGCGGGGCCTCGACGTCCATGAGCCGCTCGGCCGCGAGGATGAAGGGCACCTCGTTGGCGAAGCTCCCGAGCCAGTCGAGGCGGTTCACGAGCGTGGTGATCTGCGGGTACTTGCGGACCTCGAGCAGCTTCTCGTAACCGCGGTGCATGTAGCCGCAGGCGGGGTCGGCCCAGACGACCTGCTCGCCGTCCAGGCGCACCACGACGCGGAGCGTGCCGTGGGTGGCCGGGTGCTGCGGCCCGATGTTGAGCGTCATGCCGTCCGTCTCGAGCTCGACGTTGACGCGTGCGTCAGCCGCCTGGCCGGCGATGTACGCCTCCTTCTGCCACTCGGTGACTGTGGTCATGTCTCGCCTCCTGCGGTGGCGTCTGCCTCCTCGTCCTCGCCCGGGATGGGCTCCTTGTCCACCAGCCCGGGCCAGGGCTTGACCTCGCGCGCGAGCAGGGGGAAGTCCTTGCGCTGCGGATGACCCTCGAACTCGGCCGGCAGGTAGATGTGGCGGAGGTCGGGGTGACCGTCGAACTGGAAGCCGTACATCTCCCAGCACTCGCGCTCGTGCCAGTCGGCGCCGCGGTACACGGGGATCCACGAATCGAGCCGGGGATCGTCGCTGTCGAGGTCGACCTTCAAGGTGATGCCGACCTTCGAGGTCGTGCTCATGAGCCGGGCGAACACCTGGAAACGGGTCTGGCCGCCGGCGACGCCGGTCTCATAGGTGGTCGGGGCCTCGGCGGGCGTGGCCGCCTCGCCCGGCTGCTCGCTGTCGGGGTCCCACACCTTCTCGGCCGAGAGGTCGGGGGCGGGCAGCCAGTCCATGCCGCCGAGGAAGCAGAAGTAGTCCATGTCGAGGTCGGCCTTGCACACCTCGCCCGCCCGGCGCCACGCCGAGCGCTCGACCCGCACCCAGATGTCCCCGGCCGCCACCTCGCTGCCGACCAGGTCGTCGCCCAAGCGCTCCCGCAGGAGGTCGAGCAGGGGCTGCCTGAGCGGGTCGGGCTCGGGCTCGGGCTCCGCTTCGGGCTCCGCCGTTGCGTCGGATGTCGATTCGGCCGAGGCGGGTTCCGCGATTTCGGCCTCGGCTTCAGCAGGCACAGCCGCCTCGGCTTCAGCAGATACAGCCTCGGGCGGGGCCTCCTGCTCGGCAGCCGGCGTGGCGCCCTCGTCCTCGGGCCCCTCCGGCCCCGTGCCCTCGTTATCCGCCGACGACAATGGGGTCTCCTCGCCAGCGCTCGGCCATGTCCTCGTGCTGGATCCGCTCCTGGAGCAGGACGATGCCCTCGAGCAGGGCCTCGGGGCGGGGCGGGCAGCCGGGCACGTACACGTCGACCGGGATGATCTGGTCGACGCCCTTGGTCACGGAGTAGCTGTCCCAGTACGGCCCGCCGCAGTTGGCGCACGAGCCCATGGAAATGACGTACTTCGGGTCGGGCATCTGCTCGTACAGGCGCTTGATGGGCACGGCCATCTTGTCGACCACGGTTCCCGAGATGACGACGAGGTCGGCCTGGCGGGCGCTGGCCGGCAACGGGATGACGCCCAGCCGCATGACGTCGTAGCGCGGAGACGCGAATGCGGCACCCATCTCGATGGCGCAGCAGGCCAGCCCCCACTGGTACACCCACAGCGAGCGCTTCCGGCCGTAGTTGAGCAGCCAGGTGAGGGGTTTCGGGATCTTGCCGCTCTCTACGAGGCCCACCGGAGCACCCCCTTGCGCCAGGCGTAGAGCAGGCCGAGGGCGAGGATGAAGATGAAGATGACCATCTCGACCAGGCCGAAGACGCCGAACGCCTCCAGTCGCACGGCCCACGGGAAGATGAACACCGCCTCGACGTCGAACATCACGAAGAGCAGGGCGAAGATGTAATAGCGGACGTTGCTCTGGGCGAAGCCGCTGCCGACAGGGTCGACGCCGCTCTCGTAGCTGATGTACTTCTGCGGCTGCGGGCGGTTCGGACGCACCAGCTTGCCGAGGGAGAGCAGCCCGCCCACGAGCACGAAGCCCGCCACTCCGTAGAGGGCGACGACGAGGAAGCTGCCAAGGAAGCCGGACATCGGGCGCGGAGCCTAGTGACGGCATTCACGAGAAGCCAAAGTCGCTCTGAACAGGTATTTCCCGGCGAACTTTGGGTCCTCCGAGGCTGTTTTCTGGCCGTACGATGGGCGGGTGGCGCCGAGCTATCACCGCGTGGGAGATGTGCCGTCCAAGCGACACGTGGCCTTCCGGGCACCGGACGGTTCGCTGTACCCCGAGGAGGTGGTGGGCACGGAGGGCTTCGGCGGGCGCTACTCCATCCTGTACCACCGCTATGCACCGACGCGGGTGCTCAAGGTCTCCGAGGTGGAGCCGGCGCCGCCCGCGCCCAAGGCTGCGGTCGACGAGACGCTGCGCCACCACCTCCTCCGGACGGCCGGCGTGTCGCCCGGCCATGACGAGCCCGCGGGCAGGCGGGTGCTGCTGTGGAACGACGACGTGCGACTGGCGGTGTCGGCCTTCGGCGCCGAGCCTGGGCGGCTCGTTCGAAACGGCGGCGCCGATGAGGTCCATTTCGTCCACGAGGGCGGGGGCAGGCTCGAGTCGGTCTTCGGCGCCCTCGACTACCGGGCGGGCGACTACGTGGTCGTGCCCAAGGGCACCACCCACCGCTGGATTCCGGCCACCACGGGTAACCGCCACCTGGTCATCGAGACACCTGGCGCGGTCCGGCTCCCCCGCCGCTACCAGAACGCCGAGGGCCAGCTGCTCGAGCACGCCCCGTACTGGGAGCGGGACTTCCGCCGCCCCACCGAGCTGGTGGCCCACGACGACCCGACGCCGACCGACGTGTGGGTGCGGGTGGGCGACCGGGCCGCGGTCTACACCCTCGACCACGATCCCCTCGACGTGGTGGGCTGGGACGGCCACCTCTACCCCTATGCCTTCGCCATCGCCGACTTCGAGCCCATCAGCGGCCGCCAGCACCAGCCGCCGCCCGTGCACCAGACCTTCGAGCTCGACGGGGCGGTGGTGTGCTCGTTCGTGCCCCGCCGGCTCGACGACGGTGTCGACGTCGTGACCGCGCCGTACAACCACGCCAACCTCGACAGCGACGAGGTGCTCTATTACGTGAGCGGCAACTTCTTCAGCCGTCGTGGCATCGAGACGGGGGCGCTCAGCTTCCACCCCCGAGGCATCCCGCACGGTCCGGCGCCGGGCGTGGCCGAGGAGTCCATCGGCCGCACCCACACCGAGGAGCTGGCGGTGATGGTGGACACGTTCCGACCGCTCACGCTCGCGGCGGCAGCGGAGGAGCTGGACGACCCCGCCTACCCGACGAGCTGGATGCCGTCGTCGTGAGCGAGCCCGCGAAGCGAACCATGGATATGGAGCTGGATATCCCTGGAGCTGGCGACAGGGGTGTCCAGTGAGCGAGGCGTTCGAGCGGGTCGCGGCCACCCTCGACTACCCCATGTTCGTGGTCACCACCGTCGCCGACGGGGAACGGTCGGGCTGTCTCGTCGGGTTCGCGACGCAGTGCAGCATCCACCCGCCCCGTTTCCTCGCCTGCTTGTCGGTGAAGAACCACACCTACCGCGTGGCCCAGCGAGCCGCCATGCTCGCCGTGCACGTGCTGCACGATGCCGACAAGCACACCGCCGAGGTCTTCGGCGCGGAGACTGGTGACGAGGTGGACAAGTTCGGCGAGGTGGCTTGGCACACCGGCCCTGAGAACCTGCCGATCCTCGACGCGGCCAAGGCCTGGTTCGCGGGACCGATCCTGGAGGTGGTCGACCTCGGCGACCACCACGGCTTCCTGCTCGACCCGACGCACGGCGACGTGGGCGACGCCCAACCCGACGACATCTTCACCTTCCAGGAGGCGCGGGACATCAAGGCCGGCCACCCGGCATGACCGCATGCTGACTTCTGGACACACAGGTGCGCCATGCGCACCTGGGTGTCCAAAAGTCGGAGCGGGGTGGGAGGATCGGGGCCGATGAAGGTGCGCATCGGGTTCGGGCTGGGGACCCAGGGTCTGCGGAACGACGATGACCTGGCCACGGTGGTGGACGGGCTCGAGCACCTCGGCTTCGACAGCCTGTGGCTGTCGGAGCGCGTGACCGGCGCGGCGCCGGATCCCATCGTCGCCCTCGCCTTTGCCGCAGGGCGGACGCGCAAGCTCAAGTTCGGAACGAGCGTGCTCGTGCTCCCGGGCCGCAACCCGGTGCTGCTGGCCAAGGAGCTGGCGACGCTCGACGTCCTGTCGGGAGGGCGGCTGTTGCCCGCGTTCGGTCTGGGCACGCCGGATCCCGCCGAGCACCAGGCGTTCGGCGTGGACCGCGGCGACCGCGCCTCCTGGTTCGAGGAGGCGCTCCCGCTCATCCGCCGGCTCTGGAGCGAGGACGGCGTCGACCACGACGGCGACCGTTTCACCTACAAGGCCCTCACCGTGCGGCCCAAGCCCCGGCAGTCACCCGTCGACGTGTGGCTTGGCGGCCTGTCCCCCAGCGAGCTCAGGCGCACCGGTCGTCTGGGCGACGGCTGGTTGCCGAGCTTTTGCACGCCGGAGGAGGCGGCCTCGGGCCGCACCGTCGTGGAGCAGGCCGCGGCACAGGCGGGGCGGGCGATCGACCCGGAGCACTACGGGGCGTTGATCCCGTACGTCCACGGCGCGCTGCCCGATCGGCTGACGGCGGCACTCGCGGCCCGCCGCCCGGGCGTCGACCCGACGTCGCTCATCCCCGTCGGCCTCGACGGTCTGACTGAAGCGGTCGAGCGGTTCGTCGCCCACGGCGTCTCCAAGTTCGTCGTGGTGCCGGTCGTCGAACCGGATGACTGGGACGACGAGCTCGGCGCGCTGGCGGACCGCCTGTTGGGGCTACAGACCTAGCTGTCGATGCGGGCGCGAGCGCTCGCATCGACGCGAGGCCTCTGACGCTCATCACATGGCTCGCTTGCTTCGCGGCGCTCCCACAGACGTAGCCCCCGCGAAGGGGACGGGCGGGTCGACCCAGGCACAGAACGAACGCTTTGCGCGCGATTTTAGGTCCCCGGGCCCATCAACTGACTAGAGCGGATGACCGATCACACATGCATGACCATGGACCTCAGCGACTATCACCGCCTGGTCCGGGATCTGGGGACCTGGGCGGAGACCTTCGGCGTGCGCGCAGACGCACGTCCCCGCATCGTGCTGCGCGGCGCGACCGAGAGCTCCACGTTCATCGTGGGCGACACCTCGGTGTACCGCTTCGGCAAGAGCCTGCTCGTGCAGCGCAAGCTGCCGAGCGGGCGGGGCGAGGCGTACTACGTCCTGCGCAAGGACGGCGACGACGCCAACCCCCGACTGGTGCGTCAAGGCGTCATCGGTCGCGACATCGGCCCGTCCGCCATGGCCGGCCTCACCAGCACCCTCACCGCCGCCGCGGCGCGCACCCGCAACCCGGCAACCGCTCCCACCGCCTCGGACGCCGTCCCCGCCTTCGCGTAGCGACGGCACGCGCCCCGGCGCGAAGCCACGCGGTCAGGCGCGTTGCCGAGCGCTCAGAGCGGGCCTGGCAGGAGCGGCGTCACCAACCTTGCGGGCCATCCACAGGGCTCGGCCGCCGGGCGGGCGTCAGCGAGGCACGAGCAGCCCGCCAGTGAGGGAGCGGAGCGACCGAACCATGTGATGGAGCTGCTGTTCCGACATCGACGCTGCGGGCGCGGAGCGCCCGCGGCGGAGGGGTCAGAACAGCAGCGTGGCGTGGCGGGCGAAGTCGATCACCGGAGCGGGCAGGACGCCGACGACGAGGGTGAACGCGAGGGCGATCCCCAGCGCAACGGCAGCCGAGCGCGGGAGCGGAATGCCCCGCTGCTCGTCGCCTTCGGCCGGTGGGCCGTACATGACGACGATGACCCGCAGGTAGAAGAAGGCGGCGACGGCAGCGCCCAGCATCGCGACGATGGCGAGGGCGTAGGAGCGGCGGTCCACCGCGGCGGAGATCACGTAGAACTTGGCGAGGAAGCCCGAGGTGAAGGGCACGCCGGCCTGGGCCATGAGGAAGACGGTGAAGGCGAGGGCGATGCCGGGCCGTCGTGAAGCAAGGCCGCGATAGTCGTCGAGCGAGTGGCGACTGTCGCCCCGCCCGCCCACCAGCGTCACCACCGCGAAGCTGCCGATCACCATGAACGTGTAGGCCAGGAGGTAGAAGAGCGAGCCGGCCACGCCCGAGTCGTTGGCGGCCTGCAGCCCGACGAGCACGTAGCCCGCGTGGCTGATCGACGAATAGGCCAGCATGCGCTTGATGTCGGTCTGCACGATGGCGAGCACCGACCCCACCACCAGCGTCAGCACGGCCAGAACGAAGACCACCGGCCGCCAGTCGAGCTGCTCACTGCCGAAGGCGGAGAAGAAGACGCGGAGCAGACCTGCGAACCCGGCCGCCTTGGCTGCAGCGGCCATGAAGCCCGTGACGGGAGTCGGTGCGCCCTGGTAGACGTCGGGGGTCCACGCGTGGAACGGGACGGCGGCCACCTTGAACCCGAGACCGACCAGCATCAGGCCCATGCCGCCCAGCAGGATCCCGTTGTTGGAGAGGACGTTGGTCGCGAGGAAGGTAGCGATCTCGCCCAGGTTGGTGGTGCCCGTCGCGCCGTAGACCAGGGCGATGCCGTACAGGAAGATGGCGGAGGAGAAGGCGCCGAGCAGGAAGTACTTCATCGCCGCTTCGCTCGACGCCTCGCGGCGCCCGTGGTAGCCGGCGAGCACGTAAAGGGCGATGGACAGGATCTCCAGACCGAGGAACAACACGATGAGGTCGTTGGCCGCCGCCATCAACATGCCGCCCGACGCCGAGAGCAGCATCAGCACGAAGAGCTCCGGCGCCGGCAGCTGCTCTCGTCGGACGTAGGACTCAGCCAGGAGGGCGCCGAGCACCACGGCGCACGCGATGAGCACCGCGAAGAACGTGCTGAAGCCGTCGACGGCGATGGCCTTGGCGACGGCGGTGGACGGGCCCTCGTCGGAGACCCGCTGCCAGATGTTCGCGGCGGTGCCGAGCGACACCAGGCCGGTGACCACGGTCAGGCCCGCATACAGGCCAGCGCCGTACGTGCGCCGCGAGAGTGACGCGATCAGGAGCAGGACGAGGGCGCCGACGACGAGGGTGATCGCTGGCACGAGTGTCCAGTACTCGACGGCGGGGAACCGGATTGGGGCGTCGACGCCGGTGGCCTGGGCGAGGACGGCGGTCATTCGCCTACCTCGTGAGGCTCGGTGGTGCCGGCGCCGCCCCCGGCAAAGGCGGGCTGACTCTCACCCGTGCGTTCCTCCACGTGGTCGATGAGGCGCTCCACAGATGGGTTGATGCGATCGAGGACGGGCTTGGGGTACACCCCGAGGAAGACGATGAGCAGGATCAGCGGCGCCATGGTCGCCCGCTCGCGCCACGTCATGTCCGGGATCGACGCGTTGGCCTCGTCCGGCTCGCCGTGGAAGACCCGCTGGTACGCCCACAGCAGGTAGATGGCGCTGAGGATGACGCCCGAGGCGGCGACCACGGCCCACCAGCGGTGGGTGACGAAGGTGCCGATGAGGATGAGGAACTCCCCGACGAAGCCGTTGAGTCCGGGCAGCCCGATGGACGAGAGCATCACGACGGTGAACACGGCTGCCAGCACCGGCGCGGGTTTCTGCAGGCCGCGAAGCTCGGCGATCTGCCGCGTGTGGCGCCGCTCGTAGATCATCCCGACGAGAAGGAACAGCGCGCCGGTGGAGATGCCGTGATTGACCATCTGCAGCACGCCGCCGGACAAGCCCTGCGTCGTGAAGGCGAACGTGCCGAGCACGATGAAACCGAGGTGGGCGACCGAGGAGTAAGCGACCAGCCGCTTGAGGTCCTTCTGCACCGTTGCCACCAGCGCGCCGTAGATGATGCCGATGACGGCGAGTGTGAGCAGGAGCGGGGCCAGGTCGACCGCGGCCTTGGGGAAGAGGTACAGCCCGAAGCGCAGGATCCCGTAGGTGCCCATCTTCAGTAGCACGCCGGCGAGGATCACCGAGCCGGCGGTCGGCGCCTCGGTATGGGCGTCGGGCAACCAGGTGTGCACCGGGAAGAGCGGCACCTTCACCGCGAACGCGAGCATGAAGGCGAGAAAGATCCAGCGTGCCGTCGACTCGCCGACCCCAGGATTCTGGGCCAGGGCGACGAGGTCGAACGTGAGCCGGTCGGTGGCGGCCTGGTGGAGAAACACCAGGGCCAGCATCCCGACGAGCATCAGGGCCGAGCCGGCCAGCGTGTAGACGAAGAACTTGAGGGCGGCGTAGACGCGGTTCTCGTAGCCCCACCCGCCGATGAGGAAGTACATCGGTACGAGCACGATCTCGAAGAACACGAAGAAGAGGAACAGGTCGAGGGCGAGGAACGTCCCCAGGCACCCGGCCTCGAGCAGCAGCATCCAGCCCAGGTAGGCCTTGACGTCCTTCTTCACCACCGGGCCGAAGAGGGCGATCGGAAACAGGATCCCGGTGAGGACGACCAACCACAGCGAGATGCCGTCGACCCCGAGCTTCCAGGAGATCCCGAAGTCCCTGATCCACCAGTGGTGGCTCACGAACTGGAAGTCGCCGTCGTGGGACTTGAACTTCACGGCCAGGTAGATGGTGAGGGCAGCGGTGCCGACCGAGAAGAGCAGCGCGATCAACCGCAGCGCGTCGAGCCGACGGCTGGGCGTGAGCAGGACCATCACGCCGCCGATGGCCGGCAGCAGGATGATGACGGTGAGGAGGGGGAAGGTGACGTCGGGCGTCGGCGCGTGCATCAGCCCGCCCTCATGTAGAACCAGGCCAGGAGGGCGACGGTGCCGGCGGCCACGCCGAGGGCGTAGTTGCGCACGTAGCCGGTCTGGAGGCGGCGGAGCTGGCCGCCTCCCTCGCGGAAGGCGACGGCGATGCCGTTCACCGCGCCGTCGACCACGTTGCGGTCGACCCACGACGAGAGATCGGCGAGGGCCTGGCCCGGCCGGGCGATGATCGCCTGGTAGAGCGGGTCGATGTACCAGGCCCGGCGGAGCGGCTCGGGTTCGAGCTCGGGACGGTCGGCCGTGCGCCAGGCGAACCAGCCGATGGCGAGGCCAATGAGCGACGCCGCGATGGCGATGAGCGCCAGCACGATCTTGTTGCCGTCGAAGAGGTGGATGGCCTCCTCGCCCAGGACGGGCTCGAGCCAGCGCAGCAGGTGCTCGGTGTCGTGGCTGAACGGCAGGTTGATCACGCCGCCCACGACCGACAGCACGGCGAGGACGACAAGCGGGATCCACATGGTGGGCGGCGACTCGTGGGGGTCGGCGTGCTCGCTCGGCCCGTGCCCGTTCGGTGCCACCGGCTCGGCGTGGCTCAGCTCCGGATCGGCGACGGCTGGCGCGGGATGCTCGGCCTGCTGCCAGCGGTCGTCGCCGTAGAAGACGAGCCGAACCTGGCGGGTCATGTAGTACGCCGTGAGCAGCGCGGTGAACAGACCGACGAACCAGAGGATCGGGCTCTTGTTCCACGCGCCGAGCAGGATCTCGTCCTTCGACCAGAAACCCGCGAACGGGGGCACGCCGGCGATGGCGAGCCAGCCGATCATGAACGTCACCCACGTGATCGGCATGTACTTGCGCAGGTTGCCCATGCGCTTCATGTCCTGCTCGTCGTGCAGGCCGTGAATCACCGACCCGGCGCCGAGGAACATGAGGGCCTTGAAGAAGGCGTGGGTGACCATGTGGAAGATGGCGGCCACGTAGGCACCAGATCCCACCGCGAGGAACATGTAGCCCAGCTGGCTGATCGTCGAATACGCCAACACACGCTTGATGTCGTTCTGGGCGCAGGCGATGGTCGCCGCGAACAAGGCAGTGGCGGCGCCCACGCAGGCGATGATCGTCATCGCGGTGGGCGCGAGCTCGAGGATGGGCGCGACCCGGACCATCAGGTACACGCCGGCCGTCACCATGGTGGCGGCATGGATGAGGGCGGAGACGGGCGTCGGGCCCTCCATGGCGTCCGGAAGCCACACGTACAGGGGCAGCTGGGCCGACTTGCCCGCGGCGCCGAGGAAGAGGAGCAGGGCGATGGCGGTGGCCGTGCCCTTGGTGAGCTCCTCGGCGTGGGGAAGGACACCCGAGTAGGTGAGTGTCCCGAAGGCGCTGAAGATGAGGAACATGGCGATCATGAAGCCGAAGTCGCCGATGCGGTTGGTGACGAACGCCTTCTTGCCTGCGCTGGCGGCGGTCTCGCGCGTGAACCAGAACGAGATGAGCAGGTACGAACAGGCGCCCACCCCCTCCCAGCCGAGGAAGCTGAGCAGGAAGTTGTCCGCCAGCACGAGCATCAGCATCGAGAAGACGAAGAGGTTCAGATAGACGAAGAACGTCGGGTAGCGCCCGTCGCCGTGCATGTAGCCGACCGAGTAGAGGTGGATCAGGGCGCCGACGCCGGTGACGAACAGCGCCATGGTGATCGAGAGGGGATCGATCAGGAAGGCCACTTCTACGGACAGGCCGCCGACGGGGATCCACGAGAACACGTCGACAGTGGCGTGGCGGGCCGCGTGCTCCATGCTGAGCAGGTCGACGAACACGCCCGCGGTGACGAGGAACGACAGGCCGGTCATCGCTGTCGCCAGCCAGCCGGCGGCAGGGTCGCCCAGGCGGCGTCCGAAGAGGACCAGGAGCACGAAGCCGGTGAGCGGGAACGCGGGGATGAGCCAGGCGGCGTCGATCATGTCCGCCTATCCGCTCAACTCGTGGAGGTCGTCGGCGGTGGCTTCGACCCGCCGGCGGAAGATGGACACGATGATGCCGAGGCCGACCACCACCTCGGCGGCGGCCACGACGAGCACGAAGAAGACCAGGGACTGCCCGCCGATGTCGTTGAGCTCGCGGGCGTAGGTGACGAAGGTGAGGTTGACGGCGTTGAGCATGAGCTCGACGCACATGAACATCACCAACACGTTGCGGCGTATGAGCAGCCCGACCGCGCCGATGGTGAAGAGCGCGGCTGCGACCGTCAGGTAGGCCCCCGCGTCGACCGTCACTGCTGATCCTCGCGGCTGGGCGTCGAGGGAGAGAGCCGGCGGGCGAGCACGACGGCACCGACCACGGCGATGACGAGCAGGATGGACGTGGCCTCGAAGGCGAGCAAGTAGCGGGTGAAGATCGACCTCGCCAGCGTCTCGACGTTTGCGGTCTCGTTCTGACTGCGGCCCGCCACCGAGCTGGCGCCCGAGACCCAGTCGGCACCCCGGCCCAGCAGGATGATCTCCGCGAGCGCGATGACGCCCAGAAGGAACGCCACTGGGCGCTGGGCGCGCAGCTCCTCGAGCCCGAGGTTCTCCTCCCGGTCGACGCCGAGCAGCATGATCACGAAGAGGAAGAGCACGACGATGGCGCCTGCGTAGACGATGACCTGAACGGCCGCGAGGAACTGGGCGTCCTGGGCGACGAAGAGCACAGCGATCCCGAACAGGGTCATGACCAGCATCAGCGCCGAGTGCACCGGGTTGCGGGCGATGACCACACCAATGGCGCCGGACAGCACGATGACCGACGCGACCACGAACACCGTCATGTCGACCTTGGTGGCGGCGAGAAGCAGCGTCACGGGGCGTCCTCGGATTGACCCTTCTCAGGTGCACGGACGCCGTAGCCGAGCTCGCCCGACCATTGCACCTGCCCCTCGTACTGGGCCGACCCGGATGGAGACGTGGCCCGCACCCACGCCGAGGTCGCCAGGTCGTCGCCTTCTCGCCAGTCCTCCCAGGGCATCTGCTTGGGCTTGCCGTCGTCACCGACAACGAGCTCTTTCTTGGTGTAGATGGCGTCCTGGCGGTTGAAGAACGAGAACTCGAAGAGCTTGCTCTCGGTGATGGCCTCCGTCGGGCACGCCTCGACGCACAGGTCGCAGTGGATGCAGCGCAGGTAGTTGATCTCGTAGACGAAGCCGTAGCGCTCCCCCGGCGACACCGGCTGTTCAGGCGGGTTGTCGGCGCCGCGGACATAGATGCAGCGCGCCGGGCACACACCGGCGCAGAGCTCGCACCCGATGCACTTCTCCATCCCGTCCTCGTACCGGTTGAGGACGTGGCGGCCGTGGAAGCGCGGCGGCTTGGGCCGCTTGACCTTGGGGTACTGGTGGGTGACCACGTGGCCGAACTGGCGCAGCGTCACCCAGAAGCCGTCGAAGAAGCCCATCAGCCGCCCACCTCCGCCACGTCGGGATCCGAGCGCTCACGGCCGACTCGCATTGCTCGTGCCAGCAGCATCCACGCCAGCAGCGCGCCCACCCCCACGCCGATGGCCGGGTACCAACGCTCGACGTTGAGCGCGGCCAGGATCAGCAGCCACCCGAGGGAACCAGGGATGAGGACCTTCCAACCCAGGTCCATCAGCTGGTCGTAACGCAGGCGGGGCAGCGTGGCCCGGAACCACACGTACACGAACAAGAAGACCAGCAGCTTGGCGAAGAACCACAGGATGG
Organism: Actinomycetota bacterium; assembly: GCA_041166245.1. Classification (GTDB taxonomy): domain Bacteria; phylum Actinomycetota; class Acidimicrobiia; order Acidimicrobiales; family JAFATL01; genus JBEEFP01. The sequence goes on along the minus strand of JBEEFQ010000037.1, from coordinate 6,791 downwards.
GCCAGAGCCACGGCAGGAAGTCGAACCCGGGCCCGTTGGGTCCGCCCAGGAACAAGGTGACGATGATCGCCGACATGGTGATCGTGTTCATGAACTCGGCCAGGAAGAACAGGGCGAACCGCGACGACGAGTACTCCGTGTGGAACCCGCCGACCAGCTCCTGCTCGGCCTCGACCAGGTCGAAGGGCGGGCGGTTGAGCTCGGCCGTGGCCGCGATCATGAAGATCACGAAGGGAACGACGCCGAGCCGGATGAGGTTGATGTTGAAGATGCTCCCCGACTGCTCGTCGACGATGGCGCTGATGGTGAGCGAGCCCGTGATGAGGACAACCGTGGCCACCGTGAGCCCGAGAGCGGCCTCGTAGGAGACCATCTGGGCCGAGGCGCGGACGGAGCCGAGCAGCGGGTACTTCGAGCCAGACGACCAACCAGCGAGCATGACGCCGTAGACCGCCACCGAGGACATCGCGAGCAGGAACAGGATCCCGATGGGTGGATCGGCCAATTGCAGCCGGGTCGTGTGCCCGAACACGTGCACGGTGCCGCCGATGGGCACGATGGCGAATGAGAGGAACGCGGGCACGGTGGAGAGATACGGCGCGAGCCGGAAGACCCGCTTGTCGGCGCGCTCGGGGAGCAGTGGCTCCTTGAAGATGAACTTCATCCCGTCAGCCAGCGTGATGAGCACGCCGAACGGGCCCGCCCGGTTGGGCCCGACTCGGTTCTGCATGTCGGAGATGATCTTGCGCTCGAACCAGATCACCAACAGCACGGAGACCAGCAGCAGCGCGAACGCGAGCAACGTCTTCACGATGACGATGGCCACGACGCCCTTGTCGATGTGGCCCGAGAGCAGCGGGTCGGCGGCCAGCACCCACGCGATCATTGGTGCACCATCACGCTCGTCGGCCACACCGAGGGGCGCATCCGGATGAAGGCACCAATGAGCAACATGCAGTCACATTGGTTCGCTCGCCAAACCCCGAGCTCGCTCACGTGACTGTCTCGATCCTGATGTCGGTCACGGGCATCGTGACGTCGATGAGGTCACCCGCGAACAGACCGGGCACATTGAAGGCCAGCGCCGCGGACCCGCGCGGCACACCGTCGTCCGCCTTCACCTCGACGACGGTGTTCGCACGTGCAGAGCTCAGGCGCACCCGGCCGCCGGTCGCCACACCGAGGCGGTTGAGGTCGTAGGGGTTCACTCGCAGCCGGGCGGGGCGGGCCAACGGAGCGAGAGCCGGGGAGTGCTGCACGAGCGTGCCGCAGTCGTACAGCTCACGACCCGACACCAGGCGCAGCGAATACGCGTCGGGAGGCGGCACCGACGACTGTGCGTCGGGAGCTGTGAACGCGAGGAGCGCGGGCGGGGCCAGGGCGGGCGTGGTCGGCGCGTGCGTCTCAATCGTCTCTTCGTCGTCACCCTCGGGAGCCGAGCCCTGCTCGCCGTGAAGCGCCTCGCCGTGTTCGGCTTCGTCCTCGGTGCCCTCCTTGCGGAACGCCGTCTCGCCGTGAGTCTCGACCGCGTCGATGCCCGGGTCGGACATGGGGTCCACGGGCACGGGCGGCGTCTCGGGTGCGCCCTCGGGCGGGATGGGGGCCACGACGCCATCGCGGAAACGGCGCTCGCGCAGCATGGCGACGGTCAGGCCCCGGTGCGCGGGAGCAGTGCGCTCGATCTCTGACCAGATGCCCTCGATGCTCTCGAAGCCCAGGTCGCCACCGAGGCGATGGGCCAATTCGTTGGCGATCACCCACTCGGGCCACGCCACGCCGGGCGGCACGATCTTCTGGCCGAGCCGCGTCACCCGTCCTTCGAGGTTGGTGGTAGTACCGGGGCGCTCGGCGTAGCCGGCAGCGGGCAGCACCACGTCGGCCTCCCGCGCCGAGTCGTTGAGGAACGTGTCGACCGCGGCCACGAATCCTGCACCGGCGAGTGCGCGCTTGGCGAGCTCACGGTCCGGGAAGTCGGCGAGCGGATCGGCACCGAGGAGCACCAACGCTTGGAGCCGGCCCTCGGCGGCCGCCTGCAACATGGCCTCGGTGTCGAGCCCTGCTTCGGCCGGAACCGAGCCCCAGGCCTGCTCGTACCAGGCCCGAGCCTGGGCGAGCCCGACCCGTCCGGGGAGGACGCCCGGGGCCAGGCCCATGTCGAGGGCTCCCATCACGTTGGCCCTGCGCAGGACGGGGAGGAAGGTGACCCCGTCGAGAGCAGCGAGGGCGGCGGCCGCGTCGACGGTGGCACCCGCACCTTCGGCCAGCGAGGGCCGGCCGAGCACCACGACGGCACCGTCCTCCATGAGCTGGCGCGCCTCGGCCAGCGCGGCGGCGGGCACGCCGGCCACGTCGGCGTCGCTGCCGGACGCGAGAGCACGGGCGACGAGGCCAGCCTCGCCCGGACGGTGGGTGAGCGTCACTGACGCGTGGCGCGTCATGCCCGTGTGCTGCGGCGTGATCTCGATCACGCGCAAGCCGTCGTCGACGACGGCCGACCGCAGCCGCAGGTAGAGAACGGGCAGCTCCTCCTTCAGGTCCGGCGCCAGGAGGATGACGGCCGGCGCCCGGCACGCGTCGTCGATCGTGGCGCGCGGCAGGCCGAGCACGACCTGGGCGGGCAGGCCGTCGCCCAACTGGGCGTCGACGTTGTCCGTGCCGACGACGGCCTTGGCCAGCCGGGCCCACGCATAGGCGTCCTCGTTGGCGAGGCGGGCCCCGCCGATCACGCCAATGGCGCCGGCGCCGTGGAGCGACCGCACGTCGCTGAGACCCCGAGCCACCGCGTCGAGCGCTTCGCCCCATGAGGTGTCGGTGAGGCCGTCCCCCCGCCGCACCATCGGGTGCGACACCCGCTGCGCGCTGTTGATGGCCTGGAAGTCGAAGCGACCCTTGTCGCACAACCAGCTGTGGTTCACGGGATCGCTGTCGAGGCCGAGGTAGCGCGTGAGCTGATTGTTCGACGACTGCACCGCCACCCGGCAACCGACCGAGCACGAGGTGCAGGTGCTCTCGACCTGCTCGAGATCCCACGGGCGGGCCTTGAACCGGTAGGGCCGGGCCGTGAGGGCGCCGACCGGACAGATCTGGACGGTGTTGCCACTGAAGTACGACGAGAACGGCAGATCCGGGAAGGTCGAGACCTCGATGCGCTCACCCCGGCTGGCGAAGTCGATGAGGGGGTCGCCGGCGATCTCGTCGGCGAATCGCGTGCACCGGGCGCACTGGATACAGCGCTCACGATCGAGGTCGACGAGGCCCGACAGGGGGATGGGCTTCTCGAAATGGCGCTTCTCCTCCACGAAGCGCGACTCGCCGGGACCGAACACGAACGTCTGGTCCTGCAGCGGACACTCCCCGCCCTTGTCGCACACCGGGCAGTCGAGGGGGTGGTTGACGAGGAGGAACTCGAGGACGCCGTCTTGCGCCTTCTTGACCCGCGGGGAGTCGGTGACGACGTTCTGGCCCTCGGCAACGGGGACGAAGCACGCGGGCTGCAGCTGCATGCCGCGGGGCCCCTCGACGTCGACGAGGCACATGCGGCACATGCCCACCGGCTTCATGCGCGGGTGGTAACAGAAGCGTGGGATGTACACGCCGTTGCGCTCGGCGGCGGCGATGATCATCTCGCCCGGCTTGGCCTCGACGGTCTTGCCGTCGACGGTCATGGACACGGTGTCCTTGTCCTGCTGCACGTCGGTCATGTGAACGGACACCGCCCTTCCGTCACGTGCTGCTCGAACTCGCTGCGGAACATCTGGATGGCCGAGATGATCGGCATGGGTGCCGACGGACCAAGGAAGCAGATCGTCGTCATGGGATACGGGAACGAGAGTCCGGGGGCGATGTTGTCGGACACGTCGTAGAGCAGGTCGAGATCCTCCTTGCGACCCGCGCCCTGCTCGATGCGCAGCATGATGCGGTCGAGCCAGCCCGTTCCCTCGCGACAGGGCGTGCACTGCCCACAGGACTCGCGGGCGAAGAAGCGGGCCAGCCGCCACGCGGCTCTGACCATGCAGGTCGTGTCGTCCATGGCCACGATGGACCCCGACCCGAGCATCGATCCGCCGCCGCCCGGCAGCACACCCTCGGCCTTGGCCACCTCGTCCTGGCCGAGCGGGATGTCGAGGTGCTGCGGTCCGAACCACGGTGCCGACGCGCCGCCAGGGATGATGGCCTTGAGCTCGTTCCCGTTGCGGATGCCCTGGCCGTAGTCGTCGCCGTAGATCAGGTCGCGGAAGCTGGTCTTCACCATCTCGACCTCGTAGTTGGCCGGTCGGATGACGTGACCCGAGAGCGAGAAGATGCGCGTGCCGGTGGAGCGCCCCTCGCCCAACGCCGCGAAGGCAGCGCCGCCGTTCATGACGATCCACGGCAGGTTGGACACCGTCTCGACGTTGTTGACGATCGTCGGCGCGCCGTAGAGGCCGATGGCGGCAGGGAAATACGGGGGCTTGATCCGCGGAAAGCCGCGCTTGCCCTCGAGGCTCTCGAGAAGCGCCGTTTCCTCGCCACAGATGTACGCCCCCGCGCCGGGATGGATCACGACGTCGATCGACCACCCCGATCCGAAGATGTCGCGGCCGGCCGCGCCGTGGCGGTAGGCCTCGTTGAGGGCGGCCTGCATGCGTTCGAGCCCGAGGGCGAACTCGCCCCGCACGAAGATGAACGCCTGGGCCGCACCGACTGCGTAGGCCGCGATGAGGGCGCCCTCGATGACCTGGTGGGGGTCGTGCTCGACCAGCATGTGGTCCTTGAACGTGGCGGGCTCGCTCTCGTCGCCGTTGACCACGAGATAGACAGGCTCGGCCTTGCGCCGCATCGACCACTTCTTGCCCGCCTCGAAGCCGGCGCCGCCGCGACCGAGGAGGTTGGAGGTGAGCACCTCCTCACCGACCTGGTCGGGCGTCATGGTGAGGGCCTTGCGCAGCCCCTCGTACCCGCCGTTGTCGAGGTACGACTTCAGCGTCCACGAGTCGTGCACACCGATGCGGCGGGTGACGATGCGTTCGGAGGGGGCGAGTGCCATCAGGCCTTGTCCCCTGTCGGTGATGTTCCCTCGCCCGACTCCTCGACCGCGCCGGCCTGCTCGGGAGCGTCATCCGATGCAGCCTGCCCGCTCGCGGGCTGGGGCTCCGGCGAGCCGGTGGGCTTCTCGGTGGGCGCGGGCGACGGGGCCGGCGTCCCCCCCTGAGCGGGTGACGGCGGCGGCGCCGGCGCGGCGGCACGTGTTGCCGCGGCGTTGGCCCACGCGGTGATCTCCCGGCGCACGCGGTTCAGGGTGCCGTGGGGCGGCACCTCTTCCGCGAGACGCCCGGCCTGTAGGTCGTCGATGAGCGTCTCGAAGCGTTGCGGCGTGACGTTGCCGAAGTAGCGCCAGTTCACGGCCAGGCAGGGAGCCTCGCCGCACGTGGCCACGCACTCGACCTCCTCGAGGGTGAACACGCCGTCGTCGCTCGTCGTGCCCGGCTTGACGTTGAGACTCGTCTCCGCGTGCTCGAGCAGCTCGACGCCGCCGTTCAGGAGGCAGGCGATGTTGGTGCACACCGACACCAGGTACTTCCCCACCGGCTCGGTGAAGAGCATGTCGTAGAACGTCGCCGTCCCGTACACCTCGGCGGGCGTGATCTCGAGCAGCTCGGCCACGTGCCCCATGGCGTCCTCTGTCAGCCACCCGTCCTGCTCCTGGGCCAGGTGGAGCAGCGGGATGAGCGCGGAGCGAGGCTGGGGGTAGAGGGCGATCACGTCGCGGGCGCGTTCCACCATCTCGGTGCTGAGCCGGGGCACGGGATCTACCTGTCTACTTCGCCCATGATGGGGTCCAAAGACGAGATCACTGCGACAGCGTCGGCCACGAGACCGCCTTGGAGCATCGGGGGCAGGGTCTGCAGGTTCACGAAGGACGGACCGCGGATGTGCATGCGGTAGGGCTTGGCCGAGCCATCCGCCACCATGTAGCAGCCCAGCTCGCCGCGCGGCGACTCGATGGCGACGTAGACCTCGCCGGCCGGGACCTTGATGCCCTCGGTGAAGATCTTGAAATGGTGGATCAGCGCCTCCATCGACTCGTCGATGCGGGCGCGCGGCGGGGGCGTCACCTTCTTGTCCTGAATCCGGTAGTCGCCGGTCGGCATCTTGTCGATGACCTGGTGGAGGATCTTGATCGACTCACGCATCTCGTTGAGACGGATGGCGTACCGGTCGAAGCAGTCGCCGTAGGTGCCGACGACCACGTCGAAGTCGACCTGGTCGTAGTAGAGGTACGGCATCGTCCGGCGCAGGTCCCAGGGCACGCCAGTGGAGCGCAGGAGTGGACCGGTGGTGCCGAGAGCGATCGCCTGCTCTGCGGTGAGGATGCCGATGCCCTCCGTGCGCTGCCGGAAGATGGGCTGGCCCGTGAGCAGGTCGTCGTACTCGGCCAGCCGGGCGGGGAGGGCGTCGAGGACGGCGAGGACATCGTCCCGCCAACCGTCGGGCAGGTCGGCGGCCACACCGCCGATGCGGATGTAGTTGTGGTTCATCCGCAGGCCGGTGACCTTCTCGAAGAAGCGGAGCACCGTCTCGCGCTCGCGCCACCCGTAGATCATCATCGACACAGCACCGACGTCCATGCCGTTGGTCGCCATCCAGAGCAGGTGCGACGAGAGACGGTTGAGCTCGCACATGTGCATGCGGATCCACGTCGCGCGCGGCGGGACCTCGATCTCGAGCAGCGTCTCGGCCGCCAGTGCGAAGACGAGCTCGGTCGAGAAGTTGGCGAGGTAGTCCATGCGCGTGACGTTGGTGCCGCCCTG
>JBEEFQ010000036.1:0-2617 GCA_041166245.1 Actinomycetota bacterium | reverse complement strand
CGGCCTGTCGTGGACCGCGTCTCGGGCCGCACCTGCCAGCCCTTGTCCAGACGGCCGAGCAGGTACGGGAGGGAGCCGCCGCCGTGCACGAAGCACATGCGCAGCCCTGCCAGCTCCTCCAGCCGGCCGGAGAGCACGAGGTTGGCCAGTGCGATCGCGGACTCCGTCGGCATCCCGACGAGGTTCACGAGGTAGTGGTCGGCGATCCGCTCGTTGGGGACGAAGTCCGGGTGGACGAGCACGGAGACGTCGAGCTCCTCGGCGGCTCGCAGGACCGCGCTCGGGCCGTCGGCGCTCAGGTTCTGACCGTCGACGTTCGTGCCGACCGTGAGTCCGCGCAGGCCGAGGTCCCTGACCCCGCGGCGCAGCTCGGCCGCGGCGAGCTCGGGCGCCTGGAGCGGCGCGATGGCCAGCCCGGCGAACCGGTCCGGGTGCGCTTCGACCACCTCGGCGGTGGCCTCGTTGAGGCGACGGTGCAGCGCGAGCGCCTCCTCGGGATCCGACCAGTACCGGTACGTGAACGGCGGCGGGGAGAGGACGCGCATGCCGATGCCGGCGTCGTCCATGGCGCTCAGCATGCTGTCGACCGAGCTCAGCTGGTCGATGGTGGCCCCCACGCGCATGCCGTTGAGGGCGATGCAGCCCGTGACTCCGGCGTCGGCGTGGGTGCTGACCGCGGCACGGCCGCTCGCCATCATGCCGATGACATCGGGCGGGATGTAGTGCGCGTGGACGTCCACCGCGCGGGGGGAACCGTTCTTCATCATCGCTCCTTCAGGGGCAGGGCCAACGGGCGCATCGGCCCGCCCGTGGCGCCTCGGATCTTCATGCAGGCGCCGATGAACGCGAACTCGTAGAGCCGCTCGCGCGAGAGCTGCTCGAGGTCGAGCACCTCGATGATCGGGACTCCGGCCTCGGCCAGGAGGTAGGTGTGGACGGCCATCCAGTTGTCCGGGTCGGCCGAGGGAAGCTGCTCGAGCGCGATGTTGTCGGCGCCGATCGCCACGGCCCCGGCCTCGGCGAGGAACCTGGCGCCGTCGAGGTTCAGCCCGGGCTCCGAGGGCAGGTAGCGCTCCGGGTCGGGCCAGAGGCTGCCCCGGCCGGTGCGCACCAGGACGACGTCGCCGACGTTCAGGCCCACGCCCTGCCGGTCGAGCGCCGACTCCAGCTCGGCCCGCCCGATCGGGAAGCTGTCCGGGAGGACGTCCACTCCCTGGTCGGCGGCCACGTCGGCCAGGACTCCGCGCGCGATGATCGGCGGCACGACGTCGGCGCCGGCGACGTCCCAGTGCTTGCTGCCCAGGTGCTCGTCGGCGCTGAACCCGTTCCAGATCCGGCCGTCGTAGCCGAAGTGGTTGAGGGTGTCGATGTGGGTCCCGCTGTGGATGAACATCGACATCGCGTCGGCGGACCAGCTCACGTGCTCGTTCTGGGCGCGGCCGACGCCGACCGGGTCGTCGACGCAGCTCCCCCGCGGCGTGTGCTCCATCCACATCTGAAACGGCGGCTCACCCCCGGCGGTCCACGTGGGCATGCCCACGAACACGTCGACCGACAGGTCGACGACGTGGCCGCCGTCGACCCGCGCGAGCACGTCTCGCACCGAGTCCGAGGTGAGCAGGTTGAGCATGCCGATCTGGTCGCCGGCCCCGAAGGGGCTCTTGCTGACCCTGCCGGGGACCGCGTGCAGCGCCTGGATGCACTCGCGCGCGTGCGCGTGCGCGTGATCGCCGGAAGCCTGGCTCATCGCCGCCCTCCCGCTCTCAGACCGGCCGGCCGGCGAGCAGCTCGTCCGCCCGGCCGTGCAGCAGTGCCGCCCGCTCCTCGTCGGTGCCCCCGAGCACCTCGAGGGCCTCCAGGTACGGACGGCTCCCCCCGGGGACGTGCGGGTGGTCGGTGCCGAACACCAGCCGGTCGCGCCCGAAGGTCTCGCAGGCGCAGGTCAGGGCGGGCCGGTGGCTGGACGCGGTGTCGAACACCAGCCGCTTCACGTAGCCCGACGGCGGCTCCGGGCAGCGCTCGCTGGCCTCCGGGAACTGGCGCCAGTAGTTGTCGAGCCGTGGCAGCATGAACGGCAGGGTGCCTCCCAGGTGCGAGATCACCCAGCGGATGGACGGGTACCGCGCGAAGACGCCGCTGTAGGCGAGCCGGGCGACGCACAGGTTGGTGTCGGCGAAGAAGCCCATCGCGATCCCCAGGGCGTGCGGCTCGAGCGCCGGAGTGGGCGCGGGCGTCGTCGGGTGCACGTAGACGAGCAGGCCGCGCGCGTCGGCGTACTGCCAGAACGGCTCGAGCTCGGGCTCGTCCAGGTAGCGGCCGTTGACGTTCGTCAACACCATGACGCCCTTCATCCCGAGCTGGTCGAGGGCGTGGTCGGCGGCCGCGACGGCGAGGCCCACGTCCTGCATGGGCAGCATCCCCAGGGCCTGGAACCGGTCCGGGTGCTCGCGCGCGATGTCCGCCAGCTCCTCGTTGACGTGCTTGCCGAGCGCGTCCCCCTCCTCGGCGGGCAGGAAGTAGGCGTTGGGCGAGGGGACCGACAGCACCTGCACGGAGATCCCGAGCTCGTCCATCATCTCCAGCCGCTCCGAGACGCCCGGATGCGGCTGGGGCACGG
>JBEEFQ010000035.1:0-10125 GCA_041166245.1 Actinomycetota bacterium | reverse complement strand
TCCGGGGCCGGGTCCCTGCGCCAGAAGGACCCGAAGGTCACCGCCAGCCGCGACCTGCGCTTCTTCTGCTACCAGCTCGGCGCCAATGAGGGCGGACCGGTCTTCAAGAAGCACTCGGAGACGCTCGACTGGCTACGGACGGCGGGCCTGCGCCTCTTCGCCAATCCCCGCAACTCAGGCGCCGGCTCGCTGCGCCAGAAGGACCCCAAGATCACCGCCAGCCGCGACCTCCACTTCTTCAGCTACCAGCTCGGCGCGCACGAGGGCACGCCACCGTTCAAGAAGCACTCGGAGACGCTCGACTACCTGCGCGACGCGGGCCTGCCCATCAACCCCGAGGTGCGCACCTTCGACAAGCTCGAGGCGGTCTTCGAGCACTGCCGCTATTGGCAGGAGCACCGCCACGACCTCGACTACGAGATCGACGGCGTCGTCGTGAAGGTCGACGACCTGCGCCAACGCGACGAGCTCGGAGCCACGTCGAAGGCGCCCCGCTGGGCCATCGCCTACAAGTTCCCGCCCGAGGAGCGCACCACCAAGCTCAAGGACATCATGGTGTCGATCGGTCGCACCGGGCAGGCCACGCCGTTCGCCATGCTCGAGCCCGTCTTCGTCGGCGGATCGACCGTCGGGCTGGCGACATTGCACAACGAGGACCAGGTCAAGGCGAAGGACGTGCGGCCCGGCGACATGGTGATCGTGCGCAAGGCGGGCGACGTCATCCCCGAGGTCGTCGGTCCCGTGCTCTCGCTGCGGCCTGAGGGTCTCCCCGAGTGGGAGTTCCCCAAGGTGTGCAACGGCTGCGGCGGCCCGCTGGTGAGGCTCGAGGGCGAGAGTGCGACCTACTGCGTGAACATCGACTGTCCCGCCCAGCGCTGGGCGCGCATCGCCCACTTCACGTCACGCGGCGCCATGGACATCGAGGGGCTGGGCGAGCGGTCGGTGCAGATCTTCATCAACGAGGGCCTGCTCGACGACATCGGCGACGTGTACGCGCTCGACTACGACCGCATCCGTGGCATCGAAGGCTTCGGCGACATCTCCGTGACCAACCTGCAGCGAGCCGTCGAGGCGTCGAAGGAGCGCCCCCTCGCCAACCTGCTGTTCGGTCTCGGCATCAAGCACCTGGGCTACACGGGGTCGCAGGTGCTGGCGAGGGCCCTCGGCCACCTCGACCGCATCCAGGCCGCGACCGAAGACGAGATCGCCGCGGTCGAGGGCATCGGGCCCAAGATCGCGGGCAGCGTCTGCGAGTTCTTCGCGTCCGAGCGCAACCGGGCCGTGCTCGACAAGCTGCGGGCCGCTGGTCTGAACCTCGAGGGCCCGGGCGCGCCCGACGAGCCCCAGACGCTGGCCGGCATGTCCGTGGTCGTCACCGGCACGCTCGAGGGCTTCTCACGCGATGGCGCCACCGACGCCATCAAGGCCCGGGGCGGCAAGGCGCCCGGCAGCGTCTCCAAGAAGACGACAGCGGTCGTCGCGGGCGAGACCCCGGGTGGCGCCAAGCTCACCAAGGCCCAGGAGCTCGGCATCCCGATCCTCGACGAGGAGGGCTTCCGCCACCTCCTCGACACCGGCGAGCTCCCTACCTGACGTCGAAGTCCCAGCTGTAGCCGCTGACCTCGTTGGGTCGGTCGGGCAGCCAGTAGCGCACGACGGCGTGGTGCTTGCCCGCGGCGAGCGATCCCGTCAGCGAGTTGGGACCGGGCGTGTAGGAGAGTCGGGTGGCGTCGCCGACCTGGACCTTCTTGAGCTGCGGCTCGGAGATCTCGATCTCGTCGACGACGAGCACGCCGGTGTACGGGAAGCTCAGGTCGGCGAAGAGGGTGTCCTGCTTCAACATGGCCTGGCCGGCCGGGGGGAACACCTGGCGGACAGTGCCGATGCGGACGGGCTCCTCGGTCTCCTCGTGCATCTGGAAGGCGAACACGATGCCGACGACCGCTGTGGCGAGCAGGACCGAGATCACGATGCGCTGGCGCAGATTCATTTCTCCGGCAGCCTGACAGACGGGAACAACGGAACGGACGCGAGCAGCAGCCCGAACACGACCGCGGCCAGACCTGCTTCGACCAGCCGCAGCACGATGGAGGGCCCGGGTCGCAGCGCGGCGAGCAACCCCGCCACCTCCCACACGACCAGCCCCATCAGCGCGCCGGGCCGGCGCTGGGTGACGAAGAAGCAGAACGGGAGCTTCAGCAGCATGGCGCCGATGACGTACGGCGCCAGCGGCGCGCCGCTGAACCCGAGGACGACGATGAGCATGAGCGTCTCGGCCGCGGCCAACCCGCCCGCCGCCTTGAGCAACCACTCGGGGCGCTCGCTCACCCTGGCTGCTCTTCTGCGAAGCGCCGGGCCAGGCGTCGGTTGAGCACCTCGATGCGGGTGCGCAGCTCACCGTCGGGCAGGCCGTCCCACACCGCCTCCATCACCTTCCAGAGGCGGGGGTAGACGATGCCCTCGACGTCGTTGGCGAACCGCGGGTCGAGCTCGCCGATCTTCATGCGCCAGAGGAGCGAGGTCAGGGGGCGGGAGAGGAGTCGGGGGACGGGGTCCTCGGTGGCGTCGGACTCCTCCTCCAGATGACGGATGAGGGTGCCCAGCTCGTCCTTGTCCCACATCTGTCCAGCGCGGATGAACTCCTCGAGCTCCTCGACGATCTGGACGCGCACTGGATCATTGTGGGTCCGCCGGGGCGCCCACAGCCACCCGGTAGCCTCGGCGCGTGGCCCCGTCGCGCATCGCCGACCACGTCGGCCGGGTCCTTGGTGGCCGGTACCGGCTCGTCGCTCCGATCGGCACGGGCGCGTCCGCCCACGTGTTCCTGGCCGACGACGTGACGCTCAAGCGGCGCGTCGCGGTGAAGGTGCTGCACGCGGCGCTGGCCGACGACGAGTCGTTCCTGCGCCGCTTCCGCGCCGAGGCCCAGTCGGCCGCCGCGCTCAACCATCCGAACATCATGCGGGTCTACGACTGGGGCGAGGACCTCGACGGCCCGTACCTCGTCCTCGAGTACCTGGCGGGCGGCAGCCTGCGCGACATGCTCGACTCCGGCCGCCGCCTCACACCGTCGCAGGCCACGCTCATCGGCCTCGAGGCGGCGCGTGCCCTCGACCACGCCCACCGTCGGGGCTTCGTCCACCGCGACGTCAAGCCCGCCAACCTGCTCTTCGACGACGAGGGCCGGCTGTGCATCGCCGACTTCGGGCTGGCGCGGGCGTTGGCGGAAGCAGCATGGACCGAGCCCACTGGCGCGGTGATGGGCACCGCCCGCTACGCGTCGCCAGAGCAGGCCAAGGGCAGCACCCTCGACGGCAGGTCCGACATCTATGCGCTTTCCCTCGTGCTGGTGGAGGCCATCACCGGCCAGGTGCCGTTCACCGCCGACACCACGGTCGGCACGCTGATGGCCCGCACCGCCACCTCGCTCGAACCGCCCGAGAAAGTGGGCGCGCTCGCCCCTGCGCTGGCGCGTGCCGGCACCGTCGACCCCGACGACCGCGTGGACGCGGCGCTGTTCGCGGCAGCGCTCGACCGCGTCGCACGCGACCTGCCGGCGCCGGGCCCGCTACCGCTCGCGGGCTCCGAGCCTCTCGACGCGACCCGGGTCATCGACCGCGATCCCACCCAGCTGCCCCCGCCCAAGCCGCGCGTGTTCGACGCCGCCACCGCGCCCGACCCCGTCACCTACGACGGTCCCGGCATCGAGCCCGTCGTGCTCGAGCCGTCGCGGCGCGCCGGCCGGCGCCGGCGCTGGCCGTGGGTGCTGCTCGTCGTGGCCCTCATCGCCATGCTGGCCGGGGGCGCCTACGCCCTCACGTCAGTGATCAAGCCGAGCCACGACGTGCCCAACGTCGTCGGCCGCACCGAGGCCCAGGCCAAGGCCGCGCTCATTCGCCTCAAGTTCCAGGTGGTGGTCACCCCGGTTTTCAACGAGACGGCCGAGGTGGGCAGGGTGCTGGAGCAGACACCGAAGCCGGCGACGAGCCTCGAGGAGGGCGAGGACGTCCGGCTCACCGTCTCCAAGGGCGCCCAGCCGCGGGCCGTCCCCGATCTCGCGGGCAAGGACCAGGCCGCGGCAGACAAGCTGCTGAAGGACGCCGGGTTCACGCCCGCCTTCGAGCAGAAGCCTGATGAGAACGTGAACAAGGGCATCGTCCTCGACTGGGCGCCCAAGGAGGGCGACCAGGCCAAGGGCACCCAGGTGAAGGTGATCGTCTCCAGCGGTCCCGAGCCCCGCACCGTGCCCGACCTCAAGGGAAAGACGTTCGACCAGGCCGCGGCCGCCCTCACTCCGCTGCGGCTCACCGCCGTGCGGGCCGAGGTGTTCAGCGACACGGTGCAGCCCGGCACGGTCGTCTCGACGTCGCCGGGGTCGGGCGCCAAGGCGGCCAGGGACAGCAAGGTCACCGTCAACGTGTCCAAGGGCCCCGAGCTGATCCCCGTCCCTGACGTCAGGGGCAAGAACGTCATCGACGCCACCAACATCCTCAGCGCGGCCGGCTTCCAGGTGAGCGGCGTGCAGGGGCCGGCCAACAAGCCCGTCACCAACACCTCGCCGCCACCCGGCACACCGAAGCCCCGCGGCAGCCAGGTCGGCCTCTACACCCGCTAGGCGGCTCCGGTAGCCTCCCGGCATGGGAGCACTGGACGGACGGGTCACCATCATCACCGGCGCTGGGCGCGGCATCGGCCGTGAGCACGCCCTCTTGTTCGCGTCGGAGGGCGCCAAGGTCGTCGTGAACGACCTGGGCGGCGCCATGGACGGCACGGGCGACGACCGCACGCCGGCCGAGCAGGTCGTGGACGAGATCAAGGCCATGGGTGGCGAGGCCGTCGCCAACGCCGACAACGTGGCCGACTGGGAGGGCGCCCAGCGCCTCATCAACTCCGCGGTCGAGGCGTTCGGCGACCTGCACGTGCTCGTGAACAATGCCGGCATCCTGCGGGACCGGGTCCTCGTCAACATGACCGAGGAGGAGTGGGACGCCGTCGTCCACGTCCACCTCAAGGGCCACTTCGCCCCGACCCGGTGGGCGGCCGCCTACTGGCGGGAGCAGAAGAAGGCGGGCAAGGACGTCCAGGCGTCGGTGATCAACACCTCGTCGACGTCGGGGCTGCTCGGCAACCCCGGCCAGGCCAACTACGGCGCGGCCAAGGCGGGCATCGGCGCCTTCACCACCATCACCGCCATGGAGCTCGACCGCTACGGCGTGCGGGTCAACGCCATCGCCCCCGCGGCGCGCACCCGGCTCACCGAGGCCACGCCCGGCCTGGGTGACGTGGTCAAGGCCCCCGACGACCCTGGCAGCTTCGACGTGTGGGACCCCGCCAACATCTCGCCCCTCGTCGGCTATCTGGCCACCCAGGACTGCACCCTCACCGGCAAGGTGTTCTTCGTGCAGGGCGGCAAGGTGCAGCTGTTCCAGCCGTGGACCCTCACCGAGGCCATCGAGAAGCCCGAGCGCTGGACGGTGTCCGAGCTCGAGGCGGAGATGAAGACCTTCAGCGCCTAGATCGGACCGACTAATCGGACGTAGTTCCCTCGGGCCATCCCGAGAATGGTCCTACTTCTGTCACTGAATGACCGCGTACAGTGGTGACACGCAGGGCCCCTGAGGGTGGCGTGCCGAGGCAGCGTTCCCCAGCCGCTGCCGGCGCCGGTACCCGATCGGGCCCTGCCTTTTTGTGGGCTCCGCCCACAAACGGCTGGGCCCATCGGGCACCCGCGCGATTCTCATGGTTCGCTCGCTGACGCTCCCTCACTGGCGGGCTGTGCTCATGGTTCGGTCGCTTCGCTCCCTCACTGGCGGGCTGCTCGTGCCTCGCTGACGCCCGCCCGGCGGCCCACACCTGTGGTCGGGCCGGACGGTTGGTGCCGCCGCTGCTGCCGGCACTGCGTTGTGGCTTCGGCAACTCGCCGGGAGCTCGTATTGCGCTGCCGGGCCGGTGAACAACTTCTGGTGGTCGGTAGGTTGGCTCGGTGGGCGAGCAGCATCATGACGCCGAGGAGATGTCCTACGGGGCGGGGGGCGACGAGTTCGTCGTCGTGCCGTGGCCGGTGCTGTTTCGGCGCAAGATCGAGCACCGGGTCACGTCGAGTGACCGGTACCGGTGGTGGATCCTCTGGACCGTCCTCGCCGGGTTGTTCGCCGTCAACTACACGTTCACGATCTTCGCCGTTGCCCTGCCCCGTCTGGCCCGGGACCTCGGGTCGACGGAGAACACGCTGACGTGGGTCATCACCGGCCCGCTGCTCGCCTTCGGTGTGGCCGCCCCTGCATTGGGTCGCGCCGGCGACGTGTACGGGCACAAGCGCATCTATCTCGTCGGGATGGTGGGCGCGCTGGTGGCCGCAGCGTTGTCGGCGGTGGCGTGGAGCGCGGGGTCGCTGATCTTCGCCCGCGTGCTCGGAGGCATCGAGGGCGCAGCAACCGGGGCGGCGTCGATGGCGCTCATCTTCCGGGCCTTCCCCCCGGACGACCGGGTGAAGGCGATGGGGTACTGGTCCCTCGTCGGCGCGGGCGGCCCCGTCATCGGCGTGGTCATCGGTGGCTTCGTCATCGAGGAGTTCGGCTGGCGCTGGATCTTCGTCGCTCAGGTGCCGCTCATCGCCGCCGCGGCGGTGCTCGCGCTCATCGTCCTGCCCGAGACCGAGCGACGGCAACGGGGCCGGCTCGACAAGACCGGCGCCGTGACCCTCACCGTCGCCACCGTGTCGGTGCTCTTCGCGTTGAACCGGGGCCCGGAGTGGGGCTGGAGCTCGCCCGCGGTCGTGGCCGGGTTCCTCCTCGGTCCCATCGGGGCGGTGGCCTTCGTGCTGGCCGAGCGGCGGGCGGACGAGCCGCTGCTGCCCCTCCGCTATCTGCGACAGCGCAACTTCGGTTTCGCCATCGCCGCCCAGACCCTGTCGAACTTCGCCTACCTGGGCGGGTTCATCCTGGCGCCCCTCTTGCTCACCAAGGTCTTCGGCTACGACGAGCGCGAGATCTCCTGGCTCGTGATCGCTCGTCCCATCGCCTTCTCCGTCAGCGCGCCCATCGCCGGCTACCTGGCCGTGCGCATGGGGGAGCGCACCGCTGCCGTCGTCGGCACGATGGCGGTGACGCTCTCGATGCTGGCCTTCGCCACCATCGACCGTGCCTCCAGCGACCTGGCCATCATCGGCGCGCTGATCCTCTCCGGCATCGGCCTCGGCGTCTCGTCGCCGTCGGTCGCGGCCAGCGTCGGGAACGCGGTGGAGGAGAAGGACCTCGGCATCGCCAGCGCCGCTCAGCAGGTCATGACCCAGGTCGGCGTCGTCGCCGGCATCCAGCTCATGGTGACCATCCAGGCCTCCCGCCAGGCCGAGAGCGGCCTCGTCGGCTCGTTCCACGACGCCTATCTGTTCGGTGCCGGCGTCGCCTTCCTCGGCGTGGTCTGCGCCTGCTTCCTCCGCAGCTACCAACGCACCGACGCGACGACGCCGGCCCAACGGGCCGGCGCCGGTACGTCCTGAGCTCGAACAGCAGAGTTACTCGGTAATTTCCTTGATCTTCCCCGCGACCTCCTGGGCCGTCGCGTCGGGGGGGCCGGCCTGCATGGCCATGAGCTTGGTCATGTCGCCCTGGACCTTGATCTTGCCGGCCATGAACGCCTGCATGCCCGCCTGCGGGTTGCCCTCGACGAAGATCGCCTTGGCCGTCTCGTAGTCGAGCGTCACGGTGACGTCGGCGCCGTCGACGTGTCCCATGTCCATCTCCAGCTCACCGGAGCTGGTGTCCATGTGGGCCTCGATGGTCCCCTCGCCGAAGGGCACGTCGGTGATGATCTGGTTCATCTTGACGACGTGCGCCGCGGGCGGGGTCTTGCCGCGGTACTCCTCGCGGATCTTGTTGGCCTCGTCCAGCCACTCTGGGCTGAGGAAGGGGTGCTTCGCCACGAACGTGCTCCTTGTCTGCCTGGTTGTCGGGCGAACGCTAGGCCGGGCTGGCCCCAGTGGTCGACTCGGGTTGCCGCGCGATCAAGACGGCCGACACCACGGCCACCGCCACGCCGAGGATGGCGGTGGCGATCCACTGCCCCGCGGTCGCCGACGACGGCCGTTCGCCGCCCTCCGACGGAACCCGCTCGCCCGCTGCCCGACCGGTCACGTCGACCACCCGCCAGCCCGTGCCGGCGCGGGCGAGGACGGCCGTGCCCTCCCGCTCCTCGGTGTCCCCGCCCTCGAGCCGGGCCGTGAGCCGGAAGGGCACCCGCGCCGTGCCGCCGCTCTCGATGGCCTTGCCCACCTCGAAGTCGCTGAACGAGCGCTCGTCCTCCTCCGCGTTTGCCGGGACGACCTTGGTGACGAGCGCCTGGTCGCCGTACTCCGACGCCCGTCGCTCCGACTTCGACCGCAGGTTGTTGCGCCCCTGGTCGCCAACTGCAGTCAGCCACCGCTCGGTGATGCCGGCGGCGCGCGGCTCGTCCCGCGCGCAGCCGCCGATCACCAACACGCCCAGGCAAGCGAGTACGACCACCAGCCGCCTAGTCACCCGTGCCCCCCGTGGATGTCCTCGAGCTCCATGCCCTTGGTCTCGGGGATGAACTTGTAGACGATGTAGATGCCGGGCAGCCACAGCAGCATGATGAGCGAGACGGTGTCGCCGATCGACCCGATGGCGCCCGTCGAGTGGTCACCGAGCAGGCCGACGAGGGCGGGGCCCCCGATGTAGCCGGCGATCTCGAACACGTTGCGCACCCACGCCGCCGACTGCGATCGCACGTGAGTGGGGAACAGCTCCGTGGCGAACGCGCCCATCACGGGTGCGACGCCGAGCCCGAAGAACACGGCGAGGATGAGGGCAGGGAAGGCGACGATCTTGCTGTCCACCTGGAACAGCACGATGGCCCAGAACACCCCCATGAAGAAGTAGAGCATCGCGGTCGGCCGGCGCCCGACGCGTTCCATCATGCGGCCGCACACGACGTAGCCGATGATGCCGAGTCCGTAGGCGAAGATGATGTAGAAGCCGACCTGGGCACTGGTGAAGCCCCGCTCCGTCTCCGCGTAGAAAGCCCACCACGCCGTCGACGCCTGCAGCGGGAACGAGCGGCCCAAGTGGATGATGCCGACGGTCAGCAGCATGCGCCGGTACTGCGGCTTCCAAGGCTCCCAGAACGAGAGCTTGGCGACGACGCCGCGCCCCCGCGCCTTCTCCTCCTCGAACCGTCGGGTCTCCCGCACCCGGCGCCGGAACACCGACAGGGCGACGAGCGGCAGCAGGCCGATGAGGTAGAGGGTGCGCCACTCGAGGGGCCCGTCCTGGATACCGAACTGCAGCAGGATCCCGATGACGATGACGCCGAGTGCCGCGCACGCCAGCAGGGTGCCGAGGGCCTTGCCCCGCCGCTTGGCCGGGAACTCCTCCACGATCATGGTGATGGCCGTCGCGTACTCCGCGCCGAGGAAGATGCGGGCCAGCAGCTGGAAGATGGTGAAGGACCAGATGTCCCACGAGATCGCGGTCAGCGCGGTGCAGATCGTGTAGCCGACGATCGACCACAGCAGCAGGGGGCGCCGGCCCCAGCGATCGCCCAGCCTGGTGAAGAAGAAGGCGAGGAAGTGGCCGACCTCGACGAGGCCCCGGGAGAGGCCGAGGGTCGCCTCGCTGACCGCGAAGGTGTTCTGCACGTCGCGCAGGAGCAGGGCCAGGACCGCGTTGTCGTAACCCTCGAAGAACGTGGCCGAGACCAGGAGGAACAGCAGCGTCCGCAGGTACTCGGGCGACCGGGTGGAGTCCGGCGGGTGCACGCTCGCCACCGGGGTCTCGCCGAACTGGCCGGAGCCCGGCGAGACGAAGGTCTCGACGTCCTCGTCGATCTCGGTGACGCCGTCGTCACCGGGGTCGTCGTCACGGGCCACGGCGGGCAGGTCACCACGTCTTGACCCTGCGGTCAAGGACCCCCGGTATCGTGAAGGGGTGCCGGCCGCATCGAGGGGGGAGCGTCTCGAAGCACGGGAGCGCAATCCGAAATGGAAGAACCTCCCGCTTTTCATCGAGATGTCCGAGTGCATCAACTGCGACACGTGCATCCGCCACTGCCCGCCGCAGTTCGGCGCCATCTTCAACCACGGGATCGACGTCATCATCATCCCGGAGC
>JBEEFQ010000034.1:0-2607 GCA_041166245.1 Actinomycetota bacterium | reverse complement strand
CGGGGTCTCCAGCCTGACTCCTGGTCGCTATGACGACATCACCATCAAGAACGACACGTGCGAGTTCGCGGATGGGCTCTATGTCATCACGGGCACGCTTCACCTGCAGTCCGACAAGTCCCAGATCAGAGGCGACTCGGTGACGTTGTACTTCCCGTGCGGCACCCGGCAGTCGCCCAGCGGTTGCGGCACGGGCGCCGAGGGCGGACGGTTCGACGGAGGGAAGAACGGCGACATCCAGCTTGACAGCCCGTTCTTCGGCGGCTTCTCCGTCCTCTACGAGCGAGGGAACACCTCCGACTTCACCCTGGGCGAGAAGGACAAGGACCAAGCGGAGTCGAACTCGTTCGGCGGCGCGATCTACGCGAAGAGCGCCAGCCTGGTCATCAAGCGGGGTCGGTTCGCCGTGAGCGGCCAGGTCGTGGTCGGATCCCTCGAGCTCGGAGGCAAGGACACCCTGCTCTCCGTGCACGCCCCGGGGCTTGCGTCGATCCCCGGTCCGCCGGAGATCCTGCTCACCAAGTAGAAAGAGCGGATGCCGGCACAGTTTCGGGTCCTGACCTACAACGTCCGCTCCCTGCGCGACGACGCTGCGGCGGTTGCTGCCGTCGTACGGGCGTGTGATCCCGATGTCGTGTTCCTCCAGGAGACGCCCCGCTTCTGCCGCTGGCGCTCGAAGCTGGCCAAGCTCGCCCGCGAGTGCGGGCTGCTCTATGTCACCGGAGGCCGTACGACGGGCGGGGTGGCCCTGCTCGCACACCTGCGGGTCGATGTCACCGGCGCGCGCGAGGGACGGCTGAGCAAGCACGCAGGGTTGCACCAGCGCGGTGTGGCCGCCGCGGTCGTGTCCCGCTCGGGGGAGCGGCTGCTCGTGGCCAGCACGCACCTGGGCCTGAAGGCGGAGGAGCGCGCCAAGCACGCGGCCGAGGTGCTGACGCTGCTGCACCAGGTGCCCGCACCGCACGCCGTGCTGGCGGGTGACCTCAACGAGCCTCCCGGTAGCCCGGCCTGGCGTGCGTTCCAGGCCGGCGGGTTGCGCGACCTCGGACCGGAGTCGGGCCTGACGTTCCCGGCGCGGGCTCCCCGCAAGCGCATCGACGGGATCCTCGGGTCCCCCGGGATCGCGGCTGTGGAGTACCGCGTGGTCGACGATCCAGAGGTCGAGCGGGCCAGCGACCACCGGCCGGTCCTCGCCGTGGTGCAGGTGCCCCGCTAGGCGGGATCGCCTGGGCGCTCGCCGGCCCGGTAGCCGGGCGCGAGCTCGAGGGCGAGCTGCTCGAGGAACAGCCCGATGTCGGTGACGATCCCGCGTGCCTGCGCGGACCCGCGATCGGCGAGCTTGGTCACCGTTGCCGGATTGATGTCGACGCAGACCAGCGGGATCGAGGCGGGCAGGATGTTGCCGGTCGCCACCGAGTGCAGCATCGTCGCCACCATGATCGCGAAGCCGACCCCGGCGAGGCCGGCCCGCATGGCCCGCTGGCCCTCGATCACGTCGGTGTAGACGTCGGGCAGCGGGCCGTCGTCGCGCACCGACCCGACGAGGACGAAGTCCTTCCGGTGCTTGACCATCGCGTGCATGATGCCGCCGGTCAGGATGCCCTGCTCGACGGCCTGGGCGATGGACCCGGCCTTGCGGATCTGGTTGATGGCGCGGATGTGGTGCTCGTGCCCGTGCTCGACGCCGCGGCCCTGCTGCAGGTCCACGCCCAGGGAGGTGCCGAACAGGGCAGCCTCGATGTCGTGCGTGGCCAGCGCGTTGCCGGCGAACAGGATGTCCACGAAGCCGGCCTCGACCAGGGCGACCATCGCCGGCGCGGCCCCGGTGTGGACCACAGCGGGCCCGCCCACCCACAGGATCTTGCGCCCCTCCTCCTTGATGTCGCGCATCTGCTGGGCGATCTGGCGGACCAGGAGGGCCTGCGGCTTCTCGGAGGAGACGTCGGACTTCATGAACTCGAAGCCGCCCGCACTGCGGTCGATGGCCGGAAGCGGCACGACCTTCACGCCGCTGGCACCGCAGACGAGCTGGTCGCCCTTGCGCACGTCGCTCACGGCGACCGTCCGGGCCCGGTCGCCCTTAACGACGATCCCGCAGTCCATCTCCGGGTTCTCGACCGGCACCCAGGTGCCGCCGAGCCGGACGACCGTCTCCAGGTTGGTGGTGGAGTAGAAGTCGTCGGGGAACACGCCGTCGGTCTCGACCTCGCGGGTGTGCGCCTCGCCGGGCTCGGTGAGGTTCGCGCCGTGGGTCTGCAGCCGCATCACCAGGCGCGCGACGTCGACCGCGTCGTCGGTGCGAACGGTCAGGCGGGCGTAGGACTCGTCGAGCGGGGTCTTGCCCACCTCGAACGCGTCGATCGAGTAGTCACCGCCGTACTCGAGGATGTCGTCCAGCACTCGGGACAGCACCCCGGAGTCGATCAGGTGGCCGCGGATCTCGACGGTCTCGCTGATCACGGTGCGCCCTCCTGGCTGGCTGCCGCCGTCAGACCACTGCTCCGTCGTCGCCACCCAGGTCGTTCGGCGGCCGGTCCTCCATGCGGGCGACGAGTGTCACGAAGCCTCCCACGAACGCCGCCAGCGCCAGCAGACCGGCCCAGCCGG
>JBEEFQ010000033.1:0-4894 GCA_041166245.1 Actinomycetota bacterium | reverse complement strand
CCGCAAGCCGGACCACGACCGGGTGAACGGGTTCCTGAACCAGGTGTCGTTCTATCCCGAGGCCCACGCCCGCTTCGACGACAGCATGAGCGCGACACAGCCGCCCGGCATGATCCACACGATCATCGCCTGGCGGGAACAGGCGTGGCGCAACGCCGAGCGTCTCCGCATGGCGGAACACGACCCGGCGCAGCTGGCCGCGGTGAAGGCGAGCATCGAGTCGTTCGCGGCGACCGAGGCCCAGCTCCTGAAGGTGGCCACCGCCTACCCGTTGCTCCAGTCGAGCGCCACTCGCGACGCGTACTGCGCCGTGCATCACGACGACGCCTGAACCCTTAGCATCGGCCCATGGCTGATGACGTGCGCGAGGAAGCCCGGACCTTCTTCGAGGAACAGTGGGATCCTGACCTGACGCTGCGGGAGTGGTGGGTGCGCCTGGCCGACTCGGGCTACGCGGTGCCGGCGTGGCCCAAGGAGTGGTTCGGCCGGGCCATGAGCGGCGACCAGGTCGCCATCGTGAACGAGGAGAGGGAGAAGGTCGGCGCGCCGGGTGCGCCGGCCGGGCTCGGCGTCATGCTGGCGGGCCCCACGATCGTCACCCACGGGCCCGACGACGTTCGCGAGCGCTACCTCCGCGACATCGTCACCGGCGCCAAGGCGTGGTGCCAGCTGTTCAGCGAGCCGGGCGCGGGCTCCGACCTGGCCAGCCTGCAGGCCAAGGCGGTGCGCGACGGCGACGAGTGGATCGTCAACGGCCAGAAGGTGTGGACGTCGGGCGCCCAGGTCGCCGACCTCGGCATGCTGCTGGCCCGCACCAACCCCGACGCGCCGAAGCACCAGGGCGTCACCTACTTCGTCATCGACATGGACCAGCCGGGCATCGATGTGCGGCCCCTGCGGGAGATGACGGGGCGGGCCCTGTTCAACGAGGTGTTCCTCACCGACGCACGGGTCAGCAACGCCGACATCGTCGGCGAGCTCAACGCGGGCTGGGCCGCGGGCATGACGACGCTCGGCAACGAGCGGGTCGGCCTCGGTGGTGGCGGCGGCGGCGCGGTCGGCATCGCCGCGGGCGAGCGGGCCGGCTTCCTCGACAAGCGGGCCGGCGACTTCAGCTCGACGAACACGGACACCAAGCGCAGGGCCAGCGGGACGGCGATGGCCATGGGCGCGCGCGGTGCCAAGGCCCTTATCGCACTGGCCCAGGAGCGGGGCGTCAACACCGACCCCCACATCCGCCAGGAGCTGGCCGCGCTGCACACCATGGGCGAGGTCACCCGCTTCACCCACCTGCGGTCCAAGGCGGCCAGCGCCGCGGGCAAGCGTCCGGGTCCTGAGGCCAGCACCGGCAAGCTCATGATCTCCAAGATCACCCGGGCCTCCCGCGAGGTGGGGCTCAAGATCCTGGGTGCCTCCGGCATGCTGCACGGCCCCGACGCGCCGATGGGCGGCATGGTGCAGGAGATGGCCATCTTCTCCCCCGCCGTGTCGATCTACGGCGGCAGCGACGAGATCCAGAAGAACATCATCGGCGAGCGGGTCCTCGGCCTCCCCAAGGAACCCGGCTCCGACAAGGACGTCCCTTTCAAGGACCTCAAGGTCGGCACACAACGCTGACTTCTCCCGCTCCAGCGGCCCGGGGGGCGTAACAGGCCAACGCAACGCCGGCGGCAGCCCGCGATGGGGGGCGACACCGAACGCGTGGCGCGGGCCGAACGTGTGGGGCCCCATCGCAAGACAGCGAGCGCAGCTTGCAAGCGAGCGAATGTGATGGCTTCCGGGCGGAACCAGTCCAGCGAGCGAAGCTTGCGAGCGAGCGGAATGGTTCCGCCCGGAAGCGTGTTCTCTGATTGCTGCCGAAGAATCGGAGACCACCTGTGACACCCGCCACAACCAACGACACCCCGACCCTGCCGCTGCTGCCCCTGACCACCGGGGTCGTGCTGCCGCAGATGGTCGTGACCCTCGCGCTCGAGACCGACGAGGCGCGCGCCGCAGCTGACGCCGCCATCGCGGGCGACCAGCGCGTCCTGCTCGTTCCCCGCGTCGACCGCCGCTACGCGGCCGTCGGCACCATCGCCCTGATCGAGGAGGCGGGCGACCTGCCCGGCGGCATCCGCGCCCTCGTCGTGCGCGGCGAGAAGCGCGCCGTCATCGGCACCGGCGTCCCCGGCACCGGCACCGCCCTCTGGGTCGAGGCCCACGTCGTCGACGAGCCCGAGATCACCGACCGGGCCCGTGAGCTGGCACGCGAGTACCGCGCCGTCGTCGAGAACATCCTCGATGCCCGCGGCGCCAGCGGCATCGCAGAAGCCCTGCGCGGCATCGCCGATCCGAGTGCCATGGCCGACACCGCGGGCTGGAGCCCCGACCTCGACTTCGAGAAGAAGGTCGAACTGCTGGAGACGATCGACGTGGAGAAGCGTCTCGAGAAGGCGCTGAGCTGGTCGCGCGACACGCTGGCCGAGGTCACACTGAAGGAGCGCATCCGAGCCGACGTGTCAGAAGGCATGGAGAAGGCCCAGCGCGAGTTCATCCTGCGCCAGCAGCTC
The DNA here is from genome assembly GCA_041166245.1 of Actinomycetota bacterium. Lineage (GTDB taxonomy): Bacteria > Actinomycetota > Acidimicrobiia > Acidimicrobiales > JAFATL01 > JBEEFP01. Next base: position 2,342 of record JBEEFQ010000033.1, on the reverse strand, counting down.
AACGCCATCCGCAAGGAGCTGGGCGAGGGCGGCGACGGCGAGACCGCGCTCGAGGGGTACCGCGGCCAGCTGGAGGAGCGCGAGCTCCCCGAGACTGTCCGCGTCGCGGTGGAGAAGGAGATCGACCGGCTCGAGCGCACCAGCGAGCAGAGTCCCGAGCACGGCTGGATCCGTACCTGGCTCGACACCATGCTCGAGCTGCCGTGGGGCGTCCGCTCCGCTGACGACCTCGACGTCGTCACCGCGCGAGCCGTCCTCGATCACGACCACACCGGTCTCGACGACGTGAAGGACCGCATCGTCGAGTACCTCGCCGTCCGCCGTCTGCGGGCCGAGCGGGGCCTTTCACCGGCAGAGGGCCGCGGGTCGGGCGCCATCGTTGCGCTCGTCGGTCCTCCGGGCGTCGGCAAGACGTCGCTCGGCGAATCGGTCGCCCGCGCCCTCGGCCGCAAGTTCGTGCGCGTCGCCCTGGGCGGCGTGCGGGACGAGGCCGAGATCCGTGGCCATCGGCGTACCTACGTCGGCGCCCTGCCCGGCCGCATCGCCCGCGCCCTCAAGGAGGCGGGCACCATGAACCCGGTCATCCTCCTCGACGAGGTCGACAAGGTCGGCGCCGACTGGCGCGGCGACCCGTCATCCGCGCTGCTCGAGGTGCTCGACCCCGCCCAGAACCACACGTTCCGCGACCACTACCTCGAGGTCGACCTCGACCTGTCCGAGGTGCTGTTCCTCGCGACCGCCAACGTGCTCGAGACCATCCCCGGCCCGCTACTCGACCGCATGGAGGTCGTCCGCCTGGACGGCTACACCGAGGCCGAGAAGCTGGCCATCGCCCGTGATCACCTGCTGCCCCGCCAGCTCGAGCGCACCGGGCTGAAGCCCGACGAGGTGCGCGTCACTGACGAGGCCCTCGCGAACGTGATCGCCGACCACACCCGTGAAGCGGGCGTGCGCAACCTGGAACGGGAGATCGGCAAGCTGCTGCGGAAGGCGGCGACGCGGATCGCGTCCGATGCGGACGCGACACCGGTGACCGTCGATGCCGAGGACCTCAAGACGTACCTGGGGCGACCCAAGTTCTTCTTCGAGGCCGCCGACCGCACCACCGTCCCCGGCGTGGCCACCGGTCTGGCCGTCACCGGCGTCGGCGGCGACGTGCTGTTCGTCGAAGCCACCTCCATGCCCGGCGAGTTCGGGTTGACGGTCACGGGTCAGCTCGGCGACGTCATGAAGGAGTCAGCCGAGATCGCCCTCTCCTACGTGCGCGCCAACCTCGGCATCCCCGAGAAGCGCCGCTTCCACCTGCACGTGCCCGCGGGCGCCGTCCCCAAGGACGGTCCCTCGGCCGGCGTCACCATGACGACGGCGCTGGTCAGCCTGCTCACCGACCGACCCGTGCGGTCGATCGTCGGGATGACCGGTGAGGTCACGCTGCAGGGCAAGGTCCTGCCCATCGGCGGGGTCAAGCAAAAGGTGCTCGCCGCCCACCGCGCCGGCCTGCGCGAGATCGTGCTCCCCGCCCGCAACGGCGGCGACCTCGACGACGTGCCGTCGGCCGTCCGCGACGACATGACGTTCCACCTCGTCGACGACGTGCAGCAGGTCCTCGACATCGCCCTCGAAGGTCAGGCCGCGCAAGCGGCCTGACCTCAGGGCGAGTGCCCCAAACGGCATTACGGCCCGATCAGCAGGGAGCCCTCGATCTCGGTGACGTCCCTGGCGACCTTCACGTCGACCGTGTCGGTCGCGGTCGCGCCGGGCTTGATCTCACCGATGTCGATGGGCACCGTCGTGCCCGCCAGCTTGAGCTCGACCGAGCCCTGCCAGGCGTACTTCGACTCGTTGGTGATGGGCAGCGTGACCCGCACCTTCTCCGGACTCAAGGGGCCCACGGTCATGTTGAGTCGGAGGCCACCGCACAGGTCGGTGGGCTCGCCGCGCGTGAAGCGGGCCGAGCTGGTGATCGCTCCGCCGCCACCCGTTTGGACGGTGAACGGCGTGCGCACGTCCTGGTCGCAGGTGAGCACGTGGGTGAGCCCGCGCAGGGACGAAACGGTGATCGGGATGAGGAACACCCCGAGCAGCAGAACCATTGCAACGCGAGAACGCAGTATGGGCGGGATGCCCCAAGTCTAGGATCAGCGCCATGAGTAGCGCGCTGACCTCTCAAAGCGGCATGAATTACCAGACAGCACGCCGCCTTCTCCTCGCCGGCGGGCTCGCAGTGCTGCTTGTCATCGCAGGGGTGATGTACGTCCGCCGGGTCGACACGGTCGAGGTGGTCGCCGTCCTGCTGTTCATCCCGGTGTTCCTCGCCTTCACCTTCTGGCGGGTCGTCGGTG
>JBEEFQ010000032.1:0-9313 GCA_041166245.1 Actinomycetota bacterium | reverse complement strand
TTTCGCGGAGCATCTCGGGTATCTCCGCCGAACCCGCCGCATCCGGACGAAAGACCATCGGAGCGACGCGGTCATGCCGGTACATTTGGTCGGTGCTCCGCTTCCTCACCGCCGGCGAGTCGCACGGACGCGCCCTCGTCGTGGTGATGGAGGGCCTGCCCGCCGGGCTGTCCCTGACGGTCGAGGAGATCGGCGACGAGCTGGCCCGGCGCCGGCTCGGGTTCGGGCGGGGACCGCGCATGCGTTTCGAGCGCGACGAGCTGGCCCTGCTCGGCGGGGTGCGCCATGGCCGCACCCTCGGGTCTCCGGTCGCGATCGAGATCCTCAACACCGAGTGGCCGAAATGGGAGCAGGAGATGTCGCCTGCGCCGGGGCGCACGGAGAAGCCGCTGACCCAGCCCCGTCCGGGCCACGCCGATCTCACGGGCATGCGCAAGTACGGATTCGACGACGCGCGGGACGTGCTCGAGCGGGCATCGGCGCGGGAGACTGCGGCGCGGGTGGCGGCCGGCGCGTGCGCCAAGGCGCTGCTGCGGGAGCTCCAGGTGGAGGTCATCAGCCACGTCATCCAGATGGGCCCGGTCGTGGCCAAATCGGGACTGCGACCTAGCCCTTTCGACATCGGCCAGGTCGACGAGTCACCCGTGCGTTGCTTCGACCCCGAAGTCGAGCAGGCGATGATCGCCGAGATCGAGGCGACGGCGAAGGTGGGCGACTCGCTCGGTGGCGTGGTCGAAGTGCTCGGCTACGGCGTCCCCGTCGGGCTCGGCAGCCACGTCCACTGGGATCGCAAGATCGACGCCATGCTCGGCCAGGCGTTGATGAGCATCCAGGCCGTGAAGGCGGTGGAGATCGGCGAGGGATTCGAGGTCGCTTCCCGTCGGGGATCCGAGGCCCACGACCCCATCCTGTGGGACGGTGCCGACTACCAGCGGCCGACCGACCTGGCCGGCGGCGTCGAGGGCGGGATGACAACGGGCGGGTTGCTCGTGGCCCGCGCCGCCATGAAGCCTCTCGCCACGCTCAACCGGCCCACCTTGAAGACGGTCGACGTCGTCACCAAGGAGGAAACCGTCTCGTTCAAGGAGCGCACCGACGTCACCGCCGTCCCCGCCATGGGCGTGGTGGCCGAGACCATGGTGGCCCTGGTGCTGGCCAACGAGTCCCTGCGCAAGTTCGGCGGCGATTCTGTCGCCGAGATGGTGCGCAACCGGGACGCGTACGTGGCGACCCTTGGCTGAGCGGGTCCTGCTCATCGGCATGATGGGTGCGGGCAAGACCACGGTGGGCCGTCTGCTGGCCGAGCGTCTCGGGTGGCCCCACCTGGACAGCGACGAGATGATCTCGCGCTCCACCGGCAAGACCGTGTCCGAGATCTTCGAGGAGCGGGGCGAGGCCGCCTTCCGGGCCGAGGAGGCGCGCGTCCTGGCCGAGGCCGCCACCAGCGACGGGCCGGCGGTCGTCTCGGTCGCGGGCGGCGCTGTCCTCGCGGCCGAGAACCGCAAGGTCATGCGGCGGGCCGGACCCGTCGTCTGGCTGCGTGCCGACCTGGCGACGCTGGCCGTTCGGGTCGGCAGCGGCAAGGGCCGCCCCCTGCTCGGCGACGATCCCGCGGAAGCGCTGCGTCGCCTGGAGGGGGAGCGGCGGCCCCTCTACTCCGAGGTGGCGGACGTCGTCGTCGACGTCGACAACCTGGAGGCCGGCGAAGTCGTCGATCGCATCGTGGCCGGGCTGGCGTGATCACCGTCCCCGTCGATCTCGGCGACCGTTCGTATGACGTGCTCGTGGGTCGTGGCGCCCGCCACCGGCTGCTCGAGATGCTTCCGGTCGGAGTGCAGCGCGCCGCCGTCGTCACCCAGGCCGCGGTCGACGTGCGCGTTGACCCCGGCATCGACCACGAGGTCTTCCTCATCGACGACGGCGAGGACGCCAAGTGCATCGAGACAGTCGAAGACCTGTGCCGGCGCTTCTCCCGCTGGGGACTGACCCGTCGCGACGTCGTCGTGGCCGTGGGCGGCGGCGTGGTCACGGACACGGCGGGGTTCGCGGCCGCGGTCTACCACCGGGGCGTCCCCGTGGTGCACGTCGCCACGACCCTGCTGGCCCAGGTCGACGCCGCCATCGGTGGCAAGACAGGTGTCAACCTCCCGGAGGGCAAGAACCTGGTGGGAGCCTTCTGGCAGCCCGCGGCTGTTCTCTGCGACACCGAGGTCCTCGAGACCCTCCCGCCGCGGGAGTACCTGAGCGGCTGTGGCGAGATGGCCAAGTACCACTTCCTCGGCGGCGAGCATCTCGAGGACCTCAGCGTGGACGAGCGCGTCGCCGCGTGCGTGCGCATCAAGGCCGACGTCGTCGCCGCCGACGAGACAGAAGCGCCGGGCGGAGCAGGCAATGAGATGGGTCTGCGAGCGACGCTCAACTACGGGCACACCTTGGCGCACGCCCTCGAGACCGCGGGGCACTACGACCTGCGCCACGGCGAGGCGGTTGCCATCGGGCTCGTCTTCGCGGCCGAGCTGGCGCGACGCCTCGAGCGCATCGACGAAGGGCGGGTGGACCACCACCGGAAGGTGGTTGCGAGCTACGGCCTGCCGTCACACCTCCCCGAGGGCGCGGACGCCGACGCCCTCCTCACCCTCATGGCCCGAGACAAGAAGGCGGTGTCCGGCCTCACCTTCGTGCTCGACGGGCCCGCGGGCGTGCAGCCCGTGGGTGGCGTCGACCCCGCGCAGGTTCGTCTCGCCCTGGAGGCCGTTCGGTGACCAAGCCCGTGGTGCTGCTGCTGTCAGGTCCCAACCTCAACCTGCTCGGTGAGCGGGAACCCGAGGTGTACGGCAAGGAGACGCTCGACGACCATGTGAGGCGGGCCAGAGAAACGGCGGCCGAGCACGGGCTCGAGCTGGAGCACCTGCAGTCGAACCGCGAGGGCGATCTGGTCGAGGCCATTCACGGCGCGCGGGACCGTTGCGCGGCCATCGTCATCAACCCCGGCGCCCTGACCCATTACGCCTGGTCCCTGCACGACGCCCTGGCCGCGTTCGACGGTGTCGTCGTGGAGCTGCACCTCTCGAACCCCAACGCCCGTGAGCCGTGGCGGCACACGTCGGTCGTCGCACCAGTGGCCGATGGCTCCATCGTGGGCTTCGGCGGCGCGGGCTACGAGCTGGCGCTGCACGCGGTGGCGCGGCTACTGGGCTCGACGTGACCCTGGCGGCGATGGACGTGGCGGCGCGGATCGGCCGCCTGCGCGAGCGCCTGGCCGGGGCGGGCTGCGACGCGCTGCTCCTCACCAACCTCACCAACATCCGCTATCTCACGGGCTTCACTGGCTCCGCTGCCCTCGCGTTCGTCCTGCCCGACGAGCTGCTGTTCGTCACCGACGGGCGCTACGAGATCCAGTCGGCCGACCAGCTCGCCGCCGCCGGGCTGGAGGGGCGGTTCGCCATTGGCGGGCTGGCGGTGCAGCAGGAGGCGGTGGCGACAGCCGGCAAGGGTGTGGCTCGCATCGGCCTCGAGGCGGGCAGCGTGACGTGGGCCCGGCAGCGCGCCATGGCGGCTGACTGGTTCCCTGATGCCGAGCTCGTGCCGACCGAGGGATTGGTCGAGGATCTGCGCCGGGTGAAGGACCCCGGCGAGATCAGCCGCATCAGCGAAGCGGCGCGCATCGCGGACGCCGCGCTGGCCGAAGTCGGCCCGTTGCTGCTGGGCGGGATCAGCGAGGCCGACTTCGCGCTCTCCCTCGACTTCGCCATGCGGCGGCTGGGGGCCGAGGACGTCTCCTTCGAGTCGATCGTCGCGGGCGGACCCAACGGGGCCAAGCCCCACGCCCGGCCGTCGTCACGCGTCATCGGCCGCGGCGAGCTGGTCGTGCTCGACTTCGGCGCCCTCGTCGACGGTTACCACTCGGACATGACGCGCACGCTCTCGGTCGGCGAGCCCGCCTCACCCGAGCTCATCCGCATGTGGGACGTGGTGGCCGAGAGCCAGCGCGCAGGTGTGGCTGCGGTGCGAGCCGGGGTGGCGTGCGTCGACGTGGACAGGGCGTGCCGCCAGGTGATCGCCGACGCGGGCTGGGCTGACGCCTTCATCCACGGCACGGGCCACGGGGTGGGTCTCGACATCCACGAGGCCCCGGCCGTGGGAGCGACCTCCACTGATACCCTCGCTGTCGGCCACGTCGTCACCGTCGAGCCCGGCGTGTACCTCCGGGAGCACGGGGGAGTGCGGATCGAGGACACGGTCGTGGTCACCGAAACCGGGTGTGAGCTCCTCACCCACGCGCCCAAGGAACTGGTCCTGCGATGAGTGTGAGTACGAACGACCTGAAGAACGGCATGACCGTCGATCTGCCCGAGGGGCTGTTCTCGGTCGTCGAGTTCCAGCACGTGAAGCCGGGCAAGGGCGGCGCCTTCGTGCGCACCAAGCTCAAGAACGTGCGCACCGGCGCGGTAGTCGAGCGCACCTACCGAGCCGACGAGAAGCTCGAGCAGGCCATCATCGACAAGCGGGAGATGCAGTATCTCTACCGCGACGGCGAGCACTACGTGTTCATGGACAACACCACCTACGACCAGATGCACGTGGACGCGTCGGCCCTCGGCACCGCCACCCAGTACGTGAAGGAGGGCGACTCCGCCGTCCTGCAGATGTACGGCACCGAGATCGTCGGCGTCGACCTCCCCGCCGCGGTGGAGCTGGCCATCACCGAGACCGAGCCGGGCGTGCAGGGCGACCGTTCCTCCGGCGGCCGCAAGCCCGCGACGGTGGAAACGGGCCTTGGCGTCCAGGTGCCCCTGTTCGTCAACATCGGGGACCGTATCAAGGTCGACACCCGGTCCGGCGAGTACATCACCCGCGTCTAGCGGGACACGTCATGGAAGGCACGCGCCGCGAAGCCCGCGAGCGGGCCGTGTCCCTGCTCTACGAGGCCGAGCTCAAGGACCAGGAACCGGACGAGGTGCTGGCCGACCTGCCGCTCCCGCCCGAGGAGTTCGTGGTCGATCTGGTGTCGGGCGTCGGCAAGCACCAGGCCCGCATCGACGAGCTCATCGCTGCCCACGCCATCGACTGGACGCTCGAGCGGATGGCGGCCGTCGACCGCAACATCCTGCGCCTGGCCGTCTACGAGCTGCTCGAGCGACCCGACATCCCCGCGGCTGCTGTCCTGTCCGAGGCCGTCGAGCTCGCCACCCGCTACTCCACGGACGAGTCCAGCCGCTTCGTGAACGGCCTCCTCGCGTCGGTGGCCAAGGACGTCCGCCCGCCCTCCTGATTCGCGTTCCGCGAGACGCAGCCGCGAGAAAACTCGCCCGTACATCCCACGGAATGGATCACCGTGTTGTGGGCGGCCACTGCTATCTTGGAGTCCTGACCGTTAAGGGGGTCCGAGAGGCCCTCACGGACAGGAAGGAACAGCTTGGCTGAACGAGAGCGGTCCCTGGCGCCCCCGCGTGGGGGCGTTTTCGTTCCCCGGGCCCAGGTGATGACGCCCGAGGACGTGCGCCGGGCCATCACCCGCATCGCGCATGAGATCGTGGAGGCCCACAAGGGGCTCGCGGGCATCGCCCTCGTCGGCCTGCAGACGGGCGGGGTGCCGCTGGCCGGCAAGCTGGGCGAGGCGCTGCACAGCGTCGAAGGAGTGGAGGTGCCGGTCGGGTCGCTCGACGTGGCCTTCTACCGCGACGACATCGGCCTGCGTCCTGTCCTCCCGGAGGCGGTGACCGAGATCCCGTTCGACCTGACGGGGATGACCGTGGTGCTGGTCGACGACGTGCTCTTCACCGGGCGCACCATCCGAGCCGCCCTCAACGCCCTCAACGACTACGGCCGGGCCCGCGCCGTCCGCCTGGCAGTCATGGTGGACCGGGGTCACCGCGAGCTGCCGATCCGCCCCGACTTCGTCGGCAAGAACCTGCCCACCCGACGCGACGAGATGGTCGACGTCGGCGACGAGGGTGTCGTGATCGGCGACATGGTGGCCACCGGAGCCAAGCCATGAAGCACCTGCTCTCCATCGAGGACCTGGGCGCGGACGGGATCGACGAGGTGCTTCGGATCACGGATTCCTTCGTCGAGGTGAGCGCCCGCAGCATCCCCAAGGTGCCCGCGCTCCGAGGCAAGACGGTGGTGAGCCTCTTCTACGAGGACTCCACCCGCACCCGCCTCTCCTTCGAGACGGCGGCCAAGCGGCTCACGGCCGACACGATGACCTTCAGCGTCGGCACGTCCTCGGTGAAGAAGGGGGAGTCCCTCCGCGACACCGTCGAGACGATCGAGGCCATGGGAGTGGACGCGATCGTCGTGCGCCACGGCTCGGCCGGCGTGCCCTGGCAGCTGGCCTCCTGGGTCGACGCGTCGATCATCAACGCGGGCGACGGTTGGCACGAGCACCCCACCCAGGCCCTGCTCGACTGCTACACGATCCGCCAGCACCGCCAATCCTTCGAGGGACTTCGAGTTGCCATCGTCGGTGACGTCAAGCACAGCCGGGTCGCCCGCTCCGACGTGCTCGCTTTCACCGCGCTCGGCGCCGAGGTGACCTTGGTGGCCCCGCCCACCCTGCTGCCGCCTTCGCTGGCGGGCTGGGCCGTCGACGTGAGCCATGACATCGACACGGTGCTGCCCAAGGCCGACGTGGTCTACGTCCTGCGCATGCAGCTCGAACGCCAGCACGAGGCGCTGCTCCCGTCGCTCCGTGAGTACACCGCCGGTTTCGGCCTCACCAGCAGGCGGGCGGCGATGCTCGCCGACGGCGCCCTCGTGATGCACCCCGGCCCGATGAATCGGGGGGTCGAGATCGCGGCCGACGTGGCCGCCCTGCCCAACTCGGTCATCACCAAGCAGGTCGCCAACGGGGTGGCCGTGCGCATGGCAGTGCTGTTCCTCCTTCTCGGGTCGGGAGCCTCGCTTGCCGCGTGAGGTGCTGATCAGAGGAGGCAGGGTCGTCGACGGCACGGGGAGTCGCACCGCCGACGTGCTCGTCCGCGACGGCATCGTGACCGCCGTCGGCGACGGCATCGGCGACGACATTGTCGCCCCACGCGTGCTCGACGCATCGGGCTGTGTGGTCGCGCCCGGCCTGGTCGATCTCCACGCCCACCTCCGCGAGCCGGGCCGTGAGGAGGCGGAGACGGTGGACAGCGGCGCGCGCGCCGCTGCGCTCGGCGGGTACACGGCGGTGGTGGCCATGCCGAACACCGAGCCGGCCATCGACAGCGCCGCGGTCGTCCGCGAGGTGCTCGACCTCGGCGCCACCGCCTGCTGCGACGTCTACCCCGCAGGCGCCATCACCGTGGGCCGCGCCGGCGAGCAGCTGGCCCCCATGGCGGAGATGGCGGCCCTCGGCGTGCGCCTCTTCACTGACGACGGGTCCGGTGTGCAGGACGCCCGCCTCATGCGCCGCGCCCTCGAGTATGCCTCGGGCCTCGGCGTGACCCTCGGCCAGCACTGCGAGGACGAAACCCTCGCAGCCGACGGGGTGATGCACGAAGGCGAGTGGTCGAGCAGGCTCGGGCTGCCGGGCGTGCCGGCCGAGGCCGAGGAGCTCATGGTCATGCGCGACATCGCCCTGGCCCGGCTCACCGGCGCCACTGTCCACTTCCTCCATCTCTCCACTGCTGGCGCGGTCGCCATGGTGGGCGCGGCCAAGGCCCAAGGGCTGGCGGTCACGGCCGAGGCGACACCGCACCACTTCACCCTGACCGACGCCGAGTGCGCGTCGTATGACGCGGTCTTTCGCGTCAATCCGCCGCTGCGCACCGGTGCGGACGTGGCTGCGGTTCGTGGCGGGTTGGCGACCGGCATCATCGATGCGATCGCCACCGACCACGCGCCCCATCCGCCCGAGGCCAAGGAAGCGCCATTCGACCAGGCGCCTCCCGGCATGCTCGGGCTGGAGACGGCCCTTGCTCTCGCCATGAGCGAGCTCGACCTGCCCATCGAACAGGTCCTGGCCCTGCTCTCGTGGAACCCGGCCCGCATCGCGGGGATCACCGGTGTCCACGGTGGGCCGGTGGCCGAGGGCTTCCCCGCCAACCTGTGCATCATCGACCCCGGCGCCACGTGGGTCGTCGAGCCCGAGCGGCTGGCCAGCCGCAGCCGCAACACCCCCTACGCGGGGCGCAAGCTCACGGGACGGGTGCGCCACACTCTGCTTCGGGGCGAGCCCGTGGTCATCGACGGCGAGGCGCAGCGGTAATGGACCGCAACGAGGCCCTTCTCGTACTGGCTGACGGCACGACCTTCGAGGGCGAGGCCATTGGGGCTGCAGCCCCGGGTGGCGTGGCCACGGGTGAAGTCGTGTTCAACACGGTGCTGTCGGGCTACCAGGAGGTCATCACCGACCCGTCCTACGCGGGTCAGGTCATCACCTTCACCTATCCCCACATCGGCAACTACGGCGCGGCGCCGGCCGACGACGAGAGCGCCCGTCCCCACTGCCGCGGCGTGATCGTGCGCGACCTGGCCCGGCGCCCCAGCAGCTGGCGGTCGTCCGAGAGCCTCGAGACCTTCCTCGTGCGCCACGGCGTCCCCGGCATCACTGGCGTGGACACCCGGCGGCTCACCCGCCACATCCGCGAGGCAGGCGCCATGCCGTGCGCCTTCGGCACCGCGGACGAGACCACGCTCAAGGCCGCCGCCATCGCCGAGCCCGGCACCGATGGGGTCGACCTGGTCGCGACCGTGACCGCAGCCGAGGCCTACACCGTCGGGTCCGCCTCCGTGGCCGAACGGAGTGGCGGCCCCCTGCGCGTCGTCGCCTACGACTACGGCATCAAACGCACCATCCTGCGCCACCTGGAACAGATCGCCACCATCGAGGTGGTGCCCGCTTCGACGCCGGCCGCCGACGTCCTGGCTCGCGACCCCGACGGCGTGTTCCTCTCGAACGGACCCGGCGACCCGGCTGCCGTCACCTACGCCATCGACACCATCGGTGCGCTGCTCGGCAACGTGCCGGTGTTCGGCATCTGCCTCGGCCACCAGCTCCTCGGTGCCGCCCTGGGCGCCGAGACCTACAAGCTCAAGTTCGGCCACCACGGCGGCAACCACCCCGTGCGCCGCATGACCGACAACGCCGTCGAGATCACGAGCCAGAACCACAACTACGCCGTGGTCGAGGGCAGCCTCCCGAGCGCCGTCGTCAGCCACGTCAACCTCAACGACGGCGTGGTCGAGGGGCTGCGCTGCACCGACGTCCCTGCCTTCAGCGTGCAGTACCACCCGGAGGCCGGTCCCGGCCCCCACGACGCCCGCTACCTGTTCGACGAGTTCGAGCAGCTCATGGAGCGCGGCGCCTGATGCCCCGTCGGGA
>JBEEFQ010000031.1:0-20319 GCA_041166245.1 Actinomycetota bacterium | reverse complement strand
GTTGCCCGGAGGGCCGACCGGGCAGCCGCTCTCGGCCAAGCAGTCGCGCCACCGTGGCCTGCAGACTTCGCTTTGGTCTCAGTGTTCGCCGGAGCGTGGGCGCGTCTGGAAGCGTGGCCTCTCGGTCTGCAAAAAAGCGATCAGGGAGTGTCGGCACGCTTTATCCGGTCGGTCTCTAATCCTCCAACAGGTGTGACCATCGGGTGCCCTCGGCTACCTCGTGAAGGCGGCCATTATGCAAGCGCGCCCAGTGCGTTCCCCGTGCATCTGTAAAGACCAACTCGATGTGCGGAAGGTAAGCGAGCCCGCCTTCTGGTAGCTCGATCCCATCTACCCAAAACTCAATAGTGCTCGCTGGCGGGACAAGGTGCGGATGCGAGCCCATTGATCCCGCGTCCTCGCCATAGTGAAACCGAACGTAGGCACGGACGTTGTAAGCAGGCTCGTCGCTCCCATTACGGACAGCGACTCGGACGCTCGCATTGCCGCCCATTTGCACCCGGTTGCCATTCTCGTCGTGCTCCCTCGGGGGCGCGGTAGCGAGCGCCCAGGCCGATAGCGCACTGGCCTGACGCCGCTTCGCCTCAGCAAACTCGGTCGTTCTCAACGCCGCCCGCTCCCGCTCATCGTCTCGCCGACCTTGGATTTCATGGCGCAGGAGGAAGGCGCTGGCGAGCACCGCCCCGGCGGTACCCACGGCCGCCACCCACTCGGCGAGGCTTCCTGCCGGCAGCCCTCCCACCACAAACCCCGCAGCCAGGCCGCCTCCCACGAACCCGAGTATCAGGCTCGTCACGACCGTTGCGATTCGTCCCGTGACCCAGCCGGGGCCGGCCGAGCGTTGAGAATCTCTACGGTCCGAATCAGGCGGCGCAACTGGCATACGAAATTCAACCCCACGACGCTGATCATCTGCCTAGTGGGCAGCGGGTCACCCGATCGAGGCCCGCACGGACTGGTGCGCCGTGCCTGACGCCGAGGTGTATCGGGGTGGATTCGAAAGCGCCCGAGAAAATCTCGCGGTGTTCTCGCGGACCGCCGTGATCGGGACGCGCCGAGCGCGCCCTGAAAACACGCTCTGAACAGGTCTTTTGTGCGCCCCCGGCAGGACTCGAACCTGCGACCCGCTGCTTAGAAGGCAGCCGCTCTATCCAGACTGAGCTACAGGGGCATGTGCCGTGCAAGTTTCGCATGCGCCACCGATCGGGCCGATGAGTTCCGGCGGCGGGCGCCCTCCATCTCGGCAGGAGACCGAGCAGGATGGGAGCCATGAGCGAGATCGCGGAGCGGTACCGGAAGGTGGCGGGAACCTTCACGGAGCGGGCGAGAGCCGTCCCGGCGGGGGCATGGGACAATCCGGCGCCGTGTGAGGGATGGGTGGCCCGCGACGTCGTGCGCCACATGGTCGAGTGGATGCCGGCGATGGTGCTGGCCGGTGCTGGGCTGCCGCTGCCCGAGGGACCGTCGGTCGACGACGATCCGGTGGGCGCGTGGCTGTCCATGCACGACGCGTTCTCCGCCGCGCTCGACGACCCCGAGATCGCGGCCCGCGAGCTCGACATGCGCGTGGGGCGATATTCGGTGGCGGACGCCATCGCCACCTTCTGCATCGGCGACGTGCTGGTGCACACGTGGGACCTGGCTCGGGCGACGGGCCTGGACGAGACGCTCGACGCCGACGAGGTGCACCGCATGTACGAGGGCATGGAGCCGATCGACGAGGTGCTGCGCACCAGCGGCCACTACGGAGCCAAGGTGGAGGTGCCCGACGACGCCGACGAGCAGACGAAGATGATCGCCTTCACCGGCCGCCAGCCCTGAGCGTGGTGAACGACGGCGCCGCAGCACACCGGCCCGGCTCCACCCTGCTGGCGTTCAACACCGTCGAGCGGCTGCTCAAGGGCGACTTCTTCCACACCGTGACGCTCGCCGATGTGGTCGGCGAGCTCCGAGCTGTCCCTGCGACATGGCCGCTCGTCGGCCTGGGGACGACCAACTGGCGCGAGCGCCACGGCGAGCTCTTCGTCGAGGGCACGGCCGGCACCCCGGTGTTCTCGTGGGCCGACCCCGACGGTGACCCGCCCGCGGCCGTCGTCACCCTCGACGACCACCTCGGCCCCCGACTGCCGTTCGTCGCGGTCGCGGCCTGTGATCCCGATGGACCGAGACACACGTGGCTGTTGGGAGACGGGGAGGACCTGCACGAGGCCATCGCGGCACGGTGCATCGAGGCGAACATCGGCCTGGCCGCGCTGGTGGTGACCGGCGAGCTGCGCGATGTGCGGTACCAGGTGATGTGCCATCTCCCCATCGGCGGCATCAGGCCCGACCACGAGGCGGTGGCCAAACAGGAGTGGCGGGACGACGACGAGTGGCGCGCCCTCGGGATCTACGCCGCCAACCCGACCATCCAGTCGATCGTGTCCCACGGCGTTGCTGCCGTCCATCTCCACGGACAGGCGGGCGTGCCGCTGCAGGGCGGGCACGTCAACAGTGCCGTTGCCACCGCCGCCGCCACGGTCGACATCCGGCCCATCCCCCACCTGGTCATGCGCATCCACGGACTCGACGTCGCGGACCGATCCGGATCCGACGACTGACGCCCTACGGCTGGTCGAGGTCGACGCGGACCGTCAGCAGGTTCGTGCCCGCGGCGCGCACCATGAAGCCGTTGACGGGCCGGCCGATGGTTCGCAGCCGTTCGTGGGGATCGTCGTCCGGGAGGAGCTGGGCCGTGCCCGAGCGCCAATGACGACCGACGTGCACCCGCACGCGCGGGTTGGCCCCGATGTTCTTCACGTAACCGGCCTCGCGGCCGTGCTCGGCGACGATCCAGAACGTGCGCCCGTCGGCCGACAGCCCATTGCCAACCGGGTTGCGACGGGGTTTGCCTGTGGTGCGGCCCGTCGTCTCGATGATGGCGTGGGTGGGGACGAGGCCGAGCTGCAGCGCGGCCTTGGCCGGTGGGTTGAGCACGTATTTCTGGAACAGTCGTACGGCTTGCCGTTTCATGTCATCCTCCTGACACGAGGACGTCGGCGCCGACAGGCGGGGTGGGGTCGTCGATGTCGTCGAACCAACCATCGGGCACGGTCACGGGACGGGGGCCGCCGGTGTGGCCGCGCGGCATGCGGCGCGCCTCCTCCGGGAACGCCGCGGTGGGATCGAGCTCGTCGAGCAGGCTGTCGAGCTCAGCGGCCGAGCCGATCTGTCCGAGGGCGCGACGGCGCTCCCCGCCGACGGGGAAGCCGGTGAGGTACCAACTCACGTGTTTGCGGAAGTCCCGCGGTCCGTGGTGCTCGCCAAAGGCGTCGATCAGCAGCCGCAGGTGCTCGCGCATCATGGCGGCCACGTCACCGAGGGTCGGGTCGTCCTGGAGCGGACGGCCGGCGAAGCGGTCGGCCAGGTCGCGGAACAGCCACGGCCGGCCCAGACACCCTCGCCCGACGACCACACCGTCGCAGCCGGTCTCGGCCATCATGCGCAGCGCATCGTCGGCCTCCCAGATGTCGCCGTTGCCGAGCACGGGCACGCTCGTGACCGCGTCCTTGAGCGCGGCGATGGCCGACCAGTCCGCAGGGCCGGAGTACAGCTGGGCCGCGGTGCGGGCGTGCAGGGCGACGGCCGCTGCTCCCTCGTCCTCGGCCGTGCGGCCGGCCTCCACCGCGGTCACATGGCGGTCGTCGACACCGATGCGCAGCTTGACGGTGACGGGCACCGTGCCCGCTGCGGTCACCGCGGCACGCACGATGGAGCGGAACAGCCGGCGACGCACGGGCAGGGCCGCGCCACCACCCTTGCGCGTGACCTTGGCCGCCGGGCAGCCGAAGTTGAGGTCGATGTGGTCGACGCCGACCTCGTGCACCAGCCGGTCCACCGCCATCGTCATGACCTCGGGCTGCACGCCGTAGAGCTGGACGCTGCGCACCGGCTCGTCGTCGCCGAACGCGACCATGCGCATGGTGCGGGGGCCGCCTTCCACGAAGGCGCGAGCTGAGATCATCTCGCTCACGTAGAGCCCGGCGCCGTACTGCCGGCACAGTCGCCGGAAGGCCACGTTGGTGACGCCCGCCATCGGCGCCAGCACGACGGGCGGGTCCACCTCGAGGGGCCCGATCTTCAGCGCCACAGCGAGGTGACCTCCACGTCCAGCCGGGCCAGCATCCGGCGCAGCAGCGGCAGGGAGACGCCGATGACGTTGCCCGGGTCACCGTCGACGCCGTCGATGAAAGGCGCGGAAAGGCCGTCGAGCGTGAACCCGCCGGCGACGGCCAGGGGTTCGCCGCTGGCGACGTACGCGTCGATCTCGGCGTCGGTGGGACAGCCGAACCGCACCGTGGTGGTCGCCACGTCGGACGCACGAGCACCAGTGGCGGTGTCGATCAGGCAATGGCCGGTGAACAGGTTGCCCGCTCGTCCCCGCATGGCGCGCCCCCACATTGCCGCCTCGGCCGCGTCGGCCGGCTTGCCGCGGACCTGGCCGTCGAGCTCGAACATCGAGTCACACCCGAGCACGAGCGCACCCGCGATCTCGGGACCGGCGGCGACGGCAGCCGCCTTGCGCTCGGCGAGGAGCAGCACGGCCGACCGGATGTCCGCCGCGTCGACATCGGATTCGTCCACGCCGCTCACGACGACCTCGGGGTCCATGCCCGCGCCGCGCAGGATCCGCAGCCGGGCGGGCGAGGCAGATGCGAGGACGAAGCGGCGACCCATGGGGGCTCCATGGTGGCATCGCCGTCCGTAAGTCCCTACTCGGCCTTCGGGGGCGGGGGTCGCCAGAAGCCGGCGAGGAGGCCCGCGGCCCCGCCCACCCCGAGCACCAGCACTGTGACCAGACCGGATACGCCGGGCGGATTCTCGAACTCGAGGGCGTGGTCGAGTGACCACTGCCCTGCGCCGAGGACGGCCAAGAGAAGTCCACAGGCCGTGAGCGTCATCACGTACTCGTAGCCCTCGCCGGGGCGGAAGATGAAGAAGCCGTTCTTGCGGTGGTTGGTGATCCAGGCGACGAGCATGGTGCCGACAACACCCGAGGCGGCCAGCGGCGTGAGCAGGCCGAGCAGGAGGAGCACGCCGGAGCCGATCTCCGTCCAGCTCGCCACCAGGGCGTGCAGCTTGCCCGGCTTCATCCCCAGGCTCTCGAACCACCGGCCGGTGCCCGCCACCTTCCCACCGCGGAAGAGGTGGTTGTAGCCGTGGGCGAGGAACACGAAGCCGACCGCACAGCGGAACACCAGCAGGGCGAGGTCGAAGGCGTCGGAGTCGCTCACGACTTAGAGCATCGCAGATGATCTTTCGCGCGGGACTAACCGCGGTCGCCGGTACGTTGGAGAGACCATGCAAGTGGAGATCTGGTCGGACGTCGTCTGTCCCTGGTGTTACATCGGCAAGCGCAACTTCGAGACGGCGCTGGCCGGCTTCGAGCACCGCGACGAGGTCGACGTGGTGTGGCGGTCATACGAGCTGCAGCCGTCGGCGCCCGCCGAGCGCGAGGGCGACTACGCGACCCGGCTGGCCCGCAAGTACGGCGTTGGCCAGGGCGAGGCCAAGGCCATGCTCGCCCGCATGACGTCGGCCGCGGCCGCCGTCGGGCTCGACTTCGCCTTTGACCGCATGCGCCCGGGCAACACCTTCGACGCCCACCGCCTCATCCACCTCGGCGCGGCGCGGGGCATCCAGGACGCCGTCAAGGAACGCCTGCTGCGCGCCACGTTCTCCGAGGGCGAGCCCATCGGCCTTCGCGACACGCTGCTCCGGCTGGCCGTCGACGCCGGCCTCGACGAGGCGGACGTACGCGAGGTGCTCGACGGCGACAAGTACGGGGCCGAGGTCCGCGCCGACGAGAGCGACGCGGCCGAGCTGGACATCACTGCCGTGCCGTTCTTCGTGATCGACCGCAGGTTCGGCATCCCCGGCGCGCAGGCGCCCGAGACGTTCGCCGCTGCCCTGCAGCGAGCGTGGGACAAGTTCCACGCCCCTGCGCTCGTCATCGCCACCGACGACGAAGCGCCGGGCTGCGAAGACGACTCCTGCGCCGTCTGACGCCGACTAGCTGCGGCGGGCGGTGATGAGCCAGGCCGACGTACCGAACAGCACCCCATCGGCGGTCTCGTGGGCTTCGATCGTGGCCCGCAGGTTGGCCAGCGCCTCGGTCCTGCCGGCGTCGTCCAGTTCATGGGTCAGACCGTGGACGATGCCGATCGACGACATGAACCCGTAGGCGTCGTCGGCGTCCGTGCCGAACACGAGGGGCTCGTCGATCGGCGCCAAATCGACGTCGTCGAACCCTGCTGCACCCAGGATGCGGCCCACCCGCTCAGGGTCGGCCAACGAGAAGGGCGTCGGCGCGTCGGGCGGCGGCTCGGGAAGATCCCGGCCCACGGCGAGCGCGTTGCGAATGGCGGCGACCCACTCGTTGCGCCCCAGCTCGCGCCAGGCGAGGACGGCGAGACGGCCGCCGGGAGCGAGTGCGGATCCGATGTTGCCGAACGCGGCAACCGGATCGCCGAAGAACATCACGCCGAAGCTGCTGATGGCGACGTCGAAGGCGCCGGTCTCGAACGGATGCACCTGGGCGTCGGCCTGCTCGAAGGTGACGTTGGTGAGGCCCTCGGCCGCGCTGCGCTCCCGCGCCCGGTCGAGCATGCGCGCCGACAGATCGATGCCGTGGGCGGAGCCGTCGACCGCGACGCGCGCCGCGTCGCGGGTGGACTTGCCGGTGCCGCAGCCGATGTCCAGCACCCGGGCGCTCTCGGTGATGATCCCGGCCTCGGCGAAACGCTCCTGATGGCGGCGGCCGGCCGACTCGTACCGCTCGGCGTGAGCAGCCCAGTGGTCCCCCTCGGACCCGTCCCACGCCGCTGCCTGCTCGACGTTCGCGATTGTCAACACGGCACCCCTTCCGATCCGTATACTCCCATTGGGAGGAACTTATGCTCCCAAGGGGAGGATGTCAATGCCCGGAGAGCTGACCACCACGTCCTACGCCATCCTCGGCCTTCTCGCCGTCAAGCCATGGACGACCTACGAGCTGGCCCAGCAGATGGGCCGGGCCCTCGGCCAGTTCTGGCCCCGCGCCGAGAGCAAGCTCTACGAGGAGCCCAAGAAGCTCGTCGCTCACGGCCTCGCACGCGCGTCGGCCGAGCAGGTCGGCCGCCGCCCCCGCACCGTCTACACGATCACTCCCAAGGGCAGGCGGGCCCTCGCCAAGTGGGTGCCGACGCCGGGCGCCGGCCCTGTCCTCGAGTTCGAGGGACTGGTCAAGGTGTTCTTCGCCGAACACGGCTCCAAGGCCGATCTGCTGGCCACCATCGAGCGCGTGCGTGACGAGGTGGCCGAGCGCGCCGCCCAGGGCGTCGAGATCAGTCGCGGCTACCTCGACGGCGAGGGTCCTTTCCCCGAGCGGCTCCCGTGGATCTTCCTCGCGGGCACGTTCCTCGACGAGTACGTCGAGGCGCTGGAGCGCTGGGCGGACTGGGCCGCCGGCGTGGTGGCCGAGTGGCCCGACGACGTGCGCGCGGCCGAGCCGCCGTGGGAAGCGCTCGAGCAGATGGCGGTGCGCAACGAGGAGCGGCTGCGGCGGGCCGAGGCCAGGCATCGCGGTGCCGCCGTCGGCTAACACTGTCGCCATGAGCAACGGGATCATGGACAGCTTCCGGTTGGACGGCAAGGTGGCCGTGGTCACGGGCGGCTCGTCCGGCCTCGGCGTCGCCTTTGCCCACGCGCTGGCCGAAGCCGGGGCCGACGTGGCCCTCGGTGCCCGCCGGGTCGAGCGCATGGCCGAGGTGGTGCAGACCGTCGAGGGCCTCGGTCGCAAGGCGGTGGCGGTGGCCACCGACGTGACCAGCCCCACCGACGCCACCGCCCTCGTCGCTGAGGCGATGGAGGTCCTGGGTCGGGTCGACATCCTCGTCAACAACGCAGGGGTGGGTACCGCCGTCCCCGCCACACGCGAGGCACCCGAGGACTTCCGGGCCGTCATCGATGTGAACCTCATGGGCTCGTACTGGATGGCCCAGGCGTGCGCCCGCGTGATGAAGCCAGGCAGCAGCATCGTCAACATCGGCAGCGTGCTCGGGCAGACGAGCGGCGGACTCCCCCAGGCCGCGTACGCGTCGAGCAAGGCCGCGATCATCGGGCTCACGCGCGAGCTGGCCAACCAGTGGACCGGTCGCAAGGGGATCAGGGTCAACGCGCTCGCGCCCGGCTTCTTCCCCTCCGAGATGACCGACCAGTTCCCGCCCGGCTACATGGAGGACAACCTCGAACGTCGCGTGCCCATCGGACGGATCGGCGAGCTGCGCGAGTGCGCGGCCGCCGTGGTGTTCCTCGCCAGCGACGCCGCTTCCTACATCAGCGGCGTCGTCCTCCCCGTCGACGGCGGCCTGCTCACCACCTAGCTCAGGCGCACGATCGAGGCCAGGTCGGCCACGTCCAGGGCCCAGCCGGGACGGGCCGGGGGCGCGTCGAGGGTGCCGACCTGCTTGGCCGGTGAGCCATCGATCACCGCACCGTCGTCGAACCGGTCGCGCTGCTTGACCAGCGCGCCAGCCATGACGTGCGAGCCGGCGCCGACCACGCTCCAGTCGCACACGATGGCACCGGGCTCGACCACCGTGCCGGCGCCGATGTGGCATCCGTGGATCATCGAGCCCGGCCCGATGACGACGTCGTCGGCCAGGATCAGGTCGTTGTCGGGCAGCAGGTGGAGCACGGTGTTCTCGAGGATCTGCACGCGCGCGCCGATGCGCACCGGTCCGTGCGAGTCGCCCACGATCTTGACGCCCGCGCCGATGATCGTCTGCGCGCCGATCACGACGTCGCCCGTGATCTCAGCCGAGTCGAACAGCACCGCAGTCGGGTCGACCTCCGGCACCTTGTCCTTGTAGGCGTAGAGCCGGCCCATCGTCCCTCCTGCTCGGTGCGTGCCCGTGACCGTTTCGAAGCTCGGGTCGGGAAGGCTGAGATCCCCGCCGCGGAGCCCGAGGAGCCGGCGCTCGTCCTCGTCGTTGCCCCTGCGGATCACCCGACCGGGCCGGCCGACGACCACGGCCCCCGAGGGAATCACCGTCCCCGCGGCCACGATCGTGCCCTCGCCGAGGAAGCAGCCGTCGCCAACCCGCGCGCCGGGAAGGATCAGCGAGGCGTTCCCGATCTCGCACAGGTCGCCCACGCTGGCGCCGACGACGAGGCAACGGTGCCCGAAGACGCTGCGCCGCCCGACCTGCACCGGCGCCTCCGGAGTGGCGACGATGACCGAGTTCTCGAGCACCGCCGAGCCCGCGCCCAGAGCGAAGGAGCCGCGCACTGACCGTATGACGGCGCCCTCGGCCAGCAGCGAGCCGTGGCCGAGCCGCGCCTCGCCGAGCACGACGGCGCTCGACCGCACCTCCGGCGCCGGACCGGCCCGGGCCGGGCGGTTGAAGCTCACGGTCGAAAGCTACGCCGGGTGCGCCGCTACTGCTTGACGACCCGTAGGGTGACGGCCGATGCGCCTCGGTGTCGTGATCCTCCCCGACGCAGCGTGGAGTACGGCTCGGGCGACCTGGCAGCGGGCCGAGGAGCTCGGCTTCGACCACGCGTGGACCTACGACCACATCGCATGGGCGACGCTGCGCGACGCGCCGTGGTTCGGTGCCGTCCCGACCCTCGCCGCGGCCGCCACCGCGACCACGCGCATCCGCCTCGGCACGCTCGTCGCGTCACCGAACTTCCGTCACCCCGTCCCTTTCGCGCGCGATCTGCTCGCCCTCGATGACATCTCGGGCGGGCGGCTGGCGCTCGGCATCGGCGCAGGGGGGACCGGGCGGGACGCGACCGTGCTGGGTCAGGACCCCTGGTCGCCTCGGGAGCGGGCCGACCGCTTCGCCGAGTTCGTGACGCTCACCGACCGTCTGCTGCGCTCGCCGGAGACGACGTACGAGGGTCGCTTCTACGCCGCCGATGCCGCGCCGATGGCGCCGGGCTGCGTCCAGCAGCCCCGCATCCCCTTCGCGGTCGCCGCCACCGGGGCTCGCGGCATGGCCGTCGCCGCCGCCCACGGGCAGACGTGGGTGACGAACGGAGACCGCAGCCGCGAAGGCCCGCTGCTCGACGCCGCCGCCGGGCTCTCGTCGATCGCCGACCAGCTGCGCCTGCTCGACGAGGCGTGCGAGGCCGCTGGCCGCGACCCGACGTCGATCGACCGCCTCGCCCTCGCCGACCTCCGCCTCGCGAGCGGGCTGCCGTCGGTCGAGGTGTTCCGCGACACGCTCGGGCGGTACGAGGCCGCGGGGTTCACCGACTTCGTCGTGCACTGGCCCCGAGCCGACGGCCCGTTCGCGGGTGATGTCGACGCCTTCGAACGGGCGGTGGCCCGGTAGTCATCCGCTTTCTGCACGCGCCGCAGGGTCATGCGGGCGGCGCGGTCCATGAGTGCGGGCGACAGCCGTTGCATGTCTCCACCGCGCCGGGAGAGAGCACGGACACCTGGACCCCGTGCGACGCGGCTTCGGGCCGCAGGCTCATGCTCAGGCGGCAATGACGCCGTTGACCACGCCCCGCACGTTCACGTCGATGATCCGTCCCCAGGCGGCGGCCGACATCGCGTGCGTCGGCCCACCGAGCGAGATCCCCGCGGTGTTGAAGAGCAGCGCCGCACCGCGTCGGCGTCGGCGAGCACGACGTGCGCACCGTGCGCCACCAGCGCGGCGCCGAGCGCCTTGCCGATCCCGGAGCCCCCGGCGGTGATGATCACCGACGCGTCACAGAACGACCTCACGAGGGCACGAAGTTGCTGAGGAAGCGCCACACCGCGTCGTCGTCGGGCACCTCCCGGCCGTAGAAGGCGAGGGCGAAGGGGACCGGGTCCATGGTGATGACGTCGCCGCCGGTGCCCTGGGTGACCTGGAGACGGCCGGGGCCGACGTCGAAGCGGATGGGCGGCACGATGCCGAGGCGCAGCTCGTACGCGTGCTGTGGCGCGTCCGGACGGACCCACGCGCTCATCAGCTCCCCGGGTACCAGCAGCAGGGCCTCGGCCTCGGTGATGGTCCACGGCCGGTCGGTGGCCGCAGCCACGTCGTAGCCGTGGATGACGTACTCGCCCAGGACGATGCGCAGCGCGGGCGTCATCGTCGTCTGCACGCCGCCGTGGAAGGGGAACACCCGGTCGTCGTCGATCTTGGGGAAGACGAGGTCGAGGGCGGTGTGCACGTCCTCTCGCAGCATGGACGCGAGCGCGCCCAGGTCCCGCTCGGGCGTCTCGTCGAGCACGAGCTGGTTGAGATCGGCGGTCGTCGCCGCGCTGGCGCTGCGGCGGCGGTCGGCGAACCCGCGACGCACCACGGTGAGCACGTGGGCCACGGTCTCGCCCACGTTCCAGTCGAGCCGAGGAACGGGCCGGGCCGCGTCAGACGGGTCGAGGGAGGCGACGAGGTCGATGAACCGGCCGGACGACGCACGCAGCGCGTCCATGACCTGGACGCGCGTGGGATCGACGACGCCGGGCATGCCGCAGCTTGTCAGGCGGAGTCTCCCGCGAGCGATTGCGTCAGTCCGAGAGCAGCGGGTCGTGGGCGACCGGATCGTCGTCGTCCCACGCCGCAACCACGAGCACGCCGATGGCCGCCATGCGGGCGGCCATCCTGGCCACGCCGCCGACGGCGCCCATCACACTGCTCAGAAGCCTTGTCACGGGCGTGAAGTACCCACGTGCTCGCGCCAACAAACGGAACCTAGGGTCGGTGTGTGGAATGGCACACCGTCCGCTTCGAAGTGAACGACGGCGTGGCGTTGGTCACACTCAACCGCCCCGATCGCGGCAACGCGTGGACGGGGCGGATGGAGGTCGAGCTGCGCACCGCGCTGCAGCTGGCCCAGGAGGACGACGACGTCGGCGCCATCGTGATCACCGGCGCGGGCCGGTCCTTCTGCGTCGGTGCCGACACCAAGGCGCTCGACGGCATCGCCGGTACCGGCATCTACGACAGCGGGGTCCGGGAGCCGCTGCCACAGCCAGGTGATCAGGCTGACCCCGTCGCCGGCACCCGTCACGCCTACCTGCTGACGATCCCGAAGCCGATCATCGCCGCCGTCAACGGTGGCGTGGCCGGCGTGGGCTTCGTGCTCATGTGCTGCACCGACGTCCGCTTCGCCGCCCCTGGCGCCCGGATCACCACCTCGTTCGCCAAGCTGGGGCTGCCGGCCGAGCACGGCGTGTCGTGGCTCCTGTCCCGGCTCATCGGGGCGGGCCCCGCCACCGAGCTGCTCCTGTCGAGCCGGGTGATCGAGGGCGCGGAGGCCAAGACCCTCGGCCTCGTCGCCGACGTCTTCCCGCCCGACGAGCTGGTCCCCGCCGCCGTCGCCTACGCCCGCACCCTCGCCCACGAGCGCTCCCCCGCCGCCATGCGGGTGATCAAGCAGCAGGTGCTGGCCGACATGCACCGGTCGCTGCGGGAGTCGGCCGACGAGGCGGTCGTCCTCATGGAGCAGATGATGAGAGAAGACGACTTCCGCGAGGGCGCGGCCGCCCTGGCCGAGAAGCGCTCGCCCCGCTTCCGCTGACCCCAAACGGCTTCGGGCGTACGCGAAGGCCTGTGCCATGCTGGACGGCCGCATGGTGGCCGTAGCTCAGATGGTTAGAGCGCCAGGTTGTGATCCTGGAAGTCGGGGGTTCGAGTCCCCTCGGCCACCCTCCACCTAAGCTGGTGCGTTCTGCGCCTCTAGCTCAATGGCAGAGCAACGGGCTCTTAACCCGCAGGTTCTGGGTTCGAATCCCAGGGGGCGCACAAGGCTTGACCTGCACCGATGGCTCATTGACGGGGCGACCATCCACCACGGCGGTCCACGAGTGGTCCACCATTTCTGACATGGCCACTCCTGCTCGACGCCCACCGCCCTCGCCTCGTCGACGCCCCGACCGCGGTCCTGACGCATGGGATCTGCGCGCCGAGGCGCCCCCGACGCGCGACCCCGTCACGAAGGCGCAGACGCGCGACCAACGCACGAAGCGGTTCCGGGGCACGCCCGCCGCTGCACGCAAGGCCCAGGCCGCCTTCGTCGCCGAGGTGTTGGCCGAGGAGCCGCGCTTCGGCCAGCCGGTGACGCTGGCCCAGGCCATCGACAAGTGGCTGAAGCACTGCACGAGCAAGGGCCTCGAGGTCAACACGATGCGCAACTACCGCCAGCGCGGCGCCATCGTGAAGGCCGAGCTCGGCGACATCACCCTCGACGAGCTGGAGCCCGAGCACATCGAGGACTTCTACACGTCGCTCACCGAGAAGGGCCGCGCGCCGAAGACGGTGGCCCACTACCACGAGGTCATCCGCAGCACCCTCAACCACGCCATGCGCCGGCCCTGGGGACGGCAGTGGCTGAAGTACAACCCGGCCAACGGCGCCGCCCGGCCCGCCGTGAAGAACCCCGAGCTCGTGATCCCGACGCCCGAGCAGGTGAACGCCCTCCTGGCCAGCTCCGAGAAGCTCGGCCGGCAGCTGGCCACGTTCATGCGAGTGGCAGCGGCCACATGGGCGCGCCGCGGCGAGGTCTGCGGTCTGCGGTGGCCCGACGTCCGGCTGAACGACGGCGAGGTGCTGATCCAGACGTCGATCGTGTCCCTGGTCAACGGCACGCGCGGCGCCCGGGCGCCGAAGGACACGAAGAGCCACGCCAAGCGGCTTATCACCATCGACCCCGACACCATCGACCTGCTGACCGACTACCGGGCCTGGCTCGACGACCAGGCGGCGGCCGCCGGCGTGCCGGTGAGCGAGGACGGCTACGTGTTCTCCGACGACCTCGACGGGGCCAACCCCTGGCACCCGGACCGGGGAACGGACGGGTTCGAGCGGGCCTGCAAGCTGGCCAAGGTCGAGGGCGTCCGGCTGCACGACCTGCGCCACTTCGGCGCCACGCAGGCCCTGGCCAACACCGTCCCCATCACCACTGTGTCGCACCGGCTCGGCCACTCCAAGGTGACCACTACGCTCGACCTGTACGCCCACTGGATCCCGGCCACGGACCACCTGGCGTCAGCCCTCATGGGCCGGCTCCTGCAGCGCCCGCTCGAGCTGACAGCGGCGTAGTCGGCACCGCCAGCGTGATGTCTTAGGCTCTCGCTGCGATGGGCACACGCGCACTCGGTGGGCTGGTGGCGGCGGCCGTGTACGGGTTCGCTCTTGGTCGAGAACCGAGGCTCGCCGTCTTGCCGCTTCTCCCCCTCGCCGCCGCGTTCGCCGTCGTGCTGTCTCGGGCCCGCTCAGCCAGCAAAGCGGAGGAGGAAAAGCGGTCGCGTCTGGATAGAGCCGTTCAGACGCTCCTCACCAGGTACCCGGTGACCACGCTCTGGTCCATCGAGTACTCAGTGCTCGTCATTTGGCCGGGCATCTTCAACGACACGCTCACGCCGCTCGCTCGCTCTGTCATTGCTATCGGCATCCTGCCGGCGTTCTTTCTCGAGCGCGTGTTCCACCCGCTGCCGGTGAAGACGCTCGTCACGCGGCGTCTGCCGACCCCCGCCGGCGCGCTGCTCATCAGCGGGCTTGGATTCGCCGCTCTGCTCAGTGCTGCCGTCGCTGGTCGTGGCAACTTCTCCGCTATCGGTGGCGGCCCAGTAGGGAGCGTCGCGGTGCTCCTCACGCCGTTTCAGCCCTGGGCGATCGCCGGCACCGCTCTGTACCTCTACCTCGCGTGGCGCGGTTACGTGAGCCGGACGCAGGCCCGTTCGGTGCTCGCGATAGCCATCCTCACGACCTTCGTCTATGGCCTGTACCAGGGATACCTTGCCCCGCCGATGGCGGCATCGCTCGGGCTTGCTGTCGGCGCACTGCGGTCGGGAGTGCTTCGGCCTCGCCACCTGTTCGTGGGGGCCTTGGTCATCGTCGCCATCTGGCCCCCGCTCTACCAGGCCCGCAACGAGCGCCGGCTACAGCTCGGCGCGTACCGGCAGGAGTTGGACCTGCACAAGCCGAGTGACCGCCTTCGCCTCGATCGGCTCATGGAACTGATGGGTCGACTGAACGACGAGCCGCCCATCCGGACCGTGACCACCGGACCGGTTGACGTGCTGCGCTTTGGTCTTCTCCCCCGGGCGATCGACTCGAACAGGCCAGAGCTCACGACGGCGAACCAGCTCAGCGCAGCCGTCGGGCTGGGCGCCAATTCCGCCATGACGTTCACCGTCCTCGGGAACGCATACGTGGTGTCGGGATGGCTGGGGCTCGTGGTGTACTCGGCCGGTGCGACGGTGCTGATGCTCTTCGTGATGCGCCGCAGCGGTCCGCTGGCATTCATGGTCTCCGTCCAGGCCACCACCGCCCTGCTGTGGATCGAGAGCACGTACCCCGACAACGTGGCCGGGCTCATCCAGATCCTCGTAGCTGGCGTCATCGGCCTCGCGATCGCCCGCAGGATCGGACGGCTGAAGACCACCGAGCCCGCCCACGACGAGCTCGCTTACTCCTGAACGCGACAAAGCCCCCGTCTCCGGTGGGGCCGGAAGACGGGGGCTCAGGAAGTGGTCGGGCGCTGACGTCCGATTCGGCGCTCACCCTCTACAACGGACAGGCGCGGCCTGCGTTACGCCAGGAGCCGGATCAGGATGACCAGCAGGACAGCGGCAGCGAGGGCGAAGACCAGGGACTGGCCAGCCTGGTCGGAGAAGCGGGCCTCGATGGGCGCACCGTCGTTCGGCATCCGCACGAGGATGCCCGTCAGGCCACCCAAGCTGCCCGCTGTGGTGCCGATGAGAAAATCCGGCACCCCCTTCTCCTGATACGACAGCAAACTGCCCATGCAGATGCCGGCGAGCACGATGAGGCCCAGGAAGGCCACCACCATGCGAACGGTGAATCGGTCGGTCACTGTTCCTCCTCGTAGGTTCGGCGCTCGAGCAGGCGTCGGCGCTCTGCGCGCTCGTCGCCTTCCTTGATCTCCCGGATGGTTCGGGCTGTCTCTTCGCGGTCCCGCCGGCCCTGGCGCATCCGGTTGACCATGCTGTGGCTGTGGTCGTCGCCCATGTGACGGGCGAACTGGATAGCGAGCTCCATCACGTCGCCGCGCATCTCGTCGATGTCGTCGGTCTGATCCTCGACGGTCTGCGCCAGCGTCCTGCCATTGCGAGTGCGGACCTGGTCGCTCGTGTCCGTCGTCCGGTCCTCGATCCGATCAGTCTTCGCCTCGATACGCGTGAGCTTCTTGCGGGTGAGGAGCGTCTGGGTGATCTGAGCAGCAGCCGCCACTGCCGCAGCGCCCACCAGTGCAGAGCCGGCGTCCACGAACTACTGGCCGAAGACGACGTCGGCCGCCTGGTCGAACGTCCGCCGTCCGAACTGGACGACCTTGATGAAGCCCACGAACGCCGCTCCCGCGCCGAGCACGACGATGGCGCCCAGGGCCAGCCCGACATCGGTGTGCAGGACCGGCTTCATGGTCAAAACGCCTCAACCCAGGCGGTGACATCGCCCGGGCCCTTGTTGATCACCGAGCACACCGCCTCGTTGGCCTCAATCGGCACGCCCTTGCGGCGGATGCCGGGCTCGAGCACGAAGTCGCTGATCTCGCGCGTCACCTTGCCGTCCATCCCGAACGCAAGGCGCAGGGTGGTGCCGCCGAAGTCGCTGGCGAAGCTGACCCACCCGCCGTGCCACATGCCGTTGAGGCTGCCCAGCACCGGCAGCGGCACGAAGGTGGCCACGTGGGATTGCTCGCCCTTCTCGTTGAGTGCTCCCGCGGGGCACGGGACCGCGTAACCGGTGGGCATGTCATCCTCCTGAGGTAGTGGCGCCGGCGGAACCGGAACCGGCTGGTGGCCCGGAGCGGCCAACCGGGCCCTAGCCCGGGTCGTGTCGATGACGGCCGACTGCGGCGTGCCCATGTACTCGAAGTGCATCGAATCGGGTGTCGCCGAGATGTAGTCGCCGCCCCAGCGGAAGCCGTAGGACTTCCACATCTCGATGTACCAGCGCGGCATGTCGGTCGTGAGCGGCCGCCGCTGCGGATTGGCCAGGCTGTTGATGTCGAAGGCCAGCGCCCACGAGTGATTGGACGGCGTGTTCGTGCCCTTGATGGAGCGGCACGAGGCGCCCCACGTCTGTCCGTCGCGCGGGAGGTACCCGCGGCGGATGCCGTCCTCGAACAGGAGCTTGGCCAGCTCGGCGATCTCGCGTCGGGCGATGACACGAACGCCGTTGCTGAGGACGACCTTGACGTACTTGTCCGCCTGGCAGTTGGGCCAGCCCGGGCCCCACCCACGTTGGTCAGCCCGGGTCGCCATCGTCGTCCTCCGGCTCGCCGGTGCAGTCCTCGTCGTGCAGCGCTGCCGGAGCGAGCTCATTGAGCTCCTCGGGTGAGACCGATTCGATGTAGTCGGGGTCCTTGGGCGAGCGCGCGTCGGACATCGGCTGTCTCCTTGTGATTCCGGCGGAATCGCCGGGCTGCGGCGACTACCTGCTACTGCGGGCGGCTGGAGCGCCAGCGCAAGAACTGGTTGCCCTGGGCGTCGCCCTGCGGGTCGAACAGGAACTCGGGGGCGACGTCGCCGACGGTGAGCGTCATCGTCGTGGCGTCCTCCCACCGAATGGCGCTGCTGATGTCGAGCGTGGAGCCGTCCGGGGCCCGGGCCTCGACTCGGAACTCCCCTGCGCCCATCTGCGTCTCCCGCATCAGCGCTCGCACCCGCTCGGGGAAGGTCGTGCGGCCGTCGTGGTCCATCGGGCGGGCGAGATCCTCGAGGTCGGCCTCGGGCAGCCAGGGGTAGATCCAGTCGCCGACGTTCAATGGACCGCGCGCCCGCAGGCTGGAGAGTCGCAGCTGCACGACGCTGGCCAGGGCATTGGACTGGTCGAGATGCCAGCGGGCCAGGGAGTCGGCGTAGGCCTTGTGGTCGACGGTCGAGTCCTCGATCACACGAGTCCGCCGCAAGGGCCGGCCGTAGTAGTCGAGGTCGTCCGGGCCCGGCTCGTTGCTGGCGTAGCCGATGATCGTCACCCGGCGACCGTCCGCGAGCTGGCGCTCGGCGCCCATCACGATGACGTCGGTGACCCGGTCCTCGACGTTCTGCTCGACCGTGGGCTCGTCGAGGAGCTCGAGGTCGGCGGCCGTCAGGGGACCCATGTCCAGCCGGTCGGTGAAGAGCTGCTCGGCGGTGCCCCAGTGCAGCCGGTTGTCGTGGTCGACGAAGAACTCGCGCACCGGGGACACCACGCCGTTGCGCGAGACGTCCTTGAGGATGCTGTGGGCGTCCTGGCGGAGGTAGTGCTTGTCGAAGAGCAGGGTGTCGTCGCCGTAGATGTCGCCCGGCTCCATCAGCGGCAGGCCGGAGTCGGGGTCGAGCAGCAGCGACCGGATCACGTCCCCGCTCACCGCGGGCGTCCCGACCCGGGCCAGCGAGGCGGAGTCGACCACCCAGCCGGTGGCACCGGCCTCGGCGACGATGTAGAGGTCGACGCTCTCCGTGCCGGCTGGCGCGGGGGCGGTCGTGAAGGTGACTTCGGGATCCCACGCCGCCTTGGTCGGCCCGACGACCAGGTCGTTGACGACCGTCGAGCGGTCTGCGTCGGTGACGCTGGCGTTGTCGATGATGAACGACCCGCCGTACACGTCCGCTCCGACGAACGACAGCGCTGCCGTGTCATAGCCCGACGGCGGCGTGAAGTCCCACGCCAGCAGCTGCTGCGTAGCCTCACCACGCTCGAGCGTGGGCGACTCCAGAGTGACCGACGGACGACCAGCGGCGGTCAGCAGGACGACCGCTCGGAGCGTGCCCTCCAGCAGCGCTGCATCCGGCGTCACCTGAGCAAGGACGTGGTACGTGCGCTCCGGCGTGACGGCGAAGGTGCTGTGCCGGTAGCTGGCCTTGTTGCCCTTGACCCGAGTGGTCGTCACGTCGTCGAAGCGCCACGCGCCGGTGTTGAAGTCCCGAATAACGACCGTCGGCACCATGTACTTGATGTCGTCAGGGATATCGATCTCGTGGGAACTGAGCCGCCACGACGTTGCAGCGGACTCGTCCGGGGTGATGACCGGGCTGTCAACCCACTTCTTCGTCGACTCGTCGAAGAAGTCGTAGTCATCGTTGATGAGCAGGGTGCTCACCCGAGCAGTGCCGCCGTCCTCGTCGATCGGGTCGGGTGTGCTGGCCCACATCTCCGGGCGCCAACGCTCGCCCGGCTTCACGATTTGCGGATTGACCGCACCGCCAGGGATCGCATCGGACTGGAGTGTCTGGTAGCCGACGCCGCCCTCAAGGGCGCCCTCGGACGCTCGGACTACGTGCGAGCCGCGATAGATCGAACCCGTCGAGATGACGTCCCAGGTGCCGTTCTGATCGGACCAGGCCGTTAGGTCACCGGTCTCGAACCCGGAGTTGGGGATGGTCTGGATCTGTGTCGTCGGCCCGATGCGCAGGTGGCCGCTCTCGATGGCTGCGTCGCCAGCCACCTCGGAGGTGTTCGTCCAGCCCGTGGCGTCGACGAAGCCGCCGTTGGTCAGCAGCTGGGGCGGATCGAAGAGGCCGGTGAAGACCTGACGGAGCCGGAGCGGGAACGTCGTGGCGCCGGGCTGACGGGCCCGCAGCCGTGCCACGAACTGGTTGCCCTCTCGGGCCTCCCAGCCGCCCTCGTCCGTCGCGAGGACGTCGTCCTTGTCGGGGCTGCCCACCACGACCGCTGCCCAGTCATCGGCGTAGGGCTCGCCGGCGACGGAGCGGATGACCCACTTGGTGCCCTCACGGCGCCGCCAGTAGAGGCCCTCGAGCTCGAACCCCGGCTCCGACAGCTTGTTCGTGCAGGCCAGGTACTCGCGGTCCAGGATCATGGCGCCGTCGCCGTCCTGGCCGAGCCGCCAATCGAGAGCCCGGCCACCGATCGGTATGCCGCCCCGCGCGGGCGTCCGCCACAGCAGGATGAAGCCCGGGCCGATGGGCGTCTCGCCCTGGTACACGTGCAGCGTCCGGTAGTGCTTGAGCTCGGCGACCAGGTCGGCGTCGTAGTCGAGGTCGAGGTTCAGCTCGCCGTGACCCATGAGGGCCTCGACCAGGGTGGCGCCCATCTATGTGACGAGGACCCAGCCGGTGTTCCCGTTGGCTCCGCCCGTCTTCGCGTACAGACCCGTCCCGGGCACCTGGCAGGTGGAGCCGAGGGGTGCTGCGAGCGCTGCCTCCGGGGTCGTCAGCCGTATGGCCCGCAGCACTCCGTTCGCTCCTGCCCATGTCAGGGCTCCGAAGAACCAGCCATCGAGGAGGTTGCCCGCTCCGCCCGTCATGGCCACGGCGGCGTTGAATCGCCCGGTGAGCTTGTTGTAGTCCCCGCTCACCGTGACCGCTGCGTCGAAGGTCCCGTC
>JBEEFQ010000030.1:0-2830 GCA_041166245.1 Actinomycetota bacterium | reverse complement strand
TAGCCCCAGGAGGTGCGTCCAAATGCGGCGGCCTGCGTGAAGCCGGGACCGCCCGAGGCGCACGAGAGCGTCTCGGTCCCCCAGATCGTGCCGTCGTGCTCGACGCCGTGGTGGACACCGATCGCGTACGGCCCGTCGTCCCACCAGCCCCAGAGCGGGGCGCCCGAGACGCCCGACGCCTCGTCGGCGTCACTTTCGACCTGGAGGGTGTCGTACGTGGTGCCGTTCACGTTGATGTCGTCGCCGTCATCGTCGTCGCGGACCGCGATGGCGGTCTCGTGTGACATGTAGGTCAGGTTGATGTCGTACGGGAACCCCGCCATCGTCCAGTAGTCGCCGTCCTCCCATGACGAGTTGTAGCCCCGGTAGCCGAAGAACCCGACCGAGTCCCCGATCGGATCGAAGAGCGAGCAGATCTTGATGTCGCTCCCCGAGTCGGAGTTCCACGAGTGATAGCCCGAGACCCAGCTGACCATCCCCGCCCCGAAGATCGACTGCCCGTTCCAGCACGCCGGGATGACCTGGATGGCCCACGACGCGCCGTGCGTCGGCGGTCCGACGTGGCCACTGGTCATGAGCGTGCTCCTGCCGATCATGTAGCCGGTTGCCTCGCTGGTCTGCACCCAGGAGGCGCCGGGGCTCGGCTGCCAGCTGCAGTAGAGCTTGCAGACCGCCGTGTAGGGCCACTGGTCCGGGTACACGTACGAGCGGGACTCCCCGTCGATGATCGTGCTGTGCGTCTCCGACAGCAGGGTCTTGTGGCCCTTCGCCGAGATGCCGTACCTGGTGGCACCCAGGGAGGACACGACCGTCGGGCGGATGCCCCGGGGCATCCCCGCCGGGCAGTAGGCCGCGCCGATGATCGCCGGCGGACCCTCGGCCCGCGGGCCGCGCTCGAAACGGGCGGCGGCCTCACGCCGCTCCGCGAGGGTGCGGGTGTGGACCTCCTCGATGTGCGCCTCGCGCCCTGCCCGGCCGGGTCGCACGATGCCGGTTGCGTTGAGCGAATAGGTCCCGTCATGCGCGCGCACGAGCTCGAGCGTGGAGCCCGGTTCGGTCCACAGCGCCTTGGACGACTCGGTCGCGTGCCCCCAGGGGCGTCCGTCCTCCTCGAGGGGTTCGTGGTGGTCCAGTTCCAGCAGCTGGGTCGGCGTCAGCGGCGCCTGGTCAGTCGTTACGGACATGTGGTGCTCTCCTCTTGGTCTGGGGTCGCAATTCAGGCTGTGGTGACCGTGATGGTCGGGCCGGGAGCCGAGATCGAGGTGATCTCGAGGTTCGAGTCACCGCCGTTCCACCAGCGGCTGTCCGGGGTCGTGGCCCTGCCGAACCTCGCCGCGGGCGAGCCGAAGAGGTCCCCGGCGTCGCCGGCGTTGGTGCCGTGCTCGAGGTCGAAGCGGTTGTCGGCCTGCTCGAGCGAGCACTCGTAGTGCTTGGCGGCGGTCATCTGCTCGTCGCTGTTGGTGCCGAGCTCGTCGACGTGCCAGATGGCCAGTCCGGCGTCGGGCAGCGCGCTGTCGCGTCCGGCACGCTGCCGGTTCTCGAGGATGAAGTACTCCGCAGCGTTCTTGCGGCGGATCAGGAACTCGTTCGTCCCGGCCGTGACGGCCGCGGTGGTGCCGGGCGCCAGGGGCGTGACCGATGACGCCCACCCCGCCCGGTACTTCAGGTAGGCGGAGACATGCGCCGGGTTGGTGTCGCTCGCGCCTGCGCACATCAGGCAGAAGTGACCGATGCCGCTGCTCTCGCTGCCGTAGTCGTAGAGGTCGGGGAAGTCGCACACCATGTGCCCGTTCTCATGGCAGAAGGTGCGCAGCGTCAGCTTGTCGCCCATGTCGGTGATCTGGTAGTCGGAGAACCGCTTCGCGGGTGACGCCTGGTAGGCGGTGTCGAGCGCCCAGGAGTGCGGCCACAGACCCTGGGACCAGTTGTTGATGCGGCGACCGGCGTAGAAGACGCTGAGCGCGTAGATGAAGCCGTCGTCGTCGCTGCTCAGCCGGCTGAAATCGAACCCGCTCGCCTTGAGGGCGTCGAGCGCCTCGGCGATGAGCTGCTTGGCCCGCGTGCCGAACGGGACCGCGGGGTCCGTGTAGTGGGCGCGGTTGTGCCGCGCCGTGTAATAGGCCGCAACCTGGTTGGTGTAGCGGAGCTTCCCGCCTGATACCTCGAGGAAGTAGTCGTGCGCGGAGCCGTTGTTGCCGAAGCCTGCGTACCCGGGACGGTTGCAGAACGCTTCGACCTCGTCGCGCGCGATCGTGCCCGGGACGTCGGGGAACTGCACCAGCAGGCACAGACCCACGTAGTCGCCGGTGGTGCCCTGCGGGGGCGGTGCCGCCTCGGGCCCCGGCTGGGCGGCGGACCTGGTGCGCGCGCGCCGCTCGGCGAGGCGCTGGCGCCAGCGCGTGGTGGCCGCGGCGTCAAAGGCCTCCATCGCCTCGGTCCGGAAGCTCTCGCGGTTGACGCGGATGTGACGGGCCAGCCCGAGAACCGCCGGGTCAGCGTCAGCCGCGCGGTTACCGCTGGGGACGAGCTCGGCGCCGTCCGGCGAGAGGTCGGCGTAATGGAAGAACCTGCTGTCGGGATCCTGGACGACCGTGTAGCCGTCGAGGGTCTCGAACACGGCGGCGAACTGGTTGCCCCAGCCGCGAACCGGGATCTCGGAACCATCCGGGTCAAAGAACGTGAACTCCTGGCCCTCATAGCGCTCAGGCATGTCTGATCATACTGACACGTGACGATCGCTAACGCCATGTCATCCATCACATTCAGACAGTGATCTCAGGGGCGGGGGCGGGGGCGGCGAGCTGCCGCCCCCGCGGTGGTGCTCCCTACT
>JBEEFQ010000029.1:0-11422 GCA_041166245.1 Actinomycetota bacterium | reverse complement strand
CCAGGTCGAAGCCGGGGACGAGGGTGGCGCCCAGCGCGGCCAGTCCGCCCGCCAGCCCGCCCGCCGCGCCGCCGCCCTCGATGGTGCGGACGTCGACGCCGAAGTCCTCCACGTAGACCTGGGCCAGTCGCTCGAGCCGGCGGGCGAGCAAGGCGACCTGGGCGTCGGTGGCGCCCTTCTGGGGGCCGTAGGTGGCGGCGGCGTCGACGAAGGTGGTCGTGACGTCGCAGGCGACGATGAGGTCCACCCCGGCCAGCCTTCCCTTGGACTGCACGGCTCGGAGCGCGGCCAGTCCGCCGTCGGTGGAGGCCGACCCGCCGACG
Source organism: Actinomycetota bacterium (assembly GCA_041166245.1). Classification (GTDB taxonomy): domain Bacteria; phylum Actinomycetota; class Acidimicrobiia; order Acidimicrobiales; family JAFATL01; genus JBEEFP01. Next base: position 11,099 of record JBEEFQ010000029.1, on the reverse strand, counting down.
CCGACGACGATGCGGCGGGCGCCGGCCTCGAGGGCGGCGAGGATCAGCTCGCCCGTCCCGGCCGTCGACGCCCGCAGCGGGTCGTTGCCCTCGGGCCCTCCCGCGAGCAGCAGGCCCGAGGCGCGAGCCATCTCGATCACGGCCGTGCCGTCGCGCAGGTGCCACTCGGCGTCGACGGGCGCACCGAGGGGCCCGGTCACCGTGGTGTGCCTGGGAGTACCCCCCAGGACGTCGAGCAGGCCCTCGCCGCCGTCGGCCACCGGCGCCTGGTCGCAGGTCCATCCGGCCGCCTCGGCAGCCGCGGCGATGGCGGCCGCGACCTCCGACGCGGAGGCCGTCCCGCGGAACTTGTCGGGCGCCGCTACGACATGAGGCACTTGGGTATGGTGCCGCGGATGCCGGACGTCGACCCAGACATCGTGGTCGTGTCCAATCGCGGACCGCTGTCCTTCTCGCGCAACGACGCCGGCGAGCTGGAGACCAAGCGGGGCGCGGGCGGCCTGGTGTCGACCCTCGGACCGGGCATCGCCGACCGTGGCGCGACCTGGATCGCGGCCGCCATCACCGACGAGGACCGCGAGGCGGCCCAGCAGGGGATGATCGAGGCCGAGGGGTTCCGCCTGCGGTCACTGGTGATCGATGCGGACGAGTACCGCATGTTCTACGACGTGGTGGCCAACGCCACGCTCTGGTTCCTGCACCACGGCCTGTTCGACCTGCCCCGCCGGCCCCGCATCGACCGGCGGTGGCGGGAGGCATGGGACGCGTACCGCTCGGTCAACGACGCCTTCGCCAGGATCGTCGCCGAGGAGGCACCGGACGACGCGGTCGTGCTCGTGCAGGACTACCACTTCTCCCTGCTCGGCGAGCGGCTGGCCAACGCCCGTCCCGACCTGCGCGCCGTGCACTTCCACCACACGCCGTTCTGCGAGCCGTGGGCCCTGCGCACGCTGCCCGACCACGTGGCCGACGAGCTGATGCGGGGCCTGGCCGGCTTCCGAGCCTGCGGCTTCCACTCCAGCCGGTGGGCGGGTTGTTACGAGGCGGGCGTGCACGCCCAGCTGCGCCAGCCGGCCAGCACCTTCGTCGCGCCGGCCGCAGCCGACCACCTCGACATCGAGAAGGTCGCGGCCAGTGAGGAGTGCGCGCAGGAGATGAGCGCGTTGGAGGAAGCGGTGGGCGACCGCCACCTCATCGTGCGCGTCGACCGCATCGAGCTCTCCAAGAACCTGCTGCGGGGCTTCCTCGCCTTCGACGACATGCTGCGCGCTCGGCCGGATCTCGTGGGACGGGTGGTGTTCGGCGCCTTCATCTATCCGTCGCGCGAGGGCCTGCCCGAGTACATGGCCTACCGCCAGGAGGTGGAGGGGCTCGCGGCACGCCTCAACCAGCGGTGGGCGCGCGACGACTGGACGCCGATCCTGCTCGACACCTCGGACTTCTTCCCGCGCTCGGTCGCGGCCCTGCGCCGCTACGACGTGCTGCTCGTCAACCCCATCCGCGACGGCCTCAACCTCGTCGCCAAGGAGGGCGCGCTGCTCAACGAGCGCGACGGCGTGCTCGCCCTCAGCCGCGAGGCCGGCGCGTGGGAGGAGCTCGGCGACGGCGCGCTCGAGATCAACCCCTTCGACGTGGCCGGTACGTGCGAGTCCCTCGTCGAGGCCATCGAGATGGAGCCCGAGGAGCGGTCCCGCCGCGCGCAGGTCCTCAAGCGCGCCGCCGGCCGCCGCACCCCCACCGACTGGCTGCATGACCAGCTCCGCGCCGCCGGAGCGCTCTAACCCGGTCGACTTTTACGCGATTGAGGGCGTATAGCGCCCCGAATCGCGTAAAAGTCAGTCCTGGGGTTCGGTCAAACGGGATAGAAGGGTCAGGACGCCGTCGGGGCCGTCGACCTTGATGTCGGCGCGGTCGAGGAGATCGGGCGGGGCCTCGGCGCTGCGGACCGCGACCCGTAACGCGCGCAGGCCGTCTCGCTCGGCGGCCACGTCGAGGGCGTCGAAGGCGGGGAGGTCGCCGAGGTCATCGCCGATGAAGCAGGCCGCGCCCATGTCGACGAGGAGGTCGGCGACGACGGTGCCCTTGTCGACGGCGACGGGCGGTCGCAGCTCGTAGGACTTGCGCGCCGGGTGCACGACGAGGCCGGTGGCGGCGGCCCGCTGCACGACCCAGCCCGCGGCCCAGTCTGCCTCCTTGGGTGCGACACGGACGTGCAGGGTCAGGGCCAGGCCCTTGTGCTCGACGGTGACGTCGTCGGGTGCCTCCCGGAGTGCCGCCGCCACGGACGCCTCGATCACCGAGCGCCACGGGCCGGCGTCGGCGTGCTCGACCACGGACTCGCCGTCGGTCCACTCGAGGCCGTAGAGCCCGAACGCGATGAGACGGGGGCAGTCGGCCACGCGCAGGTGCTCGGCGAGGAAGCGGGCGGGGCGGCCGGAGACGACGACGACCCTCCCGTAGCTGCCCGCCAACTGGTGGAGGAGGTCGACGGCGCCGGGCAGGGGTCGGGCCTCGTCGGGGTCGAGGACAATGGGCGACAGCGTGCCGTCGAAGTCGGTGATGACCGCCGCCGCTTCCGGACGGTCGCGGAGCGGGGCGAGGAGCGCGGGGAGGGGGTCCGGGGAGGTCAGGGGCCCGAAGGTAGCTTCGGCGGGTGCGCCGTCTCGCCCTCGTCGTCGCGGTGCTGGCCGCGGCCGCCGGGTGCGGGCCCGACACCGTCCGCCTCGGCTTCCATCCGAAGGCCGGCGCGGCCTACACCTACCGCGTCGAGGTCGAGTCGCTGACCGTCGTCTCCGTCGACGGGAGCCCCAGCCAGCGGGTGGAGGACCGGTTCGAGCTGCGGGCCCAACACGACGTGCTGGCGGCGGGAGCAGAGAGCAGCCGGGTGCGGGTGCAATTGAGCGGGCCCAACCTCGGCGCCCGCACCTTCGTGGTGCGCCTCGACCGGGCCGGGCAGCTGGCCGAGGTGCAGCGCATCGAGGACCTGCCCGCCCAGGCCCTCGGCTCCATCGGCCTCACCGAGATCTTCCCGGCCGCGGCGGGCGCGCCGCCCGCGGCGCCCCTGTCCCCCGGCGAGCGCTGGGTCGTCGACGAGCCCGTCTCCCTGCCAGGCCAGCCCCGTACCCGGCTCCGGGGCTCGGGCCGCCTCACCGAGTTGGGAGTGGTCGACGGCGAGGAGGTGGCCACGATCGACAGCACGTTCCGCCTGGCCGTTCGGGGGACGACGGAGCTCGAGCAGGGCAGCTTCGCCCTCGACGGCAGCCAATCGACAACCGCGTCCGCCACGCACCGGCTGGCCGATGGCGCGGTCGAGGAGGTGCGGGCCGTCACCCGCGGCCGCTACCGGATGACGCTGTTGCCGCCCGCGGGAACGTCGGGACCGGCCGTCCCCGGCACCCTCACAGTGCGGGTGCGCTCGCACACCGTCCGCGTGGGCTAGCTGCTAGCGCGTCGTTGTCGTGGTGGCCCGGGTGGTGGCAGTCGAGCCTCCGCGGGCGGTGGTGGTCGTCGCGGAGCCGCCCGACTTGGCCAGCTCGGGCCCGACGACCACGACGACGTTGGCCTGGTTGACCTCGGGCGCGGGCGGGGGCGTGGGTACGGCGGTGACGGGCGACGGCGGGAGCGCGAGGGCCGCCTGGATGGCCTTGGCCTCGCGCTCGAAGTCGCGCGTGACGTAGTACACAGCCGACTTCGAGGTGGCCGCCTTCACCTGGGCGCTGGCGTCCACCGCGCGCAGGACGTTGTAACCGCCTCCCTTGAGGGCGGTGGCGACGCGCGCTGCCGCGCCCGCGGTCGTGGTGCCGTTGATCACCAGCACCTTCACGTCCTTGGCCGCCTTGACCGGGGCCGTGGTCGTGGTGGCGATCGTGGGGAGGACCCGCTCGGTCGTCGGCGTCGTCTCCTCGGACCGGCCCGCGCTGACCGAGCCGCCGCTGAGGTCGCCGCCGTTGTCGAGATCGTTGAGCAGCAGGAACCCGATGACCAGCGCGGCGACGATGAGCACGGCGCCGCGGCCCGCGTTCACGCCCACCGAGCGCGCGAAGGAGCCGTCATCGGCAGCATGGCGTCCTCTTTTCACCGGACCGGCGGCTCGCCCGACACCCGGCCCTCGAAGCGGGCCCGACGGCGGCGGTCACGCATGCGGCGCAGGCGGCGCATCACGAGGGGGTCGTATTCGAGGGCATCCGGGGAGTCCAGCAGCTCACCGAGGATCTGGTAGTAGCGCGTCGGCGAGAGCTCGAAACGAACTCGGATGGCGCCCTCCTTCGGCCCCGGCTCGGCCCACCACGAACGCTCGAAGTCGATGATGGCGCGGTCGCGGTCGGAGAGAGCCATTCCGGGGGCACTCTGCCACAGAAGCGGCCATCCTTGGTGCACCTAGGGTCGTACGCGGTCTGGCCGGGTTAGCTCAGTTGGTAGAGCACCGCTCTTGTAAAGCGGATGTCGTCGGTTCGATCCCGACACCCGGCTCGCGTCTCGAGGAAATAGCCCACCGATTCGGTGGGCTATTTCCTCGAGACGTGCAGTGCTCTAGGCGTGCGTGAGCTCGGCGGCATCCCGTTCTTGGATGTGCACGTCGAGCTTGCGCTTGATGCGCTGCAGGGCGTTGTCGATCGACTTCACGTGGCGGCCCAGGTGGTCGCCGATCTCCTGGTACGACTTGCCCTCGACGTAGAGCCGGAGCACGTCGACCTCGAGGCCCGAGAGCATCTCGGCCATGGAGCGACGCATGTTGTCCATCCGCTCGTTGGACACGACCTCGTCGGCCGGGTCGGGCATGCAGTGATCGTCGAGCAGGACCTCGACCGAGCGCTCGCCCGGGTCGTCGGAGCCCCGCACCCCGCTGATGGAGACGTACTGGTTGAGCGGCTGGTGCTTCTGCCTGGTCGCCGTCTTGATGGCGGTGATGACCTGGCGGGTGATGCAGAGCTCGGCGAAGGCCCGGAAGGAAGCCTGGCGCTCGGGACGGAAGTCGCGGGCCGCCTTGTAGAGCCCGATCATCCCCTCCTGCTCGATGTCGTCGGAGTCAGCACCGATGAGGAAGTACCCACGGGCCTTGGCCCGGGCGAAGCGGCGGTAGCGCTCGAGGAGCACGTTCAGGGCGTCGGTGTCACCCTCGCGGAAGCGGGCCACCAGTTCGTCATCGGCCAGCTCGCTGAGGGGGAGTACGTCTGTCCTGATCGCCATGTTTTGGTGCTCCTGTGAGTGGTGTGACGTATGCCCGATTTGTGGTTTGGCACAAGTGGCGCCTTGAATGACTAGACACTTTGAACCATGAGGAGTGGCCTCGTGTCAATGGTCACAACCACAGTCAGCGTCTGAAATTCTCAGCCCTTCCTTGGGGTCGGTCACAAGTTTTTGCCCGGCAAACGCCTTCAAACGGGACGGTGCTGCGCAAACGTGAAGGCGGCAACGGCCCCCGCGGCGGCCACATTCAGCGAAGAAATCGGGCCGCGGAGCGGGATCCGGGCCACCACGTCGCACCGCTCGCGCGCCAGGCGGGACAGCCCCTTGCCCTCGGAACCGAGCACCAGCGCGAGGGGCTGATCGCCGAGGTCGAGCTGGTCGATGCGCTTGTCCCCGTCGGCGGCCAGGCCCACCGTCCAGACGCCCGACCGCCCCAGCTCGGCCAGGGCGGCCGGGATGCCGGCGACGAGGGCCATGGGGAGGTGCTCGATGGCCCCTGCGGCCGCCTTGGCGACCGTCGGGGTCACGTGGGCCGCCCGGTGCCGCCCCAGCACGACCCCGGTCATCCCCGCCCCGAGAGCGGAGCGCAGGAGCGCACCCAGATTGTGGGGGTCGGTCACGCCGTCGAGCACGAGCAGGAAGGGCGGGACGGTCCCACCGGCGGTGAGGTCGTCCAGGTCGGCCTCGGCCAGCTCCTCCGCCCTCGCCAGCACCCCTTGGGGGGCCTCGGTGCGGGCTTCGGCGTCGAGCCGGCCCCGGGGGACCCGGCGCACCGGCACGCGGGCAGCGGCGGCCAGGTCGGCGATCTCGGCCAGGATGGCGCTCTCGCCCGCCTCCTCGGCGATCCAGACCTCCCTCGTGCGCCGGTGGCGGGCGGCCAGCAGCTCTCGCACCGCCTGACGACCCTCCACCTGCTCGCCGCCGAGACCCGTGCCCCGGCTCGAACCACCCCCGGGCGGGGCCGGTGGGCGGCGTCGCTGGCCGGGGCGGGGCCGGCGAGTGGTCATCAGGAGCGCTCGAGGAGGGCGACGGCCCAGCACGCCACGCCCTCGCCCCGCCCGAGGGCGCCCATGCCCTCGGTGCGCTTGGCCCGCACACTCACGGGGCCGCCGGCCGCGGCGCTGAGCCGCTCCTGCATGGCGTCGCGGTGGGGGGCGAGCCGAGGCGCCTCCAGCACGACGGCGCAGTCGACGTTGCCGACTCGCCAGCCTGCGTCGGTGACGAGCGCCGCCACCCGCCGGAGCAGGTCGAGACTGTCGGCGCCCGCCCAGGCTCGGTCGGTGTCCGGGAAGTGCTGGCCGAGGTCGCCGAGGCCGGCGGCGCCCAGCAGGGCGTCGGCGACCGCGTGGGCGACGGCATCGGCGTCGCTGTGCCCGGCCAGGCCCCGCTCGCCCTCGATCTGTACCCCTCCCAGGAGCAGGGGGCGAGCGGGGTCGTCGCTGAAGGCGTGGGCGTCGAACCCGAGCCCGACCCTCATGCGCGCAGTGCCTCGAGGACGCGCAGGTCCTCTTTCGTCGTGACCTTCATGGCCTGCGGACTGCCGGGCACGACCACCACCCTGCCACCCGCCCGCTCGACGAGGGTGGCGTCGTCGGTGGCCTGCGGGTCGTCGGCGTGGGCGGCGCGCAGGACCGAGGCGCGGAACGCTTGCGGTGTCTGCACGGCCACGACCCGGTCACGGTCGACGGAAAGGCCGTCGAGGTGGCGCAGGGTGTCGGGCACGGCGAGGCCGGGGACGGCGCCGTCGGCCCCGCCGCCGTGGAGCGCGGCGATCACCTCGTCGAAGAGGACCTTGGGGGCCCCGGGCCTGGCCGCGTCGTGCACGACGACCACCTCGGCATCGTCGGGCACCGCCACGAGCCCGGCGCGCACCGACTCCGAGCGGGTGGCACCGCCCGGCACCAACCGGTCGACCTCGGGCCAGTCCTCGCTCATGCGGTCCGCAGGCACCACGAGCACGACGCCGTCGGCGACGGCGCGGGGCTGCTCCACAGCCCAGTCGACGAGCCTGCGCCCATCGAGCGAGTCCAGCTGCTTGGGACCGCCGTACCGCGTGCCGCTGCCGGCCGCGACGACGATCGCCCAGATCACTCGGTGACGGTAGCGAACAGCATGCGGCCCACCGAGGTCTGCGCGTTCCCGGTGATCCGTACTTCGACTTCTTTGCCCACGAGAGGGGCGGCGTCGCCCACGACGACCATGGTGCCGTCGTCGAGGAACCCGACGCCCTGGCCCGGCTCCTTGCCCTCGCGGGAGATGGGCAGGCGCACTGTCTCGCCCGGCACGAGCGCGGGGCGCAGGCCGTCGGCCAGGCGGTGCAGGTTGAGGCAGTGCACGCCCCGGAGCTCGGCGACGCGCTGCAGGTTGGTGTCGACGGTCAGCAGCCGCACCTCGAGGCGGCGGGCGAGGGTGACGAGCTTGGCGTCGACCTCGTCGTGCTCGACCACCTCGTCGTCGAGGATGTGGACCTCGGAGCCCGGAAGCTCCTGGAGGGCGGCGAGCAGGTCGAGACCCCGCTGGCCCTTGCGGCGCCGTAGCGGGTCTTGGGCGTCGGCGATGGTCTGCAGCTCGTCGAGCACGAACGGCGGCACGAGCAGCATCCCGGAGAGGAAGCCGGCACGGGCGATGGTGAGCAGGCGGCCGTCGATGACTGCGCTGGTGTCGAGGAGGACGGCGTCGGAGCCGGGGCCGCCGTAGGGCCGGGCGCGGACGAGCGGACGGGTCGAGAGGCCGGCGAGGGCGAGGAGCTCGTCGGCCCTGCGCATGGCGATGGCGAAGCCCTCGTAGATGCCGATCCACACCACGAGTCCGAACACCGGCCAGCCCCAGCGTCCGGGCAGCAGGATGACGGCCGGGAGCCCGAGGAGGACCGAGAGCAGGCCCAGGGCCGAGCCGCCGACCGCGCCGGCGAGCAGGCTGGCGGCCGAGGTCCGGTTGAGGTTGCGCTCGACGTGGCCCATGACCTGGTCGATGAGGCGGCCGAGCACGCCGCCCGCGACGTAGCCCACGCACGCGCCGAGCACGGCGCCGACGACCGCCCCGTTCCCGGCCTCGGACGCGTCACCCTGACCGAGCGCGAACCCGGCGGCCGTTGCCATCAAGACGATGAAGATGCGCGTGACCTCGACGAACATGTCCCCGTGGTTATCGGCACACGGGACCAGCGCCTAAACGCCCGGAGTGTCCGATCTGAGGGGTTTCTGAGGTTCAGCTTCCTGCAGGAATCAGAGTCCGAGGCCGGCCAGGCCGCGGTCGACGGTGTGCACCACGTCAGCGATGGGAGGCGCCGAGGACCGCACCGGTGGCTCGACGACCTCGTGGACCAAGCCGGACAGCAGCCCGTTCCCGGCGGCCGGCACCCCTGCGGCGCCACCGTTGAACGGGCCCCGCACCTCGTAGGTGATCCCCGCACCCGTACCCGCGCCCGGGCCCCGCTGGGAGCTGAAGTAGAGCCGGGTGCCCGACGGGTCGAACGCAGGGCCGGTGATCTCCGAGCCGTTCTGGCCCACGATCTGCAGCAGTGGGGCGAAGGTGCGGTCGGGCGCGATCACGACGATCTGCATGTCGCCGCCGTCTTCGGCCACGAACAGCTCGCCCGCCGCGTTGACGGTCACGTTGTCCACGCCCGTGAGCGTCGGCGTGGCGGCCAGGTTGTCGTCGTAGACGAGCTCGAGGACCGAGGTCGCGGCGTTGAGGGCCCAGACCCGGTTGTCTCCTTTGGTCGTGAAGTACACGGTGTCGGTGTCGAACCAGCACCCCTCGCCCCCGTTGAAGGCGGTCGTAGCGGGCAGCTGCTGGCGGGTCGGTGTCTCCAACGGCGTCGGGTTGGGGTTGGGGATCGGCAGCCACGTGACCGTCCAGCGCGGGTCGGTCGGGTCCACAGGCGTGACCGGTGTGGCGACCGCGGCCTCGAGCGTGCCCGCGCTGAGGTCGGGCCAGTTGGCGGGGTTGGCGGGCGTGAAGCGGTAGAAGCGGCTGTCGGGCTTGTCCTCGGTCAGGTACACGTGCTTGCGCACGGGGTCGACGGCGGCCGCTTCGTGCGAGAAGGTGCCGAGGGCCCGCCGCAGCGCGGTCGCGTTGGCGTTGAGCCCGTTGGGATTGCATTCCCACACGTGCCCGAAGTCGAACTCCTCGCAGCTGAGCCAGGTACCCCACGGCGTGCGGCCGCCCGCGCAGTTGAGGCTGGTGCCTGCGAGCACCCGGTGGCCGCCGGCGATGTTCCCAGCGGCGTCGAACCGCACCGCGCCCACCCCGCCCGCGCCGGGCACCTCGCTGTTCGACACGTAGATCCAGCCGCCGTCGGGCAGCGAGAAGGTCGCGCCCCCGTCCGGGAACGGGTGCCACACGCTGGTGCCCACGGGCTGCCCGCTGGTGGCGACGACCCGGGACGTGAACCCGGGCGGGAGCCTGATGCCGTTGGCGTCAGGACCGCCGAGGGCGCCGTAGCCCGCGCCCGGCTGCGCCGGGGCCGCATACGCGGTCCGCCAGAACGAGGGACCCAGCGCCAGCACGCCCGCGCTCACAGCAGTACTCCGAAGAAACCCGCGCCGATCCATCCCGTTGCCCTCCCCAGTAGGTGACGGGAGGGAAACTACCGAGTGAACGAAGCCTTACGCCGCCTTACGGCAGCGCGTCATTCAACTTCTGCTCGGCCTCTTCTTCGCTCACGTTGATGGCGAAGGTGAGCTCGCTGACGAGGATCTGGCGCGCCTTCTGCAGCATGCGCTTCTCGCCGGCCGAGAGGCCCTTGTCCTTGTCGCGGATGGAGAGGTTCCGCACGACCTCGGCCACCTGGTACACGTCACCGGACTTCAGCTTCTCGACGTGGTTCTTGTAGCGCCGGGACCAGTTGGTCGGCATGCGCGCCTCCTTCTTGCGAAGGACGGCGAACACCTCCTCGACCTCTTCGTCGTTGATCACTTCCCGCAGACCCACCTCTTCGGTGTTGTCACAGGGGACCATCAGTGTCAGATCGCCATAGGCAACCCGGAGCACCAGGTACTCACGGGTCTCGCCAAAAACCTCTTTCTTCTCCCGCTTTTCAATCACGGCGGCGCCGTGATGCGGGTAGACGACCTTGTCACCGACGTCGAATGAGGACATACCTCTCCCAAGAACGGTACGAGCGGGGGATCGCTTTCCAGGGTACGGGGAACGGCCACCGGGGACAACTTTGTGTCCCGGTTAGAGTGCCCCCGCGATGGACGGCGTCGACCTCCTTTCGCGGGTGGAACTGTTCTCCGCCCTCGACCCCGAAGGGGTCGCAGCAGTCGCCGCCGCGGCACGACCGTGCGTGTTGCAGCGCAACGATCTCGTGTTCGCCGAGGGCGACCACGCCGAGGATCTCTACATCGTGCGTGAGGGCCGCATCGCCATCACCATCCGCTCGGCGGACGGGCGCGAGTCGGTCGTCGCGCTCATGGAGCAAGAGGATCTGTTCGGCGAGATGCCGTTCTTCGACGGCGAGGGTCGCTCGGCCGACGCCCGGGCCCTCGAGCCGGCTGAATTGCTGGCGGTGCCGTACCAGGCGCTACGCGACGTGCTCGAGCAGCGGCCCAAGCTGCTCTGGAAGGTCACCGAGCTCATGGCCCGACGGCTGCGGGCGACCGACGCCGCCCTCGCCGATTCGATGTTTCTCGACGTCACCGGTCGCACGGCCAAGCGCCTGCTCGAGCTCTCGGCCGACACCGACGAGTTCATCCTGCCCGTCACCCAGGAGGAGCTCGCCGGCATGGTCGGCGCGTCTCGCGAGCGCGTGAACAAGGCCATCTCCGCCTTCATCCGCCTGGGCTGGATCGAGCAGTCCGACCGCCGCTACCGCATCCTCGACCGCGAGCAGCTCACCCGTCGCGCCCATTAGCGCGCCCAACCTCCGTCTCGAGGAAATAGGCCACGGAATCCGTGGCCTATTT
>JBEEFQ010000028.1:0-2544 GCA_041166245.1 Actinomycetota bacterium | reverse complement strand
GCAGCCAGTGCGCACGCATCGCCCGACAGGCCATAGTCGGCGGCAGAAAGAACCTGTTGTGCCCGTGGCGCGTACCGCCTTTCGTCGCGCTCGCCACCAACTTTCGTTGGTGTCGGGCCATCGCCTCGACCTCTACGCTCGCATCATGGACCGAGGGGGCTGGCGACGGCTCGACCAGCTGGTGCCGGCCTCATTGCTGGCACCGGTGGATCCGGCCCAGCCGGACACTGCCGGTCCGAGGACGGGACGCGACTGGACGGTCGACACCGTCGGGTTCCTGCTCGCGGCTGCACTGGGGGCGCTCTTCCTGAGCTCGGCAATGCACGACAGCGCCGTACCTCTGTCAACCTCGCAGGTGGTCGTCGACGTTGCCTGCGGGGCGCTGGCCTGTCTCTCGTTGTGGTGGCGTCGGCGCTGGCCGCTCGGCGTCGCGGTCGCTTGCCTGTTGCTGGGGGCGTTCTCCATCTCCGCGACCGCCGCGGGGCTGCTCGCATTGACCTCTCTCGCTGTGCACCGCAGCCTTCGGCCCGTGCTGCTCGCCGCTGCACTGTGGATCCCGTCCTTGCTGATCTTCGCCGTCTACAGTCCGACGACCGATCCCCTGTCGGTGGTCCTGGTGGCGATCCCGCTCGTGCTCGCTGCGATTGCGTGGGGCATGTTCGTCCGGGCTCGACGTCAGTTGCTGTTCACGCTGCGCGAGCGCGCCCTGCGTGCCGAGGCCGAGCAGCGTCTGCACGCCGAAACTGCGCGCATGGCAGAGCGGACGCTGATCGCGCGCGAGATGCACGACGTGCTCGCCCACCGGATCTCGCTGATGGCGTTGCACGCAGGTGCGCTGGAGGTCCAGCCCGACCTGCCGCCTGCGGTCCGGGAGACCGCTGAACTGCTGCGCATGACGGCTCGCCAGGCTCTTGAGGAGCTCCGAGGCGTGATCGGAGTGCTTCGCGAAGACGCCGGGCGGGAGTCGCCGCCGGCAGCACCTCAGCCGAGCCTGTCGGACATCCCTCGCCTGATCGAAGAGACCCGGCGGGCCGGCGCGAAGATCGACTTCGAGATGCAAGTAGCCGAGCCAAATGCCGCGCCGAGCATGCTCGGTCGCGATGCCTACCGCATCGTGCAGGAGTCGCTCACCAACATCGGCAAGCACGCCAGCGGCACGGCGGGGCGAGTGCGTGTCACCGGTGCGGTCGACATCGGCCTGCACGTCAGCGTTCGCAACCGGATGCCCATCCATGCGAACACCGGACCGACCTTGCCGGGATCAGGCGCCGGACTGCTCGGGCTGCAGGAACGGGTCGCCTTGGCCGGCGGCCGCCTCGTGCACGGCCCGGACGGCTCAGGTGACTTCGTGGTGGACGCCGAGTTGCCATGGTGAGGGTGCGGGTGCTCCTGGTCGACGACGACGCCCTGGTCCGAGCGGGGCTTCGCATGATCCTGTCCTCGGCGGAGGACCTGGAAGTGGTGGGCGAGGTTGACGACGGCGCCCGGGCCGTAGCCGCGGTCCGAGAGCACCGACCCGACGTCGTACTGATGGACATCCGGATGCCCGAGATGGACGGCATCACCGCGACCACCGCGGTACGACGGCTCGATGCGCCGCCGCAGGTGATTGTGCTGACCACCTTCCAGGCGGACGAGCAGGTGATGAGCGCGCTGCGCGCCGGTGCAGCCGGGTTCCTGCTAAAGGACACGCCCCCCGCGGAGATCGTGTCCGCGGTGCGCCTCGTCGCGTCGGGCGAGGCGATGCTGTCACCGTCGGTGACTCGCACGCTGCTCTCGCACCTCGGGGATGCGCAGGCATCGGAGCGCCGCCGCATCGCCGCCGCGCGACTGGCCCTGCTCACTGATCGCGAGCGTGAGGTCGCGGTCTCGGTCGGGACCGGTGCGTCGAACGCGGAGGTCGCCGCCGCACTGTTCATGAGCGAGGCGACCGTCAAGTCACACGTCTCGCGCCTGCTCACCAAGCTCGACGTCGCCAACCGGGTGCACATCGCGATCGTCGTCCACGACGCCGACCAGTCTTGACGACACGGCCGATTCGTCCCCTCGACGTGGCGGACGGTGGGGCCCTAGAGTCTGGCGGCGGATCCCTCGGGTCACTTCTGGACGGAGCGCATGATGACCGACGTTGCTGGTGCAGACCGAACCCAGGGGTTGCGGAGGGGTGTCGGGTTCAGCGGGGTGCTCTTCCAATCCATCACGTTCATGGCGCCCGCGATCGCGACCGCGTTCTCGATCCCAGCGGGCATCGCGTTCAGTGGCGGTGGCGCGCCGCTCTCGGTGATTTTCGCACTCGTGGCATCCCTGTTGGCCGCCGTCTCGATCGGGCAGCTCTCCAAGCACATGCCGACCGCCGGGTCCTTCTACACCTACGTGAGCAACGGGCTCCATCCGGCGCTGGGCTTCCTCGTCGCGTGGGGCTTCCTGCTCGGCATCCTCGTCGGAGGCCCGTTCCTGGCCCTGCAGATGGGTTTCGTCGTCGGGGGCACCACCAACTCGGAGTGGGGCTGGTCGCCCGACCTCTGGTGGGTCTGGACGGTGCTC
>JBEEFQ010000027.1:0-16885 GCA_041166245.1 Actinomycetota bacterium | reverse complement strand
GGGCTCGGTCGTCGGCTGTCACAAGTTCCGCCCGGCCGGGTGCGACAATGATCAACGAGGTGAGCTCTACCGAGACCCGGGCGCGTGAGTTCCGTGGTGTGCCGGTGGAGCACGCCATCGAGGACTTCCGGCTGGCGTGCATCTCCCGGGCCATCGATGACCGGGAGATGGCCCTGCAGAAGCAGAGCCGGGTGTTCTTCCAGATCTCGGGCGCCGGCCACGAGGCTTTGCTGTTGTCCCTCGCACGGCATCTTCGACCGGGTTACGACTGGTTCTTTCCCTACTACCGCGACCTGGCACTTGTGCTCGGGCTCGGCGTGAGCCCCACGGACGTCCTGCTCCAGGCGGTGGGCTCGGCCGACGATCCGTCGTCAGGCGGGCGCCAGATGCCCGCGCACTGGGGCTCGGTCGAGAAGAACATCGTCACCCAGTCCTCGTGCACTGGCTCGCAGTGCCTGCCCGCCGTCGGCTCGGCCGAGGCGGCCCGCTACATCTCCCGCCGACCCCACCTGCCCGGGTGCACGGCCGAGGGTGACGAGCTGACCTACGTGTCGCTCGGCGAGGGGGCGACGTCCGAGGGCGAGTTCTGGGAGAGCCTCAACACCGCGTGCACGCAGCACCTGCCCGTCCTCTTCGTGGTGGCCGACAACGGCTTCGCCATCTCCGTCCCGGTGTCCGACCAATCGCCCGCGCCGATCTCGGAGCTGGTGGCCGGCTTCCGCGGCCTCAACATCTACAAGTACGACGCCCGCGACTACTTCGAGGCCTACGAGATCGGAGCCGAGGCGGTCGCACACGTCCGCGCCGGCACCGGCCCCGCGCTCATCCACGCCATCGTCACCCGGCCGTACTCGCACTCCGCGGCCGACACCCAGAGCAAGTACCGCACCGCCGAGGAGCTCGCCGACGAGGCGGCCCACGATCCCATCCTGCTGCTTCACACCGCCCTCGTCGAAGGCGGCATCCTCACCGCCGACGAGGCCGAGGCCATCCACGTCGAGGCCAGGGAGACGGTCGCCCTCGCGGCCAAGGAGGCGACGGCCGCGCCGCTGCCCGACCCGTCGACGGTCACCGACCACGTCTACGTGCTGCCCGACCTCCCGATGCCCGCCGAGCCGAAGCCTGAGGAGTGCGGCGAGGTCGTCGCCTTCGGTGAGGCCATCAAGGCCACCCTCCACGAGATGATGGAGATCGACGAGCGCATCCGCGTGTTCGGCGAGGACGTGGCCGACGCGCGGGAGACGATCCTCGCCGACATGGAGGGCAAGGGCGGCGTGTTCGGGACCACGCACGGGCTCCAGCGCCGCTTCGGTCTGGCCCGCTGCTTCAACACTCCGCTGGCCGAGGCCAACATCATCGGGCGGGCGGTGGGCCAGGCCATCCGCGGCCTCCGGCCCGCCCCCGAGATCCAGTTCTTCGATTACATCTGGCCCGCCATGCAGCAGATCAAGAGCGAGGCGGCCACCATCCGCTGGCGCTCCAACGGCACCTTCACGTGTCCCACCGTGATCCGCGTCCCCATCGGGGGCTACCTCACCGGCGGCGCCATCTGGCACAGCCAGTCGGGCGAGTCCATCTTCGCCCACATCCCCGGCATCCTCATCGCCTTCCCGTCCCGCGCGCGCGACGCCGCCGGCCTGTTGCGCTACGCCTTCCGGTGCGAGGACCCGGTGATGTTCCTGGAGCACAAGCACCTGCTGCGACAGGCCTACACGAAGGACCCGTTCCCGCCGCCCGACTGGATCCTGCCGTTCGGCAAGGGCGACATCCGCCGCCCGGGCGACGACCTCACCATCGTCACGTGGGGCGCGACGGTCGAGAAGAGTTTGCAGGCCGCGGCCCGGCTGGAAGAGGAGGATGGGGCGTCGGTACAGGTCATCGACCTGCGCACCATCTCCCCCTGGGACAAGGACCTGGTGGGCGAGTCGGTGCGCCGCACGAGTCGCGCCCTGGTCGTGCACGAGGACGTGATGACGGCCGGATTCGGTGGCGAGGTCGCAGCGTGGATCGGCCAGGAGTGCTTCACCGACCTCGACGCCCCCGTGCGCCGCGTCGCCGCCACCGACACCCACGTCGCCTACGCGCCGGTGCTCGAGCAGGCGATCCTCCCCCAGGTCGCCGACATCGTCGCCGGGGCGCAGGCGACCCTCGCCTTTTGACGGCACCCACCGGGCGTCGGACCCAGGCAGAGCGGCGGGCCGCCAGCCGCCAGCGCCTGCTCGACGCGGCGGTGGAATGCCTGGCCGAGCTGGGCTATGGGCGGACCACGTTGCCGGAGGTCCTGCGCCGGGCCGATCTGAGCAACGGGGCCATGTGGCGCCACTTCCCGTCGAAGCTCGACTTGCTGGTGGCCGCGACACACGAGCTCGACCTCCTCCCCGACCCGGCTGCGCTGCGCGCCCTCGAGGGGCTACCCAGCGCCGAACGGCTCGACCGGGCCATCGATCAGCTGTGGCGGTTCTCGTCGTCACCGCACTTGCAGGCCAGCATCGAACTGGCCCGGGCCAGCCGGGCCGACCCCGAGCTGCGCGCCGCGCTGATGTCAGCGGACCGGGCCGCGGCCGAGCGCTTCTTCGGCGCCCTGCGCGATCTCCTCGGCCCCGAGATCGCCGGCGCACAGGACTTCGAGCGCAACGCCCGCCTGTTCGGCCTCGCCATCTACGGCACCGCCGTGACCCAGGATCTGCGTACTCGCGACGCCAGCCGGCGCCTGCGCGACGAGCTCAAGCAGGTCGGACGCGAGCTCTTCCTCTGAGCAGCAGCAGCGCAAGCGCCAGCACGCCGCCGCCCGCCAGCGGAGGAAGCGGCGCGCCGCCCGTGGCGGGGTGGGTACCGCTCGCTCCCTGGGCGGCCGCAGCGCGCACGTCAGCCGGACGGGGCGCGGTGGCAGCGGTGAGCACAGGCTTGGCACCGAGCAGCACCGCAGCCGCGTAGGCGTCGATCAGTCCTGCGCCCTTGTCGAAGCTCGACGGGTACGAGCCGCGGGTCGCGTAGGCCGCAGGTCCGCCGTATCGGTACGCAGTCGCCTTCAGGGCGTCGTCGATCTCGGCCGCGGTGGCGTTCGGACGGGCCTGGAAGAGCACGGCGACGACGCCTGCGACCGCGGGCGCGGCCCACGACGAGCCGGACGCCACGTAGAACGTGGCCCGGTCATCGGGCCCCGGTCCGTCCTTGGGGTGGGTGCCGACGGCCTCGCAGACGGCGTGATACGGCCGGCACGCGCCGAGGATGTTGACGCCGGGGGCCGAGATGTCCGGCCACGTCGTGGGGTCGTTGACCGCGCCGCGGGCCGACGTCGAAGAGAGCTCGCCGTCACGCGTTCCCGTGCCCTTGTCGTCGTAGGAAGCGACGGCGAGCACACCCGGCGTCGGGTCGCGGGCTGGCGTCGGGTTCGACGCGCTGGTCGAGCCGTCCCCTCCCTGGTTCCCGTTGGCCCACGCCACCACCACACCAGCGGCGGCCAGCCGCCGCTCCACGTCGTCGAAGTAGGCGCTGTTCGCGCCCCACGACGCGCTCACCACGCGTATGGGCGGACACACCGACGCCGCGACGCCGGAGCCGCACGGCTCGGCATGGTGCTCGAGAACCCACGCGAAGGCGGTCTCGACCGAGACGAGCGTGGCCGTCGTGACGATCATCACCAGCCGGGCGCCCGGCGCGACCCCGTCCACGTGCGTGCCATCGACCAGCTCGAGCTCGTTGCCGAGCGCAGTGGAGGCCGCGAAGGTTCCATGACCTCCGTGACCCGCGTCGCTGTCCCCGCCCGCGTCCAGGTCGGAGACGCACGACGGGTCGTGCCCGACCAGCGGCTCTGCCGCACAGGTGAGGGTCGTGACCTGGCGAACGACCTTCGTCGATCCGTCGCCGAGACGGAACGACGGATGGGTGGCGTCCACGCCGGTGTCGACAACGGCCACGGAAACGCCGGTGCCGTCGAGGGGGTGGCCATCGGCGCCGACGAGCTCGACACGGGCCTGGCGGGCACGCGTCGAGATACTGGCGCTGGTGTGCGGACCGTCCCCCGGCATCGCCTGGCCGGCCGCAGCCGCGGGGAGCAGGCACACGGCGACCGCCGCGATCGCGAGCGACGCCCCGGCTCTCCTCGTCACGGCACCGTGCGGCGAGGACCGGAGTACGTCATGCAACGACACCCGGCGTCGAACGCGAGGTTGTAGTAGCCGGCGGCGCCGTCGCGACGTCCCGGGCCGAACCGGCTCTCGATGCCCCGAGCCGTGCCGAACGGCCCGAGGATGTCCAGCGCGGTCGCGTAGCCGGCAAGCGTCGGTGCCGACGCCTTGCTCAGCACCGCCCGCAGGAAGAAGAGCTTGTCGCAGTAGCCGAGGGCCACCGCCTCGGCATTGGCGTCGGCGAACGTCTGGCCGCCGGCCCGCATGAGGTCACCGCAGCGCTTCCGGTCCGCGTGCAGGAAAGGTCCGTTGCCGGCAGCGGGCAGGTCGATGACCGGCTGCCAGCCCGCGCCGGCGGCGCCCCGCATCACGTCGGCGGGGATGCTGCCGCCCGAGAGCAGCGCCTGGAATCCGTTGCTGCTCGAGCCCGCGTAGCGAGGGAACCAGCCCTGCGAGTACGCATTGTTGGCGAAGATCAGGGTGAGAGCGCCGCCCTGGTCCATGAGCACGATGTGGTCGACGCCGTTGCCGCGAAGGCGCAGCGACGCGTTCTGGACCGCAGCGGCGGACGCGGCGATCTCGGCCTGGCTGGCGGGCAGCGGGATGAGGACCACGTTCTCGGCCGCGGGGGCGGCACCGAGCGCCCGCAGCCCGGGGACGAGGGTTCGGTCGATCGCCTGCCGCACCGCGGGCAACTCGTAGCCGAGCACCCCCACCGTTGCCTTGGCGACGCCCGCCTGCCCGGTGGCCGCGTTCCAGGGTGACACCCAACCGCTGTCGCCGATGGCGCCGACGATGGCGTCGGCCATGCGCCCCACGCTCATACCGCTGACGTCGACGTTGACGCCGTTGCGCCGCTCGTCGTCGTCGAGGCTCGAGATGTGCGCGGTGATGACGGGCACACCGCGGTCGTTGAGGCAGGGCTTGGTCTCCCAGTCCACCTGACCGTTGCCTTGCAGGACGGCGAAGACCTTCTGGTCCTGGGTGAAGAACACGCACTCGGCTTGGGACTGGGCACTGATCGGCTCCGCCGTCTGGCCTTCGCGCACACGAAACACCGGCACGATCCTCCGGCCGAGCAGCCCACCGGTGCGGTTGATCTCCTCGATGACGATCTCGGCGTCCCGACGCTCGTTGCCGGTCGTGATCCCTCGCCCGCCGAGGGCGGCGTTGGCCGCTGCGGCGTTCTCGGTGTAGGTGATCCCGATCTTGATGGTGGTGGCGGCGACGCCGGAGTCTGCGCCCGGTCGTCGGGTCGCGGCGGCGTTCGCGGCGGCCGCGGCTGCGGCCTGGCGCCGGGCGGCAGCCGATGGGCCCTCGGCAGCGACGCCTCGGTCGGTCGCGCCGGCCGATTCGCCGAGCTCGTTCGCTGTGCCGGATCCGCTCTGCGCCGCTCCCGGTCCTGACGCAGCCGTCGTCGTCCCGCCCTGCACCGTCGAGCCGCACGCCGCGCTGACCAGCGACACGAGCGCGACGAACGCGAGGAGCACCCGCCGTCTCGAAGTGCGATCGGTCACACGCACTGGGTCACTCCCGGAACTTCGCGCCGCATATGCCAACTTAGAGGTCGTATTCCCCCTAAGTCAACTGGTCGGCAGCAGGCCGACTGCGTATCCCGCGCTCGCCAGCGCGTGGAGGACCCGGTCGCGGTGGGCGACATCCATCGTCTCGACGCACAGGTCGACGTCGACGGATCGGATGGGCACACCCGCGGCCAGGCGTTGGTGCTGAAGCTCCAGGAGGTTGCCGCCTGCGTCGCCGATCACCGTGAGCAGCTTGGCCAGCACGCCGGGCTGATCGTCGATCGACGCCCGCAGCGTCGAGAGCCTGCCGCTGCGCACGAGGCCGCGCGTGATGGACGCGGCCAGCACGCGCGGGTCGATGTTGCCGCCGCTCAGCACCACGCCGACCGTCCGGCCCGCGAAGCGCCCGGGGTAGGCGAGCAGGGCGGCGATGCCTGCGGCGCCCGCTCCCTCCACCACGACCTTCTCGATCTCGAGCACGAGGTTGACGGCGTCCTCTATGGCGTCCTCGTCGACGGTGAGCACGTCGCACGCGAGCGCTCGGAGGATCTCGACGGTGAGCCCGCCCGCGCACGACACGGCGATCCCGTCCGCCATGGTCGGACCGCCGGCCACGGGCTCGGCGTCCCCAGCCAGGGCGCGCGCCATGGAGTCGTAGCGCACCACCTGGACGCCGTACATCTCCATGTCAGGCCGCAGGGCGGCGGCGGCCACCGCCATCCCGGCCGCCAGGCCGCCGCCTCCCACCGGCACGATCAACGCGTCCAGCTCGGGGTGGTCGGCCAGCAGCTCGAGGGCGATGGTGCCCTGGCCGGCGATGACGAGCGGGTCGTCATAGGGGTGGATCATGGTGAGGCCCTCACCTTCGAGCTCGCGGCCGCGCGCCATGGCCTCGCCGACCGTCTGACCGAACTGCTCGACGACGGCTCCGAGGTGGCGCGTGCGAGCGACCTTCACGAACGGTGTCGTCACCGGCATGACGATGGTCGCCTGCACGCCGAGGCGACGAGCGTGATGGGCCACGGCCTGGGCGTGATTGCCGGCCGAGACCGCGACCACGCCGCCGGCCCGCTCCTCCGGTGTCAGGGCCGCCATGCGGTTGAGGGCGCCCCGTTCCTTGAAGGCGGCGGTGAACTGGAGGCTCTCGAACTTCACGACGACCGTCGCGCCCAGCACCTCCGAGAGGGTCTGGCTCACGGCGCTCGGCGTGCGCACCACGCCTCCGGCGATCGTGCTGGCTGCCGCCTCCACGTCGGCGATCGTCACCGGCAGGCTGGCCACCGAGCGAGTGTGCCGCGGGATGCCGCCGACTTCTTGGTCCCGACGCGGCAAACCGGCGGCGGGTTTCGTCCCCGCGGCCAAAGTCCGCGCTGGGACGGCGCTGCGATCATGGAGGCGTGCCGGAGGCGATGGTCGACCTGCTGGCCGCTCTGGTGGCGGCCGAGTCGCCGTCCGACGCGCCCGCCGCCGTGGCCGGCTGCTCACGCATCGTCGCCGACGCCGCCATCGACATGATCGGGGAGAAGCCCGAGGAGGTCGAGATCGACGGGCGCACCCACCTGCGCTGGCGCTTCGGGAGCGGACCGTCCCGGGTCGTGCTCGTCGGCCATCTCGACACGGTGTGGCCGCTCGGAACCTTGGCCCGCTGGCCCTTCTCCGTCACCGATGGTGTGGCGACCGGGCCGGGCGCCTTCGACATGAAGGCTGGCGTCGTCCAGCTCCTGCACGCGCTCGCCCGCGTCGACGACCTCGACGGCGTGGCCGTGCTGCTCACCGCGGACGAGGAGATCGGGTCGCCGTCGTCCCGGGCGCTCATCGAGGAGACGGCGGCGGGCGCACGCGCCGCCCTCATCCTCGAGCCGAGTGCAGGCGACGCGCTGAAGACGGCGCGCAAAGGCGTGTCCAATTACCAGGTCACCGTGCACGGACGGGCCGCCCATGCCGGGCTGGAGCCGGAGAAGGGCGCCAACGCCACGGTGGAGATGGCGTTCGCGGTGCTGGCCCTCAACGCGCTGGCCCAGCCGCTGCTCGGGACGACGGTGACGCCGACCGTGCTCCGCAGTGGCACCGCGACCAACGTCGTGCCGGCCGAGGCGGTGCTGCAGGTCGACGTCCGCACGGCAACGCCCGAGGAACAGGCCCGCGTCGACATCGCCGTGCGCCGCCTCATCGCCGCGGTGCCGGGCACGACGATCGAGGTGGTCGGCGGTCCCAACCGTCCGCCCCTCGCCGCGACCGCGTCCGCCGCGCTGTTCGAGCGAGCCCAGCGGGTTGCGGCCGGCCTCGGCCTCGCCCCGCTCACCTCGACCGAGGTGGGGGGCGGCTCGGACGGCAACTTCACCGCCGCCATCGGCGTGCCGACCCTCGACGGCCTCGGCGCGGTCGGCGGCGGCGCCCACGCCGAAGGCGAACACGTCGTACTGGCGGCGATGCCCGAGCGCGTGGCCCTCGTCGCCGGCCTCGTCACCGATCTCCTGAAGGAAAGGGACCCCGCATGACCACCATCGACACCGCCCGCCTGCAGACGCGGCTGGAGGAGCTCATCGCCGAGCACAAGGTGCCCGGCGCCGCCGTCGGCGTGCTGCACGACGGCGAGGTGATCGAGCTGGCGGCCGGGACCCTCAACAAGAACATCGGCTACGAGGTGACCACCGACTCGCTCTTTCAGATCGGGTCGATCAGCAAGGTGTACACCGCGACCGTCATCATGCAGCTGGTCGACGAGGGCAAGCTCGACCTCGACGCGCCGGTGCGGACCTACCTGCCCGAATTCGCCGTCGCCGACGCCGACGTGTCGGCCACCGTCACCGTCCGCCACCTCCTCACCCACACGAGCGGCATCCAGGGCGACCACTTCGAGGACACCGGCCGAGGCGACGACTGCCTCGAGAAGTACGTGGCCACCTGCGCGTCGCTGAGCCAGAACCATGCGCTCGGGGCGACGATGTCGTACTGCAACTCCGGGTACAGCGTCCTCGGCCGGATCCTCGAGGTCGTCGAGGGCAAGGTGTGGGACCAGGTCGTGCGGGAGCGGCTCTTCGCCCCGCTGGGCCTCGCCAGGACGAACACGCTGCCCGAGGAGGCGATTCTCCATCGCGTCGCGGTCGGACACCTCACCCTCGAGCCGGGCGCCGACCCCACGGTGACACCCATGTGGCTGCTGCCCCGTTCGGCGGGGCCGGCAGGCCTGATCAACTCCACCGTCGCCGACGTGCTGGCGTTCGCCCGCATGCACATGGACGGGGGCAAGGCGGCCGACGGCACCCAGGTGCTGTCCGACGCGTCGGTGCGGGCCATGCAGGAGCCGCAGATCGACGTGCCCGATCGCTACACGCTGGGCGACAAGTGGGGGCTGGGCTGGATCCTGTTCCAGTGGGGTGGCAAGTCGCTGTACGGCCACGACGGGGCGACCCTCGGGCAGAACGGGTACCTGCGCATCCTTCCGGAGACGGGCACTGCCATCACGCTGCTCGCCAACGGCGGGACGCCGCATGCCGTGTACCAGGCCATCTTCTCCGACGTGCTCGAGGCGGTCGCCGGGATCGCAGTGCCCGCCTTCCCGACCGCGCCGGAGACACCGCTCGAGCTCGACCTCACGCCCTTCGAAGGGACCTTCGCCCGTCTCAACGTGACGTGTGAGCTGGTGCGCAACGAAGAGGGCACCGGCCTCGACGCGACGGTGACGGCCAGCGGCCCGCTCGCCAGCATCGGCGGCGACCCGGTCCAGAAGGCGACGCTCACGCCCGTCGACGGCGAGCTCTTCGTCGCCAAGTTCGAGAAGGCCGAGGAACCCATCCCCTTCGTCTTCTACGACTTCACCGACGGCATCCCCCAGTCCATCCACTTCGGCGCCCGGGCCATGCCCCGAGCCGACTGACACACCCGTCCCGACTTTTGTGCACTGCCCCGGACTATGTCCGGGGCAGTGCGCAAACTCATTCGTTCTTCTGGTCCAGCTGGGCGACGAGGGTCTTGGGGGCGATCTGGCGGTAGGCGTCGGTCACGAGGTCGGCGATCTCGGACCAGTCGACGGCGACGTCGAGGTAGACGCCGAGCCAACCCCGGCCGCCGACGTAGGGCGGTCGGAAGAACTGCTCTGGGCGCTCCGCGACGAGGGCCTCCTGCTCGCCCGGGGCCGCCGCGCACCAGAAGCCGACCCGATCGTCGTGGTGGTGATCGGAAAGGGTGACGAACGTCTTCTTGCCCCGCACGAACCATGTCGGCTCGCCGTGACTCGGGCGCTCGGTCACCTCGGGCAGGGCCATGCAGAGGGCACGAAGTCGAGCCACAGGGTCGGCCGCCATGGGCGCATTCTGGCCGCCTCGTAGGATCGACGCGTGACTCCGCCGTCCGACCGCGCAACCGAACCCCGCTTCCTGCGCGCCTGCCGGCGTCAGCCGGTGGACGCCACGCCGGTGTGGTTCATGCGTCAGGCGGGGCGGTCGCTGCCGGAGTACCGGGCCATCCGCGAACGGCACGGGATGTTCGACATCATGCGCACGCCCGAGCTCACGGCCGAGGTGACGCTGCAGCCCGTGCGGCGCCACGGCGTCGACGCCGCCATCCTCTTCTCCGACATCGTGGCGCCGCTCATGGCCATCGGCGTCGACGTGGAGATCAAGCCCGGGGTCGGGCCCGTGTTCGGCCGGCCCGTGCGCGACGACGAGGACCTGGCCCAGCTCCGGCCCCTCGAGCCCGAGCAGGACATGCCGTGGATGCTCGACGCCATCCGCGCCATCGTCGGCGAGCTCGACGCCACCGTGCCCCTCATCGGATTCGCCGGCGCGCCGTTCACGGTGGCCAGCTACCTGGTCGAGGGTGGGCCGTCGCGCGACTACGCGCAGACCAAGGCGCTCATGCTCGGCCGCCCCGACGTCTGGGCCCGCCTCCTCGAGACGCTCGCCGACATGGCCATCACCAGCCTGCGAGCCCAGGTGGACGCCGGCGCGCGCGCCGTGCAGCTCTTCGACAGCTGGGCAGGCGCCCTCGACCCGGCGACATACGCGGCTCACGTCATGCCTGCGTCGGCGCGCATCTTCGCGGGGCTGGCCGACCTCGACGTGCCCCGCATCCACTTCGGCGTCGGCACGGGCGAGCTGCTCGGGCTCATGGGCGAGGCGGGCGCCGACGTGGTCGGCGTGGACTGGCGGGTGCCGCTCGACGGTGCCTGGACGCGGATCGGCCGCGACAAGGCGGTGCAAGGCAACCTCGACCCCGCCGTGCTCTTCGCGCCATGGGACGTGGTCGGGCGGGAGGCGCGTGCCGTGTTGCAGCGGGCCGGCGGGCGCGACGGGCACATCTTCAATCTCGGCCACGGCGTGCTGCCCGACACCGACCCCGACGTGCTGACCCGCCTGGTGGAGCTCGTCCGCACCTCATGACCGGGACGACCGGCGTGCTGGTCATGGCCTACGGCACCCCTGCAACACCTGACGACGTCGAGGCGTACTACACCGACATCCGGCGAGGAAGGCCGCCCACGCCGGAGCAGGTGGCGGAGCTGCGCAGCCGCTACGACGCCATCGGTGGCATCTCGCCGCTGCTCGAACGCACCCGTGACCAGGCGGCCGCGCTGCAGGCCGCCCTCGGCGACGACTACCGCGTCGCGCTCGGGCAGAAGCACGCGGTCCCCACCATTGAGGAGGCCCGGGCCGAATTGGACGCCCTCGGGGTGGACCGCATCGTCGGGCTCGTCCTTGCACCGCACTACTCGGCGCTCAGCGTCGGGCAGTACGAGGAGCGGGCGCGCCCCGACGTGATGCTCCGCAGCTGGCACCTCGAGGACGGGCTCGTCGAGCTCCTCGCCGAGCGGGTGGGCGACGCCGGCGTCGATGGTGACACCGAAGTGCTGTTCACTGCCCACTCCTTGCCGGCGCGGGTGCTCGAGATCGGCGATCCCTATCCCGATCAGGTGCGGGAGACGGCCGAGGCGGTGGCACGGCGCGCCGGCGTTGCGCGCTGGCGGGTCGCGTGGCAGAGCGCGGGTCGCACGCCCGAGCCATGGCTGGGCCCCGACATCCTGGAGGTCATCCCGACGCTCGACGCGGCGCACGTCGTCGTGTGCCCCATCGGCTTCACGTCCGATCACCTCGAGGTGCTCTACGACGTCGACATCGAGGCGCGACGTGTCGCTGAAGAGACGGGCAAGGACCTGACGCGCACCGAGTCCCTCAACGACGACCCGCGCTTCATCGCCGTCCTCGCCGACCTGGTGCGCAGACAGTGACGAAGATCGTCGGGCGGAGCAGACAATGAAGATCGACATCGTCGGCGGAGGCGTCGCCGGGCTGGCAGCCGCCTGGTTCCTCGAACGGCGGGGCTTCGAGACCGAGGTGCACGAGGCGAGCGACCGCCTCGGCGGAAAGATCGCGACGGGCGACATCGAGGGCCGCCCTGTGGAGCTCGGGCCCGACGCCTTCCTCGCCCGCGTGCACGACGCCGTCGAGCTGTGCCGCGCCCTTGGGCTCGGCGACCAGCTGATCGCACCGGCAACCGGGTCGGCCCACCTCCTGCTGGGTGGACGCCTGCGCCCGCTCCCCGAAGGGCTGGTGCTGGGCGTGCCCTCCGACGTCGTCGCCGTTGCCCGTTCGGGCGTCATCTCCAATCTGGGCCTGCTGCGCGCCGCGGCCGAGCCGTTCCTGCCGGGCAGGCCGCTGCGACACGACGCGTCCGTGGGCGCAGTGGTACGCAACCGCTTCGGCGCCGAGGTGTTCGAGAAGCTCGTCGACCCGCTCGTCAGCGGCATCAACGCTGGCCGGGCCGACGAGCTCAGCATCGACGCCACCACGCCGCAGCTCTCGACGCTGGCGCGGCGCGACCGCAGCCTGCTCGTCGCCGCCCGACGGGCCCGCAAGACGGCCCCGGCCGGGGGTCCCGTGTTCCTCACCGTGCGGTCCGGCCTCCAGCGACTGGTCGACGCCCTCGCGGCCGACCTGCAGGGTGCGATCAACCTGCGAGCCCAGGTCCACTCCCTCAACGACCTCGACGGGGACGGCGTGGTGATCGCGGCCCCCGCGTTCGCAGCCGCCGACCTCCTCGACGGCGACGCCGCTCGGGAGCTGGCCGCCATCCCCTATGCGTCGGTGGCGTTGACGGTGCTCACCTACCCGCTGGCGGCCGTGCGCCGCCATCTCGACGGCAGCGGCTTCCTGGTGCCCCGGGCCGAGGACCGTCTGATGACGGCGTGCTCGTGGGGATCGAGCAAGTGGCCGCACTGGTCCGCTCCTGACCGCGTGGTCCTGCGCATCTCGGCGGGGCGATCCGACGACGAGCGGGCCCTCGCTCTCGACGACGCCGAGCTCGGCGCCCGGCTGCACGCCGAGGTCGCGACCGTGCTCAACATCACCGGCGATCCCGACCAGGTCGCCGTCACCCGCTGGCCCCGGTCGTTCCCGCAGTACGCGGTGGGCCACCTCGACCGGGTGAACCGCATCGAGGCCGCCCTCCCGCCCAACGTCGCGTTGGCGGGTGCCGCCCTGCGCGGCGTCGGGATTCCCGCGTGCATCGCGTCGGGCCGGGCCGCGGCCGACCGCCTCGCCTCTACGCTCGGCCCGTGATCAGCGAAGACGAGGTCCGCGAGATCAGGCAGTTCCGCTTCGAGCGCCCGCCCGGCGCCACCGAGCTGCTGCTTGTGCGCCACGGCGAGACGGTGCCCGCACGCGCCGACCGGCCCTTCCCTCTTGTCGAGGGACACGGCGACCCCGAGCTCACCGAGGAGGGCCACGACCAGGCCCGCCGCGCCGCGGCCCGGCTCGCAGTGGAGGGCGTCGACGCCATCTACGTGTCGAACCTGCGGCGCACCTCGCAGACCGCGGCACCCCTCGTCGAGCGGGTGGGGAAGGCGCCCATCGTCGAGCGCGACTTCCGCGAGGTGCACCTGGGCGACTGGGAAGGGGGGGAGTTCCGCCAGCGAGTCGCGGACCTGGACCCCATCGCGGTGCAGATGTTCGAGGAGCAACGCTGGGACGTGATCCCCGGCGCCGAGCCCGCCGACCAGTTCGCAGCGCGTGTGCGGGGCGCCGTCGAACGGGTGGCGGCCGCCCATCCCGACCAGCGGGTGGCGGTCTTCACCCACGGCGGGGTTGTGGGTCAGCTCCTGGCTGACGCCAGCAGCTCGCGGGCCTTCGCGTTCACCGGCACCGACAACGGCGCCATCGCCCACCTCGTCGTCGCCGACGGACGCTGGATCATTCGCCGGTTCAACGACACCGCCCACCTCGACCCCCGCTTCACCCTGCGCCCCGCCCCCCTGACGTGAGGTGTCAGCGGTGGATGAGCGTGCCGCGCCGGACGTAGGCCCGACGGTCGGCGTCGTAGATGACGGGTGAGGCCATCGCCGACGCGAGCAGGATCACGCCGAGGATGGCCCAGAACCAGCCGTGGCTCGTGCTCGTGCCCAAGGCGCGGTGGGTGCCGCTGGGTTCGATGGCGATGATGATGCCGAGCAGGAGAAGTGACACGCCCACGAACCTCATCGTCCCGCGCGGCGCTCCGGGAACGGACGCGGCACCGATGAGCACCAGCCCGACGATCAGCTCGATGACCGCCAGCAGCGCGGTGTGCTCGAGCCCGGCGACGGTGGTGCGGGTGGTGTCGACGTCGAAGTTCAAGCCTGTACGGGCGAGTGCGACGCCACCCAGAACGGTCAGGATGGCGCCGATGACGAGAGCGACGATCTGGGCCGGGCTCCACGGAGCCCGCACGATCTCTCGGCGCACGACGGCGTCGTCGGTGACGATGTCGTCGTCGGCGATGGTACGGGTGACCCTTCGCATGGGTACCTCCTCGGATGAAGACGCGTTTTGGCTGTTCCCACCGATACCCGCGCCGCAAACGCAGAGAGGAGCGCAGCCGTGACCGACGAGCTCATTGTCACGTCGCCCTACGACGGAAACGAGGTGGGGCGGGTGCCGCGGAGCACGGCCGCCGACGCCGACGCCGCTGTCCGGCGCGCGCAGCGGACCCTGAAAGACGAGCCGCTCGGGCAGGCGGCGCGCGCCGAGATCCTGGACGAGGCGGCCCGCCGTCTGCGGACGGACGAGGACCGGCTGGCGCGCATCATCGCGGCCGAGGCGGCCAAGCCCCTGAAGACAGCACGGGTCGAGGCCCAGCGCGCCGTCAGCACCTTCACCTTCGCCGCGGTGGAGGCCCGCAAGCTCGCGGGCGAGATGGTGCCCATCGAAGCCAGCGACGTCGGCGTGGGCAAGCTCGCCTTCACCCTGCGCGTTCCCATCGGCGTGGTGGCCGGGATCACCCCGTTCAACTTCCCGCTCAACCTGGTGGCCCACAAGGTCGCGCCCGCCATCGCTGCCGGATGCCCCATCGTCGTCAAGCCCGCCAGCCAGACGCCGATGTCGGCGTTCGCCTTGCGGGACCTGCTGTACGAGGTCGGTCTGCCCGAGCCCTGGTACCAGGTGATCGCTGGGAAATCGTCGGAGGTGGGCAACGCGCTGGTCGACCATCCTGACGTCGCCCTCATCAGCTTCACCGGCTCGGTGGACGTGGGCTGGTCGATCCGCGAGCGGGCGCCGCGCAAGAAGGTCGGCCTCGAGCTCGGAAACAACGCACCCGTCGTCATCGAGCCCGACGGCGACTGGGAGGGCGCCGCCACCAAGATCTCGGTCGCCGCCTTCAGCCACGCGGGCCAGTCCTGCATCTCGACCCAGCGCGTGTACGTGCACGCGGATGTTGCCGAGGACTTCCTCGGCGCGCTCGTGCCCAAGGTCGAGGCCCTGAAGGTCGGCGACCCGATGGATACGGAGACCGACGTTTCATCGTTGATCAGTCCGGACGACCGGGACCGGGTGCAGGCGTGGATCGACGAGGCGGTGGCCCAGGGCGCCCAGGTGCGCTGCGGCGGCAAGGTCGACGGCAACCTGCTGCTGCCGACGGTGCTCACCGACGTGACACCGGACATGCGCGTGTGCCGCGACGAGGTGTTCGGCCCGGTGGCGGCGGTGCAGACCTACACCGACTTCGACGAGGCGCTGCGGCTGTCGAACGACACGCACTACGGCCTGCAGGCGGCGGTGTTCACCTCCGACCTCGGGAAGGCGATGGCCGCGGCCCGCACCCTCGACTTCGGCGGCGTGCTCGTCAACGAGGTGCCCACCTACCGCGCCGACCAGATGCCCTACGGCGGCGTGCGCGACAGCGGCAACACGCGCGAGGGACCGGCCTACGCGGTGCGGGAGATGACCGAGAGCCGACTGGTGGTCATCCATCCATAACGACCCGATGCCGCAACGGGTCGTGCCGATGCTCACCACGTCGGGCGACCTGCCGCGGGACGACGACGCCTTCGCCTACGAGATCAAGTGGGACGGCGTGCGGGCCATGTCCTACATCCGCGACGGCCAGATGCATGTCGAGAGTCGCAACCTCAACGACATCACCACTCGGTATCCCGAGATCCACCCGCTGGTCGAGGCGCTGGGCGGACGGGCCGCGGTGCTCGACGGCGAGGTGGTGGCCTTCGACGAGTCGGGGCGGCCCAGCTTCGGCCACCTGCAGCAGCGCATGCACCTGGCCAACCAGTGGGAGGTGCGCCGGAAGATGGGGGAGGTGCCCATCGCCTACGTGCTGTTCGACGTGCTCTGGGCCGAGGGGCGCAACACCATGTCGCTCCCCTACCGGGAGCGGCGCGAGGTACTGGCCGAGCTCGTGCCAGAGCCCGGCCCGTGCTGGAAGGTGTCCGCTCCCCACTTCGGTGATGGCGCCGCCCTGCTGGCCGCGGCCGATCAGCAGCGGCTGGAAGGCATCGTGGCCAAGCGGGCCGACAGCGTGTACGAGCCCGGCAAGCGTTCGCGCAACTGGCTCAAGATCAAGCTCCAGCGCACCCAGGAGTTCGTCATCGGCGGCTGGGTGCCGGGCGAGGGCACCCGCACGGGCCACCTCGGGGCTCTGCTCATCGGGTACTACGACGACACGGGACTGCGGTTCGCCGGCAAGGTGGGCACGGGCTTCTCTGAGAAGACGCTGCGTTCGTTCAAGGAGATGCTGGCGCCGTTGGCGCGCGACACCAGCCCGTTCGTCGACCCCGTGCCGTGGAAGCTGGCCCGCTTCGTCGAACCGGAGCTGATCGCCGAGGTCGAATACACCGAGTGGACCCAGGGCAACACCCTGCGCCACCCCTCCTTCAAGGGCCTCCGCGACGACAAGGACCCCAAGGACGTCGGCCGCGACCCCTGACCCCCCCGTTCTTTGGCGCGTCACCCGCCTCGGAGGCGGGTGACG
>JBEEFQ010000026.1:0-18642 GCA_041166245.1 Actinomycetota bacterium | reverse complement strand
TGGGCGGGCTCGACGATGGCGAGCATGCGCTCCTGGCTCTCGCTCGTCATCACCTCGAACGGTTCCATCCCCTGCTCACGCAACGGCACCTCGGAGACGAACACGTCCATGCCGACGCCGCCGCGCGACGCCGTCTCGCTCGTCGCACACGTGAGCCCGGCGCCACCGAGGTCCTGGATGCCGACGACGAGGCCCTCATCCAGCAGGGCCAGACATGCTTCGATCAGGCGCTTCTCCTCGAAGGGGTCACCGACCTGCACGCTCGGACGCTTCGCCGCCTCTGCCTCTGCCTCGCCGAAGCCGGCGGACGCGAGCACGCTCACGCCCCCGATGCCGTCGCGACCCGTGCTGGAGCCGAGGAGCACGGCGAGATTTCCGATCCCCGAGGCCTGCCCGAGCACGAGCCGCTCCGTCGGCATGAGGCCGAGGCACAGCACGTTCACGAGGGGGTTCTCGCTGTAGCACTCGTCGAAGACGAGCTCGCCGCCGACGGTCGGGACGCCGACGGCGTTGCCGTAGCCCGAGATGCCACTGACGACCCCTTCGGCGATCCACGCGCTGCGTGCGTCGCTCGGCGGTCCGAAGCGCAGCGCGTCCATGACCGCGACCGGTCGCGCGCCCATGGTGAAGATGTCGCGGAGGATGCCACCGACACCAGTCGCCGCGCCTTGGTAGGGCTCGACCGCGGACGGGTGGTTGTGGCTCTCGATGCGGAGGGCGGCGGCAACGCCGTCGCCCATGTCGACGACGCCCGCGTTCTCACCTGGGCCGACGAGGACGTGCGGGGCCTCGGTCGGCAACCGTCGCAGATGGAGGCGGGACGACTTGTAGGAGCAGTGCTCGCTCCACATGACCGCGAACATGGCCAGCTCGAGATGGTTCGGCGACCGCCCGAGGATGCGCTCGATCGCGGCCGCCTCGTCGTCCGTCAGGCCCAGCGCGATGTGCACCGCAGTCACCTGACCGACCCTATCCGGCGTGGCGTCGCGGCCAGGGGAGCCGGCGAATTCCCACAATGAGGTCGTGGACCCAGAGTTGAATGACCTCTGCTGCTCTCGTCATACTTGTCGAATGGCCGGGCCGAAGAAGCAGGGAAAATTCACGATGAGCGCCGACCACAAGGAGGCGCTCGCAAAAGGGCGGGAGGAGGGACGGGCTGTCCGGTACTACCTGGAGGCGCTCGAGGCGCACCGCCCCCGCCGGGGCCGGAAACGCACGGAGGAGACGATCCAACGGCGGCTCGCCGCCATCGAGGACGAGCTCGCCACCGCCGACCCGCTCACCCGACTGCAGCTGCTCCAGGAGCGCATGGACCTGCAGGCCGAGCTCGAGACCAAGCGGGCCAAGGTCGACCTCAGCGCCGTCGAAGCCGACTTCGTCAAGGCGGCCAAGGGCTATAGCGATCGCAAGGGCATCACGTACGCGGCATGGCGCGAGGCCGGCGTCGACGCCGCTGTGCTCAAACAGGCCGGGATCGGCCGCGGCGTCGCATCCTGAGCAGACCTCGTTGAGCACTCCCGCTTTTGTGCAATGACGGGCCCGAGAAAGGGGTCATTGCGCGAAAGCCGCTCTCCTCACCGGCCCGACGGAACCGTCGCCGCTGCGTGCAACAGCGACCGGAGCAACGGCAATCCATCCTCAGAGCCCAGCAGCGCATGCGACGCACGCTCGGGGTGCGGCATGAGCCCGACCACGTTGCGTTGGCGGCTGGTGATGCCGGCGATGTCGCCCATGGACCCGTTGGGATTGTCGACGTAGCGCAGGACCACTCGGTCCTCGCCTTCGAGCTCGCGCAGCGTCTCGCGATCGCAGGTGTAGTTGCCCTCGAAGTGGTTGATGGGCACCCGCAGGACGTCGCCGACCCGCGCCGCGTTGGTGAGAACCGACTTGGTGGTCTCCACCCGGATGTCGACCGTCGTGCACAAGAAGGCCAGTCCGCGGTTCTTCTGCAGCGCGCCGGGAAGGAGGCCCGCCTCGGTGAGAACCTGGAAGCCGTTGCAGATGCCGACGACGGGACCGCCGGCCGCGGCGAAGTCGGCGACCGCCTGCATCACCGGCGAGAAGCGGGCGATGGCGCCTGGACGTAGGTAGTCACCGTGCGCGAACCCGCCAGGGAGCACGACGGCGTCCACGCCGGCGATGGTGGCGTCCCCGTGCCACAGCAGCGTGGCGCTGCCGCCGACGGCCTCCACCGCCTCGGCCACGTCGTGCTCGCAGTTGGAGCCGGGAAACACGACGATGCCGACGACAGCACTCACGTCTTGCTGCTCTCGAGTGCAGTCAGGGTGATGGAGGCGTCTTCGATCACCGGGTTGCTGAGGAAGCGCTCGCACAGCTGCTCGACGCGCGCCCGGGCCTCACCCTCGTCGCCCGCCTCGACCGTGAACCGGATGGCCTTGCCGACGCGGACCCCGCTGACGCCGTCGAAGCCGAGGGCGGGCAGTGACCGCTCGATGGTGGTGCCCTGGGGATCGGCGATCCCGGGTCGCAACGAGACCTCGACGAGCACGGAGAACGAGCTGCTCACTGCTGCACCCCGCGGGCCGCGCCGTACCACTGGTCGAAGTCGCGACTGGTGAGGCGCTTGTACGCGGTGATGTACCTCTCACGCGACGCCTCGATCACGTCGGCGGGCAGAGTCGGGGGCGGCGGCTCCTTGTCCCAACCGGAGGCCTCGAGCCAGTCCCGCAGCGGCTGCTTGTCGAACGACGGCGGCGTCCGGCCCGGCTGCCACTCGTCTGCAGGCCAGAAGCGCGACGAATCTGGCGTCAGGATCTCGTCGCACAGCGACAGCTCGCCGTCGA
This sequence comes from Actinomycetota bacterium, assembly GCA_041166245.1. Taxonomy (GTDB): domain Bacteria; phylum Actinomycetota; class Acidimicrobiia; order Acidimicrobiales; family JAFATL01; genus JBEEFP01. The sequence continues at coordinate 15,838 of JBEEFQ010000026.1, read as the reverse complement.
TGTAGCCGAGCTCGAACTTGGTGTCGGCCAGGATGATGCCGCGCTCGGCCGCCAACGTGGCTCCCCGCTGGTAGGCGGTGATGGAGAGCTCGCGCACCGCTTTGGCCACGTCGGCGCCGACCAGGTCGCAGGCCTGCTCGAAGCTGATGTTCTCGTCGTGGCCCTCCTCCGCCTTGGTCGACGGGGTGAACACGGGCTCGGGCAGCTTGTCGGACTCCTGGAGCCCGGCAGGCAGCGGTGTCCCGTGCATCGTGCCGTGGCGCTGGTATTCCTTCCACGCCGAGCCCGTGATGTAGCCCCGCACGATGCACTCGAGGGGCACCATGTCGGCGCGGTGCACGAGCATGGCCCGCCCGGCCAGGTCCGGCATGTCGCTCGCCTCTGCGGGGAAGTCGGCCGGGTCGGTGGAGATAAGATGACTCGGCGCCACGTCGGGCAGCACCTCGCGCAGCCAGAAGTCGGTGAGCCCGGTGAGCACCCGCCCCTTGTCGGGGATGGGCTCGGCCATGACGACGTCGAAGACGGACATGCGGTCCGACGCCACGAGCAGCATGCGGCCATCGCCGGCGTCGTACGCGTCGCGGACCTTTCCCGAGTGCAGGTGGGGCAGGGTCATTGGACATCCTCCAGGGCAGCGAAGACACGGTCGGTGTGGACGAGGGCCCGCTCGAGGCTGAACGCCTCGTCGAGGGCGTCGGGCGACATGGTGATCTCGGGGTCGGACTCGAGCAGGGTGCGGAAGGGCTTGCCCTCCTCCCACGCCGCCATGGCGTGGCGCTGGACGATGCGGTAGGCCTCGTCGCGGGTGAGGCCCGACGCGACGAGCGCGAGCAGCACGGGCTGGCTGAACACAAGGCCGTAGGACCCTTCCAGGTTCTCGAGCATGCGGTCGGGGTGCACGGTCATGCCCTCGATCACGTCCGCCGCCTTGGTGAGCACGTAGTGGGTGAGGATGCTGGCGTCGGGCAGGGCGACCCGCTCGACCGAGCTGTGGGAGATGTCCCGCTCGTGCCACAGGGCCACGTTCTCGAGGCCCGCGCCCAGGTAGCCGCGCAGCAGTCGGGCCAGACCCGAGAGCTGCTCGGCCTTCACCGGGTTGCGCTTGTGGGGCATGGCCGACGAGCCCTTCTGGCCGGCACGGAACGGCTCTTCGGCCTCGCGCACCTCGGTGCGCTGCAGGTGGCGGATCTCCGTCGCGATGAGCTCGACGGTGGCCCCGACCGACGCGCACGCGAACAGGTACTCGGCGTGGCGGTCACGCGCGACGACCTGGGTGGCGGGCACCGGGCGCAGGCCGAGCGCCTTGCACACGAAGGCCTCCACGTCGGGATCGATGTTCGAGTACGTGCCGACCGCGCCGGACAGCTTGCCGACCGCGATGGCCTCGCGGGCCCGGCGCAGCCGCTCGCGGTCGCGGTCGGCCTGCAGGCACCACAGCGCGACCTTGGCGCCGAAGGTGGTCGGCTCGGCGTGCACGCCGTGCGTGCGCCCGACCATGGGCACCGAACGGAACTCGAGGGCCCGCTGCTTGAGCACCGCGACCAGCCGGTTGCTGGCCTCGATGAGGACGTCGGCGGCGCGGGTGAGCGTCAGGCACAGGGCGGTGTCGACGACGTCGGTGGACGTGAGGCCGTAGTGGACCCACTTCCCCGCCGGCGGGCCGATGCGCTCCTGCACCACGTCCACGAACGCGGCCACGTCGTGGTCGGTGACCCGCTCGCGCTCCGCGACGGCCTCCACCAGCTCGGGCGTCGACGCGGGCGCCCTCTCGCGGACCGTCCTGGCCTCCTCGGCCGGGATCACGCCGAGCTCGGCCCACGCCTCGACAGCCAGCACCTCGACCTCGATCCACGCCGCGAAGCGGGCCTCGTCGGTGAACAGGTCCTTCATCGGCGGGAGCGAATACCGGGAGATCACTTACTGCCGCCCGCCTTGAATTCCTCCAGGTGTTTGGCCACGTCGGGGTCGCTGAGGGCGAGGATCTGGGCCGCGAGGATGCCGGCGTTCTTGGCCCCGTCGATGGCGACGCACGCCACGGGAACGCCCGGCGGCATCTGCACCGCGGCGTAGAGGGCGTCGACACCGTTGAGGGCGCTGCCCGTCAGCGGGAGGCCGATGACGGGCAGGGTGGTGTGGGCCGCGACCGCACCGGGGAGGGCGGCCGCGTAGCCGGCGGCGCAGATGACGGCGCCGTAGCCCTCGGCTCGCGCGGTAGTGGCGAACTTGGTCACGTCGTCCGGCGTGCGGTGGGCCGACATCACCGCGACGACGACCTCCACGCCGAAGCGTTCGAGGATGTCGGCGGCGGGCTGGACCTTGTCCTTGTCGTTGGGCGACCCCATGAGGATGGCGACCTTCACGTTTCTGCTCCTACGGCTCGTTCGGCGATGTCCCCCCGATAGTGCATCCCCGGGAAGGCGATGTTGGTGATCGCCGAATACGCCCTGCTCCGGGCGTCGGCGATGGTCGGTCCGAGGGCGGTCACGTCGAGCACCCTGCCCCCTGCGGTGACGAGGTCGCCGGCGTCGTTGCGGGTCGTGCCGGCATGGAACACGGTCACACCCTCGACCGCTTCGGCGTCGTCGATGCCCGTGATCGGCACCCCCGTGACGGGCGCGGCCGGGTAGCCCTCGCTGGCGAGCACGACGGTGACGGCCGCTTCAGACCCGAACGTCGGCTCGCTCGTGATGCGGCCTGCTGCCGCCTCGGCCAGCAGTCCGGCCAGGTCGGTGGTCATGCGAGGCAGCACCACCTGGGTCTCGGGGTCCCCGAAGCGCACATTGAACTCGATGACCTTGGGCCCGTCGGGCGTGAGCATGAGACCGGCGTAGAGCACGCCGCGGTAGTCGATGCCGAGCTTGCGCAGCATGGCGAGGGTCGGCTCCACCGCCCGCTCCATCACCTCGTCGACCACCCCCGCGTTGGCGATGAGAACGGGGCTGTAGGCGCCCATCCCGCCGGTGTTGGGCCCGGCGTCGCCGTCACCCACCCGCTTGAAGTCCTGGGCCGGTGCGAGGGGGACGGCCCGCTCGCCGTCGCACACCGCGAGCAGCGACAGCTCGGGGCCGGTGAGGCCCTCTTCGATGACGACGGTGCTGCCCGCCGCGCCGAACGAGCGCCCGGCCAGCTTCTCCTCCACGTCGGCAATGGCCGCGTCCAGGTCGGTCGTGACGAACACGCCTTTGCCGGCGGCCAGGCCGTCGGTCTTCACGACGTAGAGCCCGGGCAGCGTGCGCAGGAACTCGGCGGCGGCGCCCGGGTCGGTGAACGCGTCGTAGCGCGCGGTGGGGACGCCGGCGTCACCCAGCACCTGCTTCATCCACGCCTTCGAGCCTTCGAGCCGGGCCCCATCGGCACCGGGACCGAACACCAGTCGCCCCGTGTCCCGCAAACGATCGGCCAGCCCGTCGACGAGGGGCTGCTCGGGACCGATGACATACAGATCGGCGTCGATCTCCTCCGGCGGCGCGTCCACCGAGCCCTCGATGCCGGGGTTCCCCGGCGTGGCCACGACCTCGGCGTCGCGCCCGAGCACCGATGCAAGCGCGTGCTCCCGCCCGCCACCCCCGATCACGCAAACGCGCGTCACGCGGCGAAGTGGACGAACTGGTCCCGGCCGGGGCCGACACCCACCAAGCGGACGGGAACGCCGGCCTGGGCGGACAGGAACGCGATGTAGTCCTGGGCGGCCTGGGGCATGTCGGCCACGGTGGTGGCGGCCGACAGGTCGCTCTTCCAGCCCGGCAGCTCCTCGAAGACCGGCACGACGTTGTGCAGCACGGACTGGTGGTACGGCAGGTGCTCGTAGCGCACGCCGTCGGACTCGTAGGCGACGCAGACCTTGAGGGTGGCGAAGGTGTCGAGGACGTCGAGCTTGGTGAGGGCGATCTCCGACAGCGAGTTGAGGCGCACCGCCTGGCGCATCATCACGGCGTCGAACCAACCGGTGCGCCGGCGCCGGCCGGTGTTGGTTCCGAACTCGTGGCCGCGGTCGACCAGCTCGTCGCCGAGCGAGTCGTGCAGCTCGGTGGGGAACGGTCCCGCGCCCACGCGCGTGACGTAGGCCTTGGCGATGCCGATCACGCGGTCGATGTGCCGCGGTCCCACGCCCGCGCCCGTGCACGCGCCGCCCGCCACCGGGTTGGACGAGGTGACGAACGGATACGTGCCGTGGTCGAGGTCGAGGAACGTGGCCTGGGCGCCCTCGAGCAGCACGTGCTGGCCGGCATCGAGGGCGTCGTGCACGAGCCCGACGGTGTCCGCGACCATGGGCTCGATCCGCGGTGCGTACTCGTCGAGGTACCGCGCCGCGATGTCCTCCGCGGAGCCCGGCAGCCGGTTGTAGACCTTGGCGAGGAGTGAGTTCTTCTCCTTGACGACCACGTCGAGCTTCTGGCGGAAGATCTTGGGGTCGAGCAGGTCCTGCACCCGCAGGCCGATCCGGGTCGCCTTGTCCGCATAGGCAGGGCCGATGCCCCGCCGGGTGGTGCCCAGCGCGTTCTTGCCCAGGTAGCGCTCCGTGACCCGGTCCATCTCCTGGTGGTACGGCATGATCAGGTGCGCGTTGCCACTCACCTTGAGCCGGCTGCAGTCGATCCCCTTGGCCGTCAGCGCGTCGATCTCGGCCAGCAGCACACCGGGGTCGACGACGACCCCGTTGCCGATCATGGGGGTGATGTGGTCGTAGAGGACGCCGCTCGGGATGAGCTGGAGAGCGAACGTCTCACCGTCGACGACGATGGTGTGCCCGGCGTTGTGGCCGCCCTGGTACCGGACGACCATGTGCATCTCTTTGGCGATCAGGTCGGTGAGCTTGCCCTTGCCCTCGTCCCCCCACTGCGTTCCGACCACGACCGTTGCAGGCACGTGGGTTGATGCTAGCCGTCCGCCCGGCCCGACCCAGCGTGGCGCCAGGTAAGGTCCCGCTGTGGTGCGAGCTGCCGGCGACACAGCGCCGAGCACGGGGGAGAACGGGTCGGCCAGGGCATTCCGCCTCGGCGCGCGTCCGCCCCTCGACGGGGTGCGGGCCATCGCCATCGTCGCGGTCATGGCCTTCCACGCCGAGCTGAGCCAGGCCCCAGGAGGGTTCCTGGGCGTCGACGTGTTCTTCGTGCTGAGCGGGTTCCTCATCACCGCGCTGCTGGTCGAGGAGCGGCAGACGACGGGGCGCCTGCACCTGGGCCACTTCTACGCCCGCCGGGGGCTGCGTCTGCTCCCTGCCCTGTTGATCCTCCTCGCGGCGCTCGGCCTCTACGCCCTGCTGGATCCGCACCACCCCGAGGTGCAGACGTACTGGCGGGACGCGCTCTCGTCGTTGTTCTACGTGCAGAACTGGGTGGCGGCGGCCGGGGAGTTCCAGATCCGGCTGCTCGCCCACACGTGGTCGCTCTCGATCGAGGAGCAGTTCTATCTGCTCTGGCCCCTCGTGCTCCTGCTGCTGCTCCGGCGCCGGGTCCGGCCTGCGATCACCATCGCCGTCGCACTGGGTGGCGTGCTGGCGTCGGCCGCGGCCCGCTACCTGCTCCTCCACCAGGAGCCGGTGCACCTCCAGCGGGTCTTCAACGGCCTCGACACCCGGGGCGGCGCCCTCATGACGGGGTGCGTGCTCGGCCTGCTCGTCGGCTGGCGGTTGCTCCCCACTGGCCGGTGGTTCCGGCAGGCCGCAGCCGTCGGCGGCGCGGTCGGCCTCCTTGCGCTCCTCTGGGCCATGCTCGGGCCTCGCTACGACGGGGCCGCCCGCATCCTCCACCCCGGCCGCTTCTACGAGGAGGGCCTGCCGCTCGTTGCCGTGGCCACCGGCCTGATCATCCTCAGCGTCGTCGTCGCCCATGACGGGCTCCTCGCCCGGGTCCTCGCCCTGGCCCCTCTGGTCTGGATCGGGCGGGTGTCCTACGGGCTCTACCTGTGGCACTACCCGATCGATCGCATCATCCATCCGGACGCGCACACGTTCGGCCTCTCTGGGGCCGGGCTGCAGCTGCTGCGATTGGCGGCGACCCTCGCCGTGGTGACGTTGTCCTTCTACCTGGCGGAGCGACCCGTGCTCAGGTACAAGTCCCGATTCGAGTTCCGCCGGCCCACGCAGGAAACGGCGGGCTACGTCCAGCCGTGAGCTCAGGCCGCGCCCTTGACTGCGACCCGATGATGCGAGGGCTCACGCGCAGGATGTAAGGGTGATGGGGCTGTCGCCGGAGCCGGCGACAGTGACGTCGTGGTGGCGACGGGCCCAGCGGCGGAGGGCGGCCTCGAGCTCGACCCGGTCGATTCCGGTGTCCATCACGAAGCGGGCGCGTACGCAGGCCCGGCCCGAGCTGCGCCACGCGACGTAGCGGTCCCCGCCCCAGCCCGCGGCCGCCGCTTTGGCCGCGCCCTCTTCGAGGGCGTCAGCCAGCAGGAGCAGAAGTCCGAACTCGCCCACCACGCCCCGGTCGAAGACGGTGCCGTCGGCCCGGGGGCCGGGCACGGGCTTGGCCTTCTCGCCCCGCAGGTACACCTCGGGATGCAGCAGCTGCTCCGACGTCTCCGGCGGCGCGGCGAAGGCGGCGTCGAGCCGGGGCTGGCCTCCGGCCGCGAGCACGGCGTTCACGAACGGCGGACCGGCCTGGTACGGGAAGAGCAGCAGGTTGACCAGCACGTCCGGGATCCCCTCGGGCCGGGTCACCGCCGACTCCTCGGCGATGAAGGCCTCTCGCTCGGCCTCGGAGAGCGATTCGAAGTACCGCACTTGGATACGCACCGCGTCGCCCTCCACCAGCCCGGTGAAGCCCTGCGGGGCCTCGTCGGTGCGCTCGTCGAGGGCGGGGCGCTCGAGGTCGAAGTGCTGGTCCTGCAGGGCGTGAGTGAGCTCATGGGCGAGGACGGCCCGCACCGATGGGGTGGGTTCACCGCCCCGCACGACGAGCGCCTTGCGTTTCGGGTCGTAGAACCCAGCCACCGCCGACGACAGCAGGCTGTCCACCGCGGCGCCGAGGCGCACGTCACCGTCGATCAGGTGCAGGGCGCGGAAGAAGTCCTCGGCCTCGGCCAGGGCCTGCACGTCCTGCTCCCCGTCACCCCGCAGCCGCTTGACGAATGCCTTGTCGTCCAGCAACTCGACGTTCACGGGCCGCTTGAACTGCAGACCGCGCTCGCGCTCGACGAAGGCCTCGATCTCGGGGACGACCAGGCGCATGGCAGCCGCCCCCGCGACGTCCACGCCCCCCGTTTCGTCGTCACGTCCCACGACAACCAGACCGGCCGCGTCGCCGACCAGCACCACGACGATGGCGGCGGCCAGCAGCCTGACCCGCCCGGTCACGCGGTCACTGCTACTTGAGGACCAGGTCGTCGCCCGCCACGTCGACGACGACGCGGGCTCCCTCGGTGTAGCGCCCCTCCAGGAGGGCGAGGGCCAACGGATCGCTGATCTCGCGCTGGATGAGGCGCTTGAGGGGCCGGGCGCCGTAGGCCTCGTCATAGCCCCGCTCCGCCAGCCACGCCTTGGCGTCGTCGGTGACATCGAGCTCGAGACGGCGCGTCTGCATGCGCCCGGCCAGGCCGCGCAGCTGGATCTCGACGATCTGGGCGATGTCGTCGCGGGTGAGCGACCGGAAGCGCACGATCTCGTCGACGCGGTTGAGGAACTCCGGCTTGAAGAAGTCCCGAGGATCACCGGGCAGGTTCGACGTCATGATCAGGACGGTGTTGGTGAAGTCGACCGTACGGCCCTGGCCGTCGGTGAGGCGGCCGTCGTCGAGGACCTGCAGCAGGACGTTGAACACGTCGGCGTGCGCCTTCTCGATCTCGTCGAGCAGCACGACTGAATAGGGGCGCCGGCGCACCGCCTCGGACAGCTGGCCGCCCTCCTCGTAGCCGACATAGCCCGGAGGCGCGCCGATGAGCCGGGACACGGCGTGCTTCTCCATGTACTCGCTCATGTCGATGCGCACCATGGCCCGCTCGTCGTCGAAGAGGAAGTCGGCGAGCGACCGGGCCAGCTCGGTCTTCCCGACCCCGGTTGGGCCAAGAAACAAGAGGGAGCCGATGGGCCGGTTGGGATCGGAGAGCCCTGCTCGACTGCGGCGGATGGCGTTGGCCACCGCGGAGACGGCCTCGTCCTGGCCGACCACCCGGTCGTGGAGGACGTCCTCCATGCGCACGAGCTTGGCCACCTCGCCCTCGAGCAGGCGGCTGACGGGGACGCCGGTCCACTTGGACACGACCTCGGCCACGTCCTCCTCGTCGACCTCCTCCTTCAGCATCTTCTGGGTGGCCTGCATCGTCGCCAGCCGCTCGGTGGCCTCGCCGACCAGGCGCTCCAGCTCGGGGATCTGGCCGTAGCGGATCTCGGCCGCCTTCTCCAGGTCATGCTCGCGCTCGACGGCCGATCGCTTGGCCTCGAGCTCCTCCTTGAGGGCCCGGATCTCGGCGATGGCGTCCTTCTCGCCCTGCCAGTGCGCCTTCATCGCGCTCGACTGCTCGCGCAGGTTGGCCAGCTCCTCGTCGATGGCGCTGAGCCGCTCCTGCGACGCGGCGTCGGTCTCCTTGGCCAGTGCCACCCGCTCGATCTCGAGCTGGCGCATGCGCCGCTCGACCACGTCGATCTCCGTCGGCAGCGAATCGATCTCGATGCGCAGCCGGCTGGCCGCCTCGTCGATGAGGTCGATGGCCTTGTCGGGCAGGAAGCGCCCGGTGATGTAGCGGTCGGACAGCACCGCGGCGGCCACGAGGGCCGAGTCCTTGATGCGCACGCCGTGGTGCACCTCGTAGCGCTCCTTGAGGCCGCGCAGGATGGCGGTGGTGGCCTCCACCGACGGCGGGCCGACGTAGACCTGCTGGAACCGACGCTCGAGGGCGGCGTCCTTCTCGATCCGCTTGCGGAACTCGTCGAGCGTCGTGGCGCCGATCATCCGCAGCTCGCCCCGGGCGAGCATGGGCTTGATCATGTTGCCGGCATCCATGGAGCCCTCGGCCGCGCCGGCACCCACGATGGTGTGCAGCTCGTCGACGAAGGTGATGATCTCGCCCTCGGAGTCGGCGATCTCCTTGAGGACGGCCTTGAGCCGCTCCTCGAACTCGCCGCGGTACTTCGAGCCCGCGACCATCGAGCCGATGTCGAGGGACAGCAGGCGCTTGTGCTTGAGGCTCTCAGGGACGTCGCCCTCGACGATGCGCCGGGCCAGGCCCTCGACGATGGCGGTCTTGCCCACGCCGGGTTCGCCGATGAGGACGGGGTTGTTCTTGGTGCGGCGCGACAACACCTGGATGACGCGGCGGATCTCCTCGTCGCGGCCGATGACCGGGTCGAGCTTGCCCCGGCGGGCGTCCTCGGTGAGGTCCCGGCCGTACTTCTCCAGGGCTTGGAACTGCTCCTCGGGATTCTGGGAGGTGACACGGTGGCTGCCCCGCGTGTTGCGCAGCGCTTCGAGGACGTCGTCGCGCGTCAGACCGAGCCGGTCGGTGAACGCGAGCAGCAGGTGCTCGATGGACATGTACTCGTCACCCAGGTCGGCCCGTTCGCCATCGGCCCGCTCGAGCCCATCCCGCAGGTCACGGCTCATCTGGGGCTCGCCGCCCCCGTAGGCCTTGGGGACCGTGGCCAGGACGTCCTCCAGCCGGTTCCTGACCGACAGGGGCGCCACGCCGAGGCGTTCGAGCACCGGGAGGGTCAGCGTGTCGTCCTGGCCCAGCATGGCCAGCAGGAGGTGCTCAGGGACCGCCTCGGGGTTGTTGCGGCTCCGCACGTCGGCGAGCGCGTTGTTGAAGGCCTCCTGGACCTTGATCGTCCACCGGTTCGGATCGATGGCCATACTGCAGTTACTTCCCTTCAGGCAGAAAACTTGACAGTAAGTGTATCAAGTTCGCCTGGATGATTATTCCGGCTATTCGGCTGGCACAGGAAGCAGTTGGCGAACCCGGGTGACGAGGTCGAGCAGGTCGGGGGGCTTGGTGATGTAGTCGTCGGCTCCCACCCGCATCCCCAGCTCGATGTCGTGGGACTGGGCCTTGGCCGACAGCAGGACGACCGGCAGGTCCGCGGTGGCAGGGTCGTTCTTGAGCGTGTGGCAGACCTGGAGGCCGTCCATCCCCGGCATCATGATGTCGAGGAGCACCAGGTCGGGCCTGGGGGCCTCCTGGGCCATACGGAGGCCCTCCACGCCGTCGCCCGCGGTGGTGACCATGAACCCCTCGGTCTCGAGCGTGATCTGGAGCAGACGGCGGATGGTGGCGTCGTCGTCGACCACGAGGACGACGGGCGTGGGAACGTCGCTGGCTGGCACCGGCTCATCGTACGACGCGAGAGAGGGTGGGCCATAGGCCCACCCTCTCTCAACCGTTCTAAGCGTCTGATGGCTAGGCCATCTGCGCCTTCTTGCGCAGCACGGTGCCAATGCTCACGAGGAGCAGGCCCAGGGCGGTCTGAGCGGCGAAAGGCGCCCCCGTAACGGGGAGCTCCTCTGCCGGGGCCGAGCTGGCGAGGGGCGGGAGTGCAACTGCCGGCGGGGCGAGCGGGGTCGGGGCCGGTGTGGTGTCGGTGATGCCGACACCAACCGCCTGGAAGACCCGGTCGTTCGTCCTGTTGCCGATGGCCTTTGCATTGCCCGTGCCCACGCGAGCCGTCCCATCGCTCGAGTTTCCGGTGTCCGCGAGATTCGCGAGCACCCCACCCGAGCCGGTCTCGGCTTCCTGGTCAAGGCTGGCTTCATTTTCCGAGCGGTTTCCGACTGCGTCGTTCCGCCCGGTGTTGGCATCCGCGTTGCCTTCGTTCTCGATCGCGGCGATCTGATCGGCAAGCGTGAACCCAGCCTTGTAAGGCCCAAGGTTCATCACCTGGCTGATCGAAGTCTCCGAATCGTTCCCGATGGCCTCCGCGTTGCCCGTGTCGATGCTGGCGGTCCCGTCGCTCTCATTGAGGACGGTCCCAACATTCGTCGCGACACCATCGCCGTCGCCTTCCGCTTCCGCGGACTGCTCCGTGCTGGCGTCGTTGTCGGAGGCATTCCCGACGGCTTCGTTGTCACCGGTGTTGGCGACTGCGTCACCCTCGTTGTCCACGTCGGCGTCCTGATCGGCCAGGTAGAAGCCACTGCCCACAATGGACAGGTTCATCGACTGGTTGATCGTGGTCCGACTCTGGTTCCCGATGGCGGTTGCGTCGCCCGTCTCGATGGTCGCGGTGCCGTCACTCGTGTTGCGCGAGGTTCCGATGTTCACGGCGATGCCTTCACCGTCGTCACCTTCGGCTTCAGCATCCTGATCGGTCACAGCCTCGTTCTCCGAGATGTTGCCGATCGCCTCGTTCTCGCCAGTGTTCGCGCGCGCAGAACCGGAGTTCTCCACGTCTGCGTACTGGCCTGCAATCACGAAGCCTCCAAGCCTTCCGGAAATCGTCCCGTTGGCAGTCTGCGTCACTGTCGTGTCCGAACGGTTACCTGTCGCAGTGGCGTTGCCGGTCTTGATGCCGGCGGTGCCATCTGACTCGTTGGTCGTATCTGCGATGTTGGTAGCGCTCGGAGGGCCTCGTTCAGACACAGCCGATTGTTCCGTCTCGGCGTCATTGTCCGAGGCGTTACCGGTGGCGTCATTCCGGCCAGTGTTGGCGTCCGCGTCGCCGTTGTTCACGACGCGTGCTGACTGGTCGATGATGATGAGGCCGCCGAGGCTGCCTGTGACAGAGGCGTTCGCAATCTGCGTCACGTTGGTCGTGGAACTGTTTCCGGTGGCGTCGGCGTCTCCGGTGTCGACTCCCGCGGTGCCGTCCGAGCTGTTGCCCGTCGACCCGATGTTCGTCAGTGCACCGTTGCCTTCGCCTTCCTGCTCGGTTGAAGCGTCGTTGTCGGATGCGTTCCCGGTGGCGGAGTTGTTGCCAGAGTTGGCATTGGCATCTCCGTCGTTGGTCACGTCCACCGACTGCCGAATGATGGCGATACCCCCGAGACGACCTCCCGCGTGCGCGTCAGCAACCTGGGTGATCCCGGTGTTGGAGGAGTTGCCGACTGCCGTCGCGTCGCCGGTTGTGATGCCGGCCACGCCATCGGACTGATTGCCGGTGCTGGCCGTGTTGGCCTGCACTCCCCCAGCCTTGGAGATGGTCCAGGCCCCGGTGCTCACTCCCTTGTTGCCGGAGCGGTTCCCGTTCACGGTGGTGTTTCCCGAGCCGGCGTTGGCGCCGCCTTGGTTCGTCCCATCCGCTGCCTGGTCCACGATCACGATGCTGCCGAGGTCGCTGGAGATCGTCGTGGTCGGAGCCGGTTCCGCCGCTGCGGCGGGAGCTGCCCCCGCAGGGGGAGCTGCCGTCGTCGTCGTACTGGCTCCAGATGTGTCACCCCCCGTCGCGGTGGTCCCGGCTTCTTGGGCCATTGCGGCCCCTGAACCAAGGACGAGGCCGGCCCAGGCCACTGCTACGAAGAGCAGGACCCCGGCGAGCCCCCGAGAGGGGTGACGGTCACGTTGTTTGCGTGTTGTCTTTGTCGTCTGTCTCACCTCCGATCAGGCCCTGATTACGGGCGCGGCCGCGTGGCGGCACGCCCGTGCGGGCGTCCGGATTCAAGCCGCCCTGGAGGGCGGTGTCAACGACGCCACTCCCCGTGAGGCACGCCTCAGGCGTGAGGGCCGGGCCCAGGAACGAGAACAACCGGGCCCGAGGGCCCGGTTGCTCCCAACATCTGGCAATAGTCCGCTCAGGCGGTCGCTCGCGACCTCCGGAGGATGCGGCCCACCACGATCAGACCGAGCCCCAAGAGGGCCAGGCCCGTCGTCGACATCCCGGTGACGGGCAGCTGGGCGACGTGGGCGTGGCCCTCGTGCGTGGCTGCGGGTACCGGGTTGCTGGCGGGGACGGCGACGGGAGGCTCAGCCTCTTCCTCGTCGTCCTTGTGGCAGGGGCACTCGAGCGGCGGGAGGGCCACCTCCGGGCAGTCCACGTCGGTGTTGAGCCCGGTACAGGCGCTCACGACCGAGCGGTTGCCCACTGCGGTGGCCGATCCCGTTCGCACGGAAGCAGTGCCGTCTGATTCGTTGACCGTCTCCGCGGAGTTGGTCGAGACGAGGTCGCCGGCGTCCAGGTCGTCCGCGTCGAGCTCGGACTCCTGGTCGGTGTTGGCCTCGTTCTCCGAATCGTTGCCGACCGCCTCATTGTCGCCGGAGTTGGCCTCGGCCTCGCCGTTGTTGTCGATCGCAATCGACTGGTCGGCAAGGGTGAGGTCGCCACTGGCGGCGGCGGCCAGGGCAACACCAGTGGCAGCGTGGTTGCCCACGGCCCAGGCGTCACCCGTGTCGATGCTGGCATCACCGTCTGAGCTGTTGACGGTGCTGCTTTCGTTCACCAGGGCGACCTCGTCGGCGTCGAGGTCATCGACGTCGAGCTCGGTCTCCTGCACCGTCTCGGCGTCGTTGTCCGAGTCGTTGCCGGTGGCCTCGTTGTCACCCGAGTTGGCCTCCGCCTCTCCCTCGTTGTTGACCTCCGCTTCCTGATCGACGTCGGTCAACCCGTCGTCGTCGATGGCGGCGTCAATATCCTGGGAGATCTCGGTCGCGGAGACGTTGCCAAAGGCGGTTGCGTCCCCGGTCTCGATAGTGGCGGACCCGTTTGATTCGTTCACCGTGTCGGCCAGGTTGGTGACCGTCACGCTGTCGGCATCGAGGTCGTCGACGTCGAACTCCGTCTCCTGCTCCGTCTCGGCGTCGTTGTCCGAGTCGTTGCCGGTGGCTTCGTTCCCGCCGGTGTTGGCTTCCGCCTCACCCTCGTTGTCAACGTCGGCGTCCTGATCCGCGAGGAGAATCCCGTCGTCGCCGAAAGCGGCGGCGGCGGCCTGGTGGATCGTGGTGTCGGCGTTGTTGCCGCAAGCACAGGCATCGCCTGTGGTGATGCTGGCGGTGCCGTCGGACCGGTTGGTGGTGTCGGCGATGTTCGCCACTGCCACCGAATCGGCGTCGAGGTCATCGATGTCCAGCACGGCGTCCTGGTCCGTCTCGGCTTCGTTCTCCGAGTTGTTCCCGATCGCCTCGTTGTTGCCGGTATTGGCCTCCGCCTCGCCCTCGTTCTCCACCTCGGCGTTCTGGTCGACGATGGCAAGGCCATCGCCGTCGTCGAATGCCGCAGCAGCGGACTGGGTGATGACGGTGGTGCCGGTGTTGCCCGTCGCGCAGGCGTCGCCCGTGGTGACCTCGGCGGTGCCATTTGAGTGGTTAGAAGACACAGCGATGTTCACAACTGCCACGTCGTCAGCATCGACGTCGTCCGCCTCCAGCTCAGCCTCCTGCACCGTCTCGGCGTCATTGTCCGAGTTGTTGCCGATAGCCAAGTTGTCGCCGGTGTTCGCTTCCGCCTCGCCCTCGTTCTCCACTTCGGCGTTCTGATCGAAGGTGGCAATGCCATCCTCGTCGAAGGCCGCTGCGGCGGACTGGTCGATGACGGTCGTGGCGTCGTTTCCGGTCGCCTCTGCGTCTCCCGTGGTGATATGGGCCGAGCCGTGAGAGCTGTTCCGAGTCTCTGCGATGTTCACCACTGCGACGTCATCGTCACCCGGTGGACCGCGTTCGATCTCGGCGTTCTGCTCGGTTGAAGCGTCGTTGTCCGAGTTGTTCCCGATGGCAAGGTTGCCGCCGGTGTTCGCCTCGGCTTCGCCTTCGTTGTCCACGTCGACGTTCTGGTCGAAGAGCCCCAGACCGCTTCCGCCGCCGGCCACAGCCGCCCACTGACCAACGTCGGTCGTGGACTTGTTGCCGGTGGCGTCTGCATCGCCTGTGTCAACGCTGGCGCTGCCGTCCGACTCGTTCACCGTGTCAGCGATGTTGCTGATCACGCCGCCCTCGTCGGCTTCGGCTTCCTGCTCGGTTGTCGCCTCGTTCTCCGAGTTGTTACCGATTGCCACGTTGCCGCCGGTGTTGGCAAATGCCTCACCCTCGTTCTCGACCTCGGCGTTCTGGTCGACCAACGCGAGCACGGCGCCGCCGCTTCCGGCTGAGCTGAGTCCCAGGGCATCGCCGCCGTAACCGGCGCCGGCTCCTTGGGCGACGTGCGTGGTGGAGGCATTGCCCACCGCCGTGGCGTTGCCAGTCGTGATGCTGGCGGTGCCGTTCGACGTGTTCTGGGTCTCCCCGGAATTCAGGACTGTGCCGTCGCCCCCCGTGGCGTCTTGATCGGCACTCGCGCTGTTGCTCGAGTTGTTACCGATCGCCGTGTTTCCGCCGGTGTTGGCAGTGGCCGTGCCCTTGTTCTCCACGCTCGCCTGCTGATCCGTCTGCGATACCCCTCCGCCGCCCTTGGCCTTCGCGCCGGTGGCGCTGGCGGTTGCCGCGGTTGTGGGAGGTGTCGCTGCGGGAGCAGCCGTTGCAGTGGCCGCAGGCGCTGCAGTAGCAGCAGCTGCGGCTGGTGGTGCTGACGTGGTGGTGGTCGTGGTGCCGCCGGTTTGGGCGTGGGCGGCGCCGCTCGAAACCATGAGGGCCGCCCAGCACACCGCTCCGAAGAGCAGGCCGGCGGTGATCCCGCCACGTCTGGATGTATTGCTCGTTCCCATTCTCACCTCCTTTCGATTGCTCGTAGGGACAGTGTCAGTTGCCCTGGAGAGCGCAAAAAGGAAGCGTCCCCCCGGAGCACCTCCGTGTGTACTGCCGTTACCAGTGCCTGTCAATGACCCAATGCCGGTCATTGGCAGATCACTCTCCGGCAATTGGAGAGCCGAAGGCACAATGCCGGCCCGCAGGCGACAGTGACGGGCTCCGGCGAGCGCTGAAGTCCCTTCGCGATGTGGGCAGGAGCGGCGGCACCCCACTGGCGTGTCGACCCACCTTGGTTGGGCCGCCGGTCACCCGTTGCGCCGAAGGCGCGGCGCCTTCGGCGCAGGGTGACAGTGAGCGA
>JBEEFQ010000025.1:0-34035 GCA_041166245.1 Actinomycetota bacterium | reverse complement strand
AAGAAGGTCGTCGGCGCCCTCGTCGCCCTCCAACTGGCGGGCGCCCTCGCCGCCCTGCCCGGCGCACGCGCCGCCTGGTACGCGCCCACGGACAACGGCACGAGCTCACTGAGCTCGGCGCCGTCGTGGACGTCGTGGTACCTCAACGCCAGCGCCGAGGGTTCGAACAGCGCGTCATCCGCCTACCTGCGCCTCGGCATCACGTCGTCGTCCTACAGCGGCGCGGTGCCCAACTACGACACCGACCGCAACGGCGACCCCGGGCTCACCCTCGACCCGACCACCCTCGGCCTGGCCGAGACCGACCTGACCAAGACCCAGCTGTGGTCGGTGCCCGGCAGCCCCGGCGCCCAGAACATCAGCGGGTCGATGCGCCTCACCCTGCCGACCGCACTGAAGACCTTCGCCACGACCGGCAGCGGCAGGATGATCGCCGGCATCTACGTGTGCGACGACCCGCCCTCGTTCGCGTCGTGCACCCTCGAGGACAGCGCGACCGTCGACCGGCCTTCGGGCTGGAGCGGCGGCCTCAACACCTTCGTCTCCACCACATTCGACTTCGGTGCCGTCAACATCCACATCCCGGGTAACAAGAGCCTGGCCGTCAAGGTCGTCGTGGACGACGCCGGTTCCGCCGACGGCATGTGGCTCGCCTTCGATACGACGCAGTACTCGGCGTCGCTGGTGCTCTCGTGACCCGGCCCGACGTGCGCGGCGCGGCCCGCCGCCTGGTCAGCGGGCTGTCGCTGGCCGCGTGGCTGTACGTGTCGGTCGTCGCCGCCCTCGCCATGTGGGTGGCCGCTCCCGCAGCGCTATTCCACTGGAAGCCGGTGCTCGTCACCACCGACGCCATGGACCCGAACCTGAGCCCGGGCGACACCGTGCTGGTGGCCGGCCCCGGCAAGATCGTGCTGGAGAAGGGTGTCGTCGTTGCCTTCCGCGAGCACGGCGACCTCGTCGCCCGCCGCATCATCGCCGTCGGCGCCGATGGCACCTACACGACCAAGGGCGACAGCCCGACCGCCGTCCCCGTGTCCCTCACCCCCGACCGCATCGAAGGTGTCGGCCGCCTCGTCGTGCCCGAGATCGGCCGCCCCTTCCTGTGGCGGGCCACGGGCGACGGCGCCTCCTTCGGTCTCTGGGCGCTCGTCACCCTGGTCGCGGCCGGGCTCACCACCGTGCCGCTGGTGCGCATGGCCCGACGCCGCTTCGCGGGCAGGGCGACAGGTGCCAAGCCGCGCCCGGCCGACGACCCCACGCCCGCGGTGAGCGCGGCGCTGCGCCGCCTGCGGGGACTGGCTGCCGTCATCCTCGTCGTGCAGGTCAGCGGCACCAGCACCGGCCTGCCCGGTGTGGGTTGGGTGCGGGCGCTGGTGGTCGCCGCCATCATCGGCGGCGTCAACCTGTTGTCGTTGCGCGCCGGCCGCCGGCCTCACTCGCGGCTGGCGTTCGCCGTCGGCATCGTCGAGCTGGCCGTCGACTCGGCCATCACCCTGTTCATCGTCACCGAGCTTCGCCCCATCAGCGACTCGATCATGTGGGCCCTGCTGGTGGTGCCGGTGCTCGAAGGCGCGCTGCGCCACCGCCTCCGTGGTGCGGTCCTCACGTGGGCCGCGGTGGGCGCGCTCTACATGGTGCGCGAGATCGGGCCCGTCACCGGTCCTGGTGGCGGTGTCGTACAGGCCGCCTTCCTCGCCCAGATCCAGGACCTCGTCCAGCGCGTCGGCGTCGTGCTCCTCGTCGCCGTGCCCGGCGCCTACCTCTCCGAGCAGCTCGTCGGCGCCATCGCCGGCCAGCGCCGGGCCAAGCTCGTCGCCACCACCCGTGGACACCTGCTCGAGCGGGTCGTCGACGCCGGCCGCCGCATCAACCAGCTGGGCGGCGAGGTCGTCACCGAGCTCACCCGCGCCGCCGCCGAGCTCGGCTTCGAAGCGGTCGACGTGTGCCGCTGGGACGAGCGCGAGGGCTGGACGGTGGCCGCGGCCGCCGGCGACATCGCACTGCCCGACCCGGGCGGCGCCGACGGCGCGGCAGACGCGGCGTGGAACGACGGGGCCAGTGCGGTGCTCACCCGGCGCGACGTCACCGTCGTCGCCACCCCTATTCGCGGCGTCGACAACGCCGTGGCCGTGCTGCGGGCCGGGATGCGATCGCAGGCCTCGCGCGCCCAGGTCGAGTGCCTCGAGCTGCTGGCCGGTCAGGCCGGCGTGGCCCTGCGCAACGGCACCCTCCTCGGCCAGCTGCAGGACGCCCATCAGCGCCTCGAGCACCAGGCGTACCACGACGCGCTGTCCGGCCTACCCAACCGCGAGTTCTTCTCGCAGCGCCTCACCTCGTCGCTGCGTGACGCGGGGCCCGGCAAGCGCGTTGCCGTCATGTTCCTCGACCTCGACCGGTTCAAGGCCGTCAACGACACCCTCGGGCACGAGGTCGGCGACGACCTCCTGGTCGCGGTGGCCGGTCGCCTGCAGCGCGCGGTGCGGTCGGGCACACTCGTCGCCCGCATCGGCGGCGACGAGTTCACCGTGCTGATGCCCGACCTCGACAAGGAGACGCGCGCCGAGAAGTTGGCCGAGCGCATCTGCGAGTCGCTGTCGGCGCCGTTCAAGCTGGGCCGCAACGAGGTCGCCATCTCCACCAGCGTCGGCATCGCCCTGTCGGAGGGAACCACGGTCGGCGCCGGCGAGCTCATGCGTCGGGCCGACGTCGCCATGTACAAGGCCAAGTCACGCGGCCCTGCCAACTGGCAGTTCTGGTCGTCCGAGCTCGACGGGGCGACGGTCGAGCGCATGCAGATGGAGAGCGAGCTGCGCCGAGCCGTCGAGCGCGACGAGCTGGCCCTCGTCTTCCAGCCCATCGGATCGGTGCGCCAGGGTCGGGTCACCGGTGTCGAGGCCCTCGTGCGCTGGCGCCATCCGGAGCGCGGGCTGGTGGGCCCCGACGACTTCATCCCGCTGGCCGAGGACAGCGGTCTCATCAACGAGGTGGGCCACTGGGTCCTCGAGCAGGCGTGTGCGCAGGGCCAGAAGTGGACCGAGCGCTTTCCGGGTCGCCGCCTGTCGATGGCCGTCAACGTGTCGCCTCGTCAGCTGACCCGTCCTGGTTTCGTGGCCGAGCTGAAAGAGGTGTTGGCGTCGACCGGCTTCAACCCCAAGCGGCTCACGCTCGAGATGACCGAGCGGGTGCTCGCCGGCGAAGAGTCGCTGGAGCAGCTCAAGGCGGTGCGGGCCCTCGGTGTGCGTCTCGCCATCGACGACTTCGGCCAGGGCCAGGCGTCGATGAGCTACCTCAAGCGCTTCAAGATCGACATCCTCAAGATCGACAAGAGCTTCCTGCACGGCTCGAGCGACAACCGCAACCTCGCCATCCTCAAATCGATGATCACTCTGGCCCGCGACCTCGGCATTCAGGTGGTGGCCGAAGGCGTCGAAACAGCCGAGCAGGCGGAGCAGCTGCGCGACCTGGAGTGCGACATGATGCAGGGCTACTGGTTCCACATGCCCATGGGCGAGCCCGAGGTGACGGAGCTGCTCGTCACTCGCGGCCGTCCCCATCCCTCGGCCCGCAAGAAGAAGGCCGCGACGGTGACGGCATGACGGCGCCCGTGATGACACCTGTCGAGCCTGACGACCGGTTCGACGAGCTGGACGAGATCGAAGGCGAGGAGGCAGTCGAGGGCACCCGCTCGCTCGTGCGCCTGCTGGCCGCGGCCGCGACCGTGCTGCTCATCAGCTTCCTCGTCGTGAACCGCTCGGGCGACGCCCTGCAGATGGGTACCGACGCGACCAGCCGGTTCCGCTCGGGTGCGGTGACGCTGGCCGACGACGACACCGACCGCAGCCTGTTCGACGTGCCCGCCATGGTGCCGGGCCAGCGCTACGAGAACTGCATCACCGTCACGTACTCCGGCATGCAGGGCCAGGCCGCCGTGCTCGTCGCGGCGCGCGCCACCGGCGAGTTGGCGAAGGGCATGCAGGTCACCCTCGACGTGGGCCGGGGCGGCGGGTTCGGCTCGTGTGACGGCTTCGCCGCCGAGCGCCAGCTCTTCAGTGGCGGGGTCGAGGCCTTCGCCCGTGACCACTCCCCGGGCAGAGGCCTCGAGACCTTCACGCCCGAGGGGCCGGGCGACAGCCGCACCTTCCGATTCGGGTTCGAGCTCTCACCCGACGCGTCGCCGGGCCAGCAGGCCGGCGTCGACTTCGACTGGTCGGTCGGCTAGGCGCGCTGCGCTCGCCACGCGGCTTCGAGGCGACCCAGCTCGCCCGCGGGTGGACCATCAGTGCGGACCTCGGCGTCCATGGCGGTCCAGTCGGCCGTCGTCCGCAAAGCGCCGAGCACGGAGTTGAGCCCCAGGGTGATGCGGTTCATGAACACGTAGTCCTTGGGCACCGCGAATCGACGGGTGACGTCGGACCACGGCCCGGCCGGGTCGTACCAACGCTCGACGATCTCCGCCGCCCACTCCGGCGTGTAGGTCCACGGCCCACCCGCGAGCGGTGGCGCCCACGCCAACCGGTACCAGTCGTAGAGGCGATCGGCGTCGACCTTGTCGCCGGGGGGGAAGAACCCCATGTCGATGAACAGGGCTTTGAGACCCTCGGCGTCGCCCGCGAACATGACGTCGCCCAGACGGCGCATGTCGTCGAGCTGGCGGGGCCCGTAGCGCTGCACGCAGCCGAAGTCGAGGAACGTGACGGTGCCGTCCTCGTGGAACAGGTAGTTGCCGGGATGCGGATCGCCATTGAACAGCCCGGTGCGGTAGAGCCCGCCGTAGACGAAGCGGGCGATGACCTCGCCCCATTGGTCCTTGAGCTCCTGCTCGCTGTCGAGGGCGGCCGCCCACCGACGGCCGTCGACGAACTCCTGGGTGAGCACGCGCGGTGTGGTGAGCTCGTGCACAACGGCCGGGATGCGGATGAAGGGGTGGCCGGCGAACGCGTTCACGAAGGCCTGCTGGTTGGCCGCCTCGGTGAGGTAGTCGAGCTCCTCGCCGATGCGATCGCGGACCTCTTCGGCCACGGCGCGGGGATCGAGGTTGGGGAACGCGAAGGGCAACATCTTCATGCCCATGGAGATGAATGTCGCCAGCAGTTCCACGTTGGCCAGGTCGTTGCGGACCGCGTCGGCCACGCCCGGGTACTGCACCTTCACCGCCACCTCGGTGCCGTCGGGCAGCTCGGCCGCGTGCACCTGGCCGATGGACGCGGCGGCTATGGGCAGCGGTGAGAAGCGAACGAAGATGTCCTCGGGCCGGGCGCCCAGCTCCTCGTGCACGACCGCGGCAACGGCGTCGGCGTCCATGGGAGGGGCGTCGGACTGCAGGCCCGACAGCGCGGTCTGGAACACCTGCTGGTACTCGGCCGGCACCAGCCCGGCCGTGTCGACGAACGACAGCAGCTGGCCCGCCTTCATGAGCGCGCCCTTCATGCCGCCGAGCATCTCCGCGTAGCGCTCCGCCTCCTTGGCGTAGCGCTCGAGCTCTGCCTCATGGCCCCTTCGGGGCATCGCCCTTGTCGCCGCACTGCGCGCGACGGAGCGGGCAACAGGCAGAGCGCGGCGGAAGCGTCCGATGGGCATCTCGGCCATGACCATCCAGCGTGTGGGGCGCGCCGCCTCGGTGGCAAGCTCGCGCCATGCCCGACCTCACCGCCCACGAGACCGTCCGCGCCACCTACGACCCGATCCACGACATCGGGACGGCCATCTACCTGAGCCCGGACACTTTTGCCTGGGCCGCCGAGTGGGGCTGGACGAACCCGTTCGCCTTCTACTTCGCCGGCCGCGGGGGCGTGCTGGGTGACGTGGGCTGTGATGTCGTGGCGTCCGTCTTCGGGTGGTTCAACCCTGAGATCGTCGGCACCGCCTACAACGAGGGCGTCGCGATCCATGGCGCGCGTGAGGCGGGCAGCCGCATGCTCGAGGCGACCGCCATCTGGGGCCGCGACAACCTGGGCGGCGTCGACCTCGACCGCTTCGTCGAGCTGGCCGACAAGCTGGTCGACGGGGCCGAGGGGTCGGGGCTGCCGCTGTTCGTCGCGTGGCGCACGCAGACGCGGGTCGACGACGTGCCCGGTCGCGCCGCTCAGCTGTTCCAGACGCTGCGCGAGTGGCGGGGCGCCAACCACGTGGTGGCGACGACGGCCGTCGGGCTGTCCCCGCTCGAAGCCATCCTGGCCAACGAGGGTGAGGGCCAGGCCAAGTTCTTCGGCTGGCCGGAGCCGTTCCCCGACGTGAGCTCGGTCAAGCACCTCCACCCCGAGGCGGAGGACATGACCGACAAGCTGTGCGCCAAGCAGTTCGAGGCCCTGCTGTCACCCTCCGAGCGAGGCGAGTTCGCCGCCGGCGTCGCCGCGGCGGCCGAAGCCTGCCTCCCCAAGACCTGACCCCATCTCGTTCTTTGGCGCGTTACCCCGGATATATGGGGCCTACGCGCCAAAGAACGGATGGGGGGTCGGGCGGCGTACGCTCGGTCATATGAGGACGCGCGTGTGCGACATGCTCGGGATCGAGTTTCCGATTCTTGCTTTCAGTCATTGCCGGGACGTGGTGGCGGCGGTGACCAATGCCGGGGGGTTCGGGGTGCTCGGCGCCGTGGCCCACAGCCCCAAGCAGCTCGAGGTCGACCTCGACTGGATCGAGGCGGAGACCAAGGGCAAGCCCTACGGCCTCGACCTGCTGCTGCCCCAGAAGTACGCAGGGGCCGACGAGGGCGGGTTCGAGATCAACCGCGAGTCGGTGCGCCAGCTGCTGCCGGCCGAGCAGCAGCAGTTCGTCGACGGCATCCTCGAGCGCTACGGCGTCCCGCCCCTGCCGCCGGAGATGGAGGGGGAGATGTGGCGGGGCGGAGGTCTGTCCATCTCGCCCAAGACCTATGAGCCGCTGCTCGACATCACCTTCGCCCACAAGGTGAAGCTCGTCGCCTCCGCCTTGGGACCGCCCCCGCCCGCGTTGATCGAGCGGGCCCACGCCGAAGACGTGCTCGTCGCCGCGCTGGCCGGCACACGCGTGCACGCCGAGCGCCACAAGGCGGCGGGCGCCGACATCATCGTCGCCCAAGGCACCGAGGCGGGCGGCCACACCGGTGACATCTCGACCATGGTGCTGGTGCCCGAGGTCGTCGACGCGGTGGCGCCCACGCCGGTGCTCGCTGCGGGCGGCATCGGTCGGGGCCGGCAGATCGCGGCGTCGATGGCCCTCGGGGCCGAGGGTGTGTGGTGCGGCTCGGTGTGGCTCACCACCGAGGAGGCGGAGACCCAGCCCACGGTGAAGCAGAAGTTCCTGGCCGCCACGTCGCGCGATACCGTGCGGTCGCGGTCGCTCACCGGCAAGCCGGCCCGCATGCTGCGCACCGCGTGGACCGACGAGTGGGAGAAGGAGGACGCTCCTCCCACCCTCGCCATGCCGCTGCAGTCGGCTCTCGTGGCCGAGGCCCAGCTGCGGATCTCCCGGTCGGCGGCCACCGAGGGCTCGGGGGCCAACCAGCTGGCCAACTACTTCGTCGGCCAGCTCGTGGGCGCCATGAACCAGGTGCGCCCCGCCCGCCAGGTCGTGTTCGACATGGTGGAGGAGTACATCGAGTCGGCGGAGAGGGTGGCGCACCAGCTCGAAGAGGCGTGAGCGAGCCGGGGTTTGGCGAGCGAACCAATGTGATTGCACCTTGGTCATTGGTGCCTTTACGCGGATGGGCCTCTCGGTGGCGCCGACGAGCCTGATGGTGCACCAATGACCCTTCTCGATCTGCGCGACCCGGCGTTCATCGCCGACCCGTACCCGACGTGGGAGCGCATCCGCGCCGAAGACCCTGTGCACTGGAGCGACCGCCACCGCAGCTGGTTCCTCACCCGTCATGCCGACTGCGAGACGTTCTTCGCCTCGCCCGCGCTCACCGCCGACCGGGGCAAGGCGGCCAAGGGTGGCGGGGCGTCGGCGCCTCGCACCACGCGGTCCATCGGCAGCGACCCGCCCGAGCACACCGCCGTCCGCCGTCTCGCCCAGCGAGGGTTCACCGCCCGCGAGGTCGAGGTGCTCCGCCCCCGTATCGAGTCGATGGTCGATCGCCTCCTTGCCCGGATCCCGCAGGGAACGCAGTGGGACCTGATCGCGGACTTTGCTTATCCGTTGCCGATCACGGTGATCGCGGAGCTGTTCGGGGTGCCGGAGGCGGACCGGCCGCAGTTCAGCGCGTGGTCGCGCCAGATGGCTGCGGGCATGGACCGCTTCTACACGAAGGGCAAGGGCTTCGGCGGTGAGGGCATGGGCCCGTACGTCGCGTCGCTGGTGGCCGAGCGCACACGAGCGCCCGGCGACGACCTCATCAGCCGCATGCTCGAGGCCGAGGGCGACGACGCCCTCACCGCGCCCGAGGTCACCCAGCTCTGCACCCTGCTCGTCTTCGCGGGCCACGAGACGACGACCAACCTCATCGGCAACGGCGTGCTCGCCCTGATGCAGGCGCCCGAGCAGCTCGACGCGCTGCGCAAGGCCGACGCCGCGGGCGTGCGCACCGCCATCGAGGAGCTGCTGCGCTACGACAGCCCGGCCCAGATGATCAACCGCGCCGCCGTCGCCGACACGACGATCGGCGGGGTGCGGGTGCGGCCGGGTGACTCCGTCGTCGCGGTGCTCGGTGCGGCCAATCGCGACGCCGACCGCTTCGCCCGGCCGGACGAGCTCGACGTGGCCCGCCACCCCAACCCCCACCTCGCCTTCGGCCAGGGGGTGCACTTCTGCCTGGGGGCCGCCCTCAGCCGGCGGGAGGCGCAGATCGCGGTGCCCGCGCTGCTGGAGCGATTCCGCGATCTGCGACCCGCCGCACCCCCCGTGTGGCGATCGACGGCAGTGCTGCGAGGGCTCGAAGCGCTACCGGTCGTGAGCTCGAGCTAGGTCCCTGCTCGCTAGGTCCCTGCTCGCTAGGTCCGTGCTTGGGCAGTCCTGAGGCGTTGGGCCAGGGCTGCCAACAGGGGCTGCACGCTCGACGGCGCCCACTCGAGCATGTCGGCGAACTCGCGCGAGTCGACGACGAGCACCGTCATGGCCGTCTCCGCCTCGACGGTTGCGCTGCGCGGTGCGTTGTCGATGAGCGCCATCTCCCCGAAGAACTCGCCGGTCTCGTAGGTGGCGACGACACGGTCGTCGACCAGGCAGCGAGCGCTGCCGTCCATCACGACAAAGAACTCCAGGCCCCGCCGGCCCTGGCGCATGAACGTGTAGCCGGCCTCGACATTGATCACGGTGCCGATGCGGGTGAGCGCCTCGAGCTCCCTGGTGCTGCAACGGGCGAACACGGCCAGCCCCTGCAACTCGTCGACCAACCCTTGGGAGGACTTCTTGGACATGGTCACGTTGTACGCCCGCGCTCGACGCCCGGTCATGAGCAATGGCTGCTCATTTCTCGTCGTCGCCCGCATGGCCGCTACTCAGCGACTCGGTCAGCTCCCGTCGGCTGCGCACGCCCAGCTTGGTGTAGGCCCGCTGCAGGTGGTTGTCGACGGTGCGCACCGAGAGGAACAAGCGCGCCGCGATGTCCTTGCTGGGCAGGCCATGGGCCGCGAGGCGGGCCACCTCGTGCTCTCGTGGGGTCAGGGCGCCAGCCTCCTCGACCTCCGACATTGCGGCGAGCGCCGGCGTCGTCGCCCCTTGGCAATTTCCGGCGAGGCCGTGGGCCCGTGCCGCCGCAGCCGTTGCCGCGCGCATCCGGCCCGCGTCGCGATGGGCGGCAGCCGCGGCGGCGGCCGCCTCGGCGGCGCGCAGGACGGCTCCGATCTCCTCGAACGCGATCGACACCTCGTCGAGAGCGGCGCCATCGCCGTTGACCAACGCCCGGGCGTGGCGCGCGCCGATGACAACCTCGCGGGCGTCGACGGTGGCCGCGATCACCTCCAGGCGGTCGACGACCTCGGCCGCGAAGCCGAGGCGGGCCCCGACGTGCAGGGCCATACCCGCGAAGGTGGCCTGTCCGGTGGCGGACGCCCACGTCGCCGCGTCGTCGAGGATGGCGAGGGCAGCGCGACGGGCGCCCGCCGCAGCCGCGTGCCACGCCCGTCCGACGGCAAGCTCGACGTCGAACAGCCGCAGCGACGGGTTGCGCCGACTGTCGGCCTCGGCCAGCGCGGCGCCGGCCTCGTCCAGGTCGCCGACGATGGCGGCCGCGGCCGCCAGCTCGCCCAGGCACCACGGCAGGAAGCCGTTGCGATCGTGGACCCGCAGCAGCGAGGCCGCTTCGCGCAGCCACCAGATGGCGGTGCGGGGCCGGCCCCGGGCGAGGGCGACCTGCCCCGACGCGCAGGCCATGGTGGCGAGCCCGTCGTGGCTGCTGTGCTCGACCGCGAGCTGGTGCACGGCCGCGGCGAGGTCGGCGGCCTCGTGCAGACGCCCGCCGATGGTGAGTGCGAGGAACCGGGCCGCCAGCAGCTGCCCGCCGAGCTGGGCGGCGTCATCACCGCGGAGCCCGAGCGCGAGCGGCAGCACCCGGTCGACCATGGCCACCGCGTCGTCCGCCCTGCCGGTGATCGCCTGGGCGGGCGCGGCGATGACCGTCGCCTGGGCCACGCTCGTGTCGGGAACGTCGTCGCGTTCGAGCGCGGCGCGCGACTCGATCAAGGCGTCGAGGGGGCGCCCGCCGTACAGGGAGTACACCGAGCGCTGGATGACCAGGGGGACTCGGGCCAGTCCGTCCTCGACGGCAGACTCGGCCTCGTCCAAGGCGCGGTTGGCCTGGTCAGGCCGGCCGAGGGTGAAGAACAGGTTGTTGGAGCGAGAGGACGCGATGGCGACCGTGCGCTCCTCGCTGTCGGCGCGAGCGGCCAGGCCGGCCCACACCGCCTCGGCCTCGGCGCCCTTTCCCTGTAGCCAGAGGGATCGGGCCAGGAGCATCTCCGCCTCGTCACCGCCGTCGGGCTGGGCCGCCCACGCCAGCCGCTCGGCGAGGACGTGGTCGAAGCCGGCGTTGGCCTCCTCGGCTGCGGCGAGCAGGGCTTCGGAATCCTGCGGTCCACCGCTCTCCAGCCGCCAGAGCACGACGCGCAGCCGGTCCTCACGCCGGTTCGCCCCGACGGAACTCACTGCTTCGGCCAGTCGCCGCTGTGCGGCCGCCGCTTGTCGGGGCGCGGTACCGGCGCGTAGCGCCTCGCCGTAGACGGGATGCACGAGGCGCACCAGCACGCGCTTGTCCTCGCGGCGCACGGTCACGAGCTCGCGGTGCTCGAGGGCGTCGACCATGTCCACGCCCACGATGGACTCGAGCAGCGTGACGCCCAGCGGCTCGCCGAAGGCGATGACGCGCAGCGCGTCACGCTCGGCATCGGTCAGCCGGTCGAGGCGCGCCTCGACGAACTCCTGCAGTCGGCGTCCGCCGCCCGATGGCCCGTGCCAGCGCCAGACCCCGTCGACCTCGACGAGCGCCTCGGACTCGAGACCTGACAACAGCAGCTCCCGAGCGAACAGCGGGTTGCCCTCGCTCACCGCGTGCACGCGATGCACGAGGGCCCGGGTCGGCTGGCCGCCCAGCGCGGCGGCCACCAGCTCCTCGATGGCGGCGTCGTCGAGGGGCTCCACGTCGATGCGGACCGCGAGCTCGTCCTTCCACAGGGCGACGACAGCGTCGGGCGCCGTCTCCCGCGAGCGCACCGTGGCCACCAGGAAGATCTCCGGCGCCCGGGCCAGCCGGTGCACGAGGGCGGCGGACGCGTCGTCGAGCAGGTGGGCGTCGTCGACGGTCAGGAGCAGGCGCTCGCCCTCGGCCCGCGCGACGAGGGTGGCGGCGGCGCGGGCCAGGAGATCGACGAGCGGGGTACCGGGTGCCTGCAGGTCGGGCAGCACGTGGGCGAAGGCGCCGAGCGGGATGGAGGCCGCCGCCCGCGTGGCCGCCACTTCCTCGGTCGGCCAGTCGCGGTCGCGGGCCGCGTTGCGCAGGGCGCGGGCCAGGCTCGTCTTCCCCACGCCCGCGGGACCAGCGAGCACGACCCCGCCCGCTTCCGTGCTGTCGAGGCAGGCGGCGAGGGCCGCCAGCTCCTCGTGGCGCCCCACGAACGGCCAGACGCGTGGCGACCCGGCATGGCCCCGTTGCTCCCCCGGTCGTGCCTCGAACAGGGCCATGCCGCCCCCAGCGTTTGGCCAACCACCCATCGCGTCAAAGTGCCAATTGAGTATGGGAGAAATGTCCATCAGACGGCAAGTCGCCCGTAGGTGTGAGTACCCAGAAGTCGTATGACGCTGGTCACGCCCAGTGCAGATGGACCCGCTCCGCGTGAATTGAGTAGTTCCTGCTCAATACACCCGTCTCCCAACGGCCGAAGATCGCCAGCAGGGTCGGCTCGGGTGGGCGAGTCGGCCGGTTCATACGGAACAAAAGGAGATGAGCGACATGCGAAGGGCTCTCGGGGGACGGCGAATGCTTGCCGCCATCGTTGCGACCGCCACCATGGCGGGACCGATCGCGCTCACGGCGCAGACCAGTGGCGCCCACCCGCTGAACGTGGCCGATTTGGGTGTCAGCCTGGTGGTCGCGCAGGCCACCGAGCATCCGCTCCTGGGTGGAACGACCATCACCTGGCAGGGCTCGGCCACGGTCAACCCGGGGCAGGGCACCCTGCTGGGGGCCACCATCTCCAATGACGGCGCCATCGCGCAGTCCGACGCCACCCTCACGGTGGACACGGGCGGCACGGTCGACCCGAACTTCGACCTCCACCCCGCGTGCACCGCGACCACGAGCTCCACGGTGACGTGCTCGTTCGGCGAGCTCGCCGCGGGCCAGTCGAGTCCCTTCGTGCACATCGCGGTCGAGACCGGCGCGGCGACGTCGCTCCAGCATCACGCCGCCGTGTCCGCCTCTCCGGGCGAGAGCCTGCAGGTGCCGCTGGCCCAGGAGAGCCCCGACAGCGCCTCGGCGTCGACCACGGTGGCGAGCTCGGGCTTCGCCTTCATCACCGACGGCGAGTCGACTTCGTTCACCAGCGGCGACAACGACGTGACGACGACCTTTGCGCTGCCGGCGGGGGCGACCGACGGCGGCGGCATGTTCGTCCACCTCTATGAGGGCGACGCGTCGGACACGTCGTGCGGTCTCTCACCTTGCTACGCCCCCGAGGCTCGGGCTGACTTCGTCCAGGTCGGCGGCACGCCGGTCAGCAAGGAGAACCCCGTGCGGGTGAGCGTGACCTACCCGCAGGTGAAGCAGACCTGCAACGGGCTCGGTGGCGGCTCGGGCTGCAACCCCATCCATTACCTCAAGACAGGCCAGACGCTCGGCCCTGCACCCGCGGTGCCCAAGTGCTCGACCTATACGCCCGGTGGCGGCACGCCCTACGCCAGCGCCGACCCCTGCGTCTACGGCCTCGACAGGGTCGACGGCAGCGTCGTCTACCTCATCGCCCTGCTCGAGGACATCGGGTTCCCGATCCCGAAGACCCTGGCATGACACGGTCGGGCGCGGACATGGCCACCCTCGCGCCCTACCTGCCACGCCTCGTGATCGAGTGGGCAGGCAACGACCCGTCGAGCACCCAGCGGGGGGACGACGGGTCGTTGCTCTTCGCCGACATCTCCGGCTTCACTGCGCTGTCCGAGCGGCTGGCCGGCAACGGACGGGTCGGCGCCGAGGAGCTCACGGAGACGCTGAGCCGCTGCTTCGGAGACCTCCTCGCCGTGGCGTACGACGCGGGTGGGAGCCTGCTCAAGTTCGGTGGTGACGCGCTGCTCCTGCTGTTCCAGGACAACGGCCACGCCGAGCGGGCCTGCGCCAGCGCCCTTCGCATGCGGGCGGGGATGGGGGAGATCGGCCGGGTCGCGACGTCGGTGGGGAGGGTGCGGCTGCGCATGTCGATCGGCGTGCACAGCGGTGACGTGCACCTCTTCCGCGTCGGCCGTTCGCACCGCGAGCTCATCGTCACCGGACCGGCGGCGACGGCGACCGTCGACATGGAGTCGGCGGCCAGCGCCGACCAGATCGTCGTGAGCCCTGCGACCGCGGCATGCATCGACGGGGCGCTGGTGGGCGCGGTGACGGGCCCCGGCTTCCTCCTGCGGGAGCGCCCGCTCCAGGTGGCGACAGGGCGGTCGACCGGTCCGGTCGGGCCGGTGATCGGCGCGGCGTTGTCGGTGCCCGTCGCCCTGCGAGATCACCTGGTGGCCGGCACCGTGGAGTCGGAGCACCGAACTGTCTCCATCGCCTTCGTGCATTTCGACGACGTCGACGGCCTGCTCAGCGATGAGGGAGCGGCGGGCCTGGCCGATGCCCTCGACGAGCTGGTGACCGACGTGCAGGCGGCGGCCGACGAGCACGGCGTCACCTTCCTCGCCAGTGACGTCGACCGAAACGGCGGCAAGATCATCCTCGTCAGCGGCGCGCCCCGGGCTGTTGGAGACGACGAGGGCCGCATGCTCCGCTGTCTGCACCAGATCGCCAGCGGCAACCGGCGCCTTCCCGTGCGTATCGGGGTGAACCACGGCCACGTGTTCGTCGGCGAGGTCGGCCCGTCGTTCCGCCGCACGTACACCGTCATGGGTGACGCGGTGAACCTGGCTGCCCGCCTCATGGCCAAGGCCGAGCCGGGGCAGATCCTCGCCACCGCGTCCGTGGTCGACCGGTCGGCCACCGTGTTCGACACCGTGGCCGTCGCCCCGTTCACGGTGAAGGGCAAGTCCCAGTCGGTGGAGGCGTTCATCGTCGGTGATCCGGGCGGCCGTCGCGCCGGTGCCACCCACGCGAGGACGCCGCTCGCAGGACGAGAAGCCGAGATGGCGACCCTCATCCAGACCGTGGATCGGGCTCGTGCCGGTGCGGGAGCCCTGGTGGAGATCGTGGGAGCGGCGGGCATGGGCAAGTCCCGTCTCGTCGAGGAACTGGTCGCGCGAGCCGACGGCTTCACCACGGTGCGGGCCTTCTGCGAGCCCTACGAGGCGCACACGCCCTACTACGCGTGTCGGTTCCTGCTGCGCGCCGTCACCGGCGCGACAAATGGGCCCGAGCTCCAGGCGTCTGTCGAGCGGGTGGCCCCCGGCCTCCTTCCGTGGTTGCCGCTCCTCGCCACGGTCGCCGACGTCGATGTTGCGCCGACCGAGGAGGCGAGCGCACTCGATCCCCGGTATCGGCGCCAGCGCACCCAACGCGTCGTCGTCGACTTCCTGCGGGCGCTGGTGGCCGACTCCTGCGTCTTCGTGGTCGAGGACGGCCAGTGGCTCGACGGCTTGTCCGCTGAGCTGCTCGGCGCCATCGGCGACGCGGCCGCCGACCGGGCCTGGCTCGTGTGCGTGGCGCGTCGCGACGACGTGCACGGACCCCCGCCCCCCGATGGGACCGCCGTACGGCTGCACCTGGCGCCCCTGGACGTCCAGACGGGACACGCACTGCTGTCCGACCTCAGCGCCGGTGCCCCCCTGCGGCCCCACGAGCGCGACGCGCTCGTCGCGCAAGCAGGCGGCAACCCGCTGTTCCTGGCCGAGCTGGTCCGGGCTCGTGCCGGCTCCGGCGTCGGGGAGCCCCTGCCGGAGTCGCTCGAGGCTGTCGTTGCCGCCCAGATCGATCGCCTGGACCCTGCCGATCGCCGCGTGCTGCGGTGGATGTCGGTGCTCGGGCCCGTCTTCGACGTCTCGTTGCTCGACGTCGCGACCGACGGACGGGTGCGGACGGCGGCCGCCGCCATCCGCCGCTTCGGCTCCTACGTGCAAACGGCGGGCCCCGGCCTGCTGCGCTTCTCCAACGAGTGCTACCGCCAGGTGTCCTACGAGGCGTTGCCGTTCCGGCGCCGCCGGGAGTTGCACGCGATCGTCGGCGACGCCCTCGAACGGGCGACTGTCGGTCGCGAGGGGGAGCGGGCCGCCGCGCTCTCACTGCACTTCCTCCACGCGCAGCGCCACGATCGTTGCTGGAAGTACGCGCTGTTGGCGGCCGCCCAGGCGCGCGCGTCGTACGCCAACGCGGAGGCAGTGGAGCTCTACCAGCGGGCCCTCTCGGTGCGCCGCCATGTCGGTGTCCCCGACGTGGAGGTGGCCAAGACGTGGGAGGCGCTCGGGGACGTGTCGCTCCTCTCCGGCAGCTTCGAAGAGGCGCGCGTCGCCTACCGCCGGGCGCGGCCGCTGCGCGCCGGTGACGTCGGCGCCCTCGCTCACCTGTGCAGCCGGGAGTGCAGCGCCGCGCTGCACCAGGGCCGAAACGACAATGCGCTGCGCTGGCTGCGCAAGGGCCTGCGGTTGCTGGAGGGCCACGATGGTCAGGCCGAGGTGGCGCGCCGGGCGGACCTTCGTTCCTCGTACGCTCACTGTCGTCAGCAGAGCGGACGTCCTCGCGAGGCGCTGCGATGGTCACAACTGGCGGTCGAGGACGCGCTGCTGTCCGACAACCGGCCCGCGCTGGCCCGCTCGTATCTGCTCCAGGACTGGGCCCTCATGGCCCTCGGGCGGACGGAGCAGGCGACCAACGCCGTGCTGGCCCTGCCCATCTGCGAGGAGTTGGGTGACCTGAGCACGACGGCGGAGGTGCTGCTCTACCTGGGCAACTTCGCCTACATGCGGGGCAGGTGGGACGAGGCGCTGGACCTCTGGACCCGCGCGAGCGACGCTTATCAGCGCACTGGCAACACCGTCGATGCCACGTTCGGCGCGTGCAACTCGGCGGAGGTGCTCGTGCACCAGGGGCGCTACGACGAGGCCGAACCCAGGCTGCGCGACGCCCTGGAGGTGTGGCAGTCGATGGGCTACGCGGGAGGCGTGGCCGATGTGCTCGGCAACCTCGGTCGTCTCGCCCTCGTCCGTGGCGAGCTCGACGAAGCGGTGCAACTCTTCGAGGAGGTGAGGGCCCTGTTCGCGGACGCGTGTGACGCTCGGGAAGTCGGCGCGTGCGGCGCACTGGCCGAGTGCCTGTTGCGCAAGGGCTCGATCGACGAGGCGCTGACGCTGATCGACGGTGGGCTGCGGCGCGAGAAGCTGTCGGGAGACACCGAGTTCGCGGCGATGCTGCACCGCCTGCGGGGGTATGCCCACGTCGCGCTCGGCCGTACGACGGACGCCTGGGCCGACTTCGACGAGAGCCTGGCCGTGGCCCGGGGCCGCGGGGCCGCCTACGAGGTCGCGCTCACGCTCGAGGCCCTTTCGGTGGTGGCCGAGCTGGGCGGTCTGGCTGACGACCCGTCGCGCGCCGACGAACGCGCCGCCCTGCTCGAGCAGCTCGGGGTGCGGGCCACGCCCCCTCCGCCCCTACCCCTCGCGGCCTGAACGTCAGGTCGTCGCGAGCGCCAGCGCGACGATGTCCGCGCGCGCCATGTGGCGACCCTCGGCGGTCAGCTCGGCCAGGCGCACGGTGCCGATGGCCTCCTCGATCAGGGCGAGGGTGCGGCCCGCGCTGGACGGCGCGTCGCCGCGCAGTCCGTCGGTGGCGCCGAGGATGCACGCCGCCTTCTCGTAGTCACCGTCGGCTGCGACGTCGGCTGCGACCGCCTCGAGGGCCGCGACCAACGCCGGCATGTCGTCGGCACGGTCGGCGGCAGCCACTGCATCTCGGTTGTCCACGGCGCGGACCAACGTAGGCCGCTCGCGGCGCTATGCGCCTTCGAGCATGAACCGACTGCTGGCCCGCAGGAACTCGACGATGGGCTCAGGTGCCTTCTCCGGCGAGCCCGCGTCGAAGGGCGGCTGCGGGTCGTACTCGATACCGAGCTGCACGGCCTGCGCCACTTCGTCGCCATGGATGCGCGCGATGAGCGCCAGGCCCATGTCGATGCCAGACGACACGCCGGCCGCGGTGACGATCTTGCCTTCGAAGACGACGCGCTCGAGGGTGGGATCGGCGCCGAACGCGGGGAGCTGGTCGAGGGCGAGCCAGTGAGAGGTGGCCTTCTTGCCCTCGAGCAGCCCGGCCGCGGCGAGGAGGAGCGATCCCGTGCACACCGAGGTCGTCCACGTCGACGTCTCGTGGGCCTGGCGGATCCACGCGAGGAGCTTGTCGTTGTCCATCTGGTGGAACTGACCAGGGCCGCCGGGAATCACGAAGATGTCGGGGTCACCCAGGTCGGCGAGCGAAGCGTCGGCGGTGATGGCCATGTTGCCGGTGTCGGTGCGCACCGGTCCTGCCGTCTCGGCGACGAAGGTGATCTTGGCGCCGGGGATGCGACCCAGCGTCTCGTAGGGGCCGACCGCGTCGAGTGCGGTGAAGCCGTCGAAGAGGACGATGGCGATGTTCATTGCGGTCCTTTCAAGCAGCGCGAAATCTGCGTCTGTATTCGGTGGGTGGGACGTGGAGGACGCGCACGAAGGCGCGGCGCATGGTCTCGGCCGTGCCGAAGCCACACGTCGCGGCGACGGCGTCGACGCCCGCGTCGGTCTCCTCGAGCAACCGGCGGGCGGCCTCGACGCGCACGCTCTCCACGTAGCGCGCCGGGGTCGTGCCCACCTCGGCGCGGAAGCTGCGCGCGAAGTTGCGCACCGACATGCCGGCCCGCTCGGCCAGGGCGTCGACGGACAGGTCGGCACCGGGCCGGTCGGCGATGTGAGCTTGGGTCTCCCGGAGGACGTCGCGCTCGGCGGTCTGGGCCGCGAGCTGGGCGCTGAACTGAGCCTGGTTGCCGGGGCGGCGAAGGAACAGCACGAGGCGTCGCGCGATGGCGAGGGCGGCGTCGCGCCCGTGGTCGTCTTCCACGAGAGCGAGTGCGAGATCCATCCCCGCGGTCACGCCGGCCGACGTCCACACGTCGCCGTCGCGCACGTAGATCGGGTCGGCCTCGACGGTGACGGTCGGGTACATCTCCGCGAGGGTGTGGCACACCGACCAGTGCGTCGTCGCCCGGCGCCCGTCGAGCAGGCCCGCCTCGGCCAGCAGGAAGGCGCCGGAGCACACGCTCGTCACCCGCCGGCTGCGGGCGGCCGCACGTGGGAGCCAGGCGATGAGCCGTGCGTCGCCGAGGGCCTCCACCGTGCCATTCCCTCCGGCGACCATGAGCGTGTCGATGGGACCGCGGACGGAGTCGAGGTCACCGTCGGGGAGCAGCCGCAGGCCGCTCATGGACCGGACGGGCTCGCCGTCGGTGCTGACGGTCTGCACGTGATGGCCGGCGGTCGCGAGCACCTCGGCCGGCCCGCTCACATCGAGGCTCTGCACCCCGTCGTAGATCACGATCACCACGTCGGCCCCGGCCACGGCCTCATCCTGCGCCGCTCCCGTTATGGCCGCAAGGACGAATACCCCACGATTTCAGCCAACAGGTTGGTCAGGGGCTGAGCAGGCCGGACAGCAGTCCCTCGACGGGCACGACCGCGGTGCAGTCCACTGTGTCGACCACGGCGGCAAGGGGCGGGACCAGTGCGCCGGCCAGCGGTTCGACCGCCCCGTCCACCAGGCCCGACACAGGCCCGACCTCCACGCACGCGTCGGCCGGCCCCACGGCCGCGGGCGCCAGCACGGCATCGCCGTCGCCGTCGCCGACATCGGTCACGACGACGGCGGGCGCGGCGTCCGGGACGACGGGCGCAACCGTGGGTGTCGCCGGGGCCTCCACCTGCGCGGCCTGCACGTCCGTGGGGG
This sequence comes from Actinomycetota bacterium, assembly GCA_041166245.1. Taxonomy (GTDB): domain Bacteria; phylum Actinomycetota; class Acidimicrobiia; order Acidimicrobiales; family JAFATL01; genus JBEEFP01. The sequence continues at coordinate 14,525 of JBEEFQ010000025.1, read as the reverse complement.
GGGCGGCGGCCGGTTGGGGTACAGGATCGGGCCCCGGCGACGATCTCGGCACGACGGGAGCGGCGGCGGGACGGGTAAGAGCGGCGTCGACGGGCGCCGGGCCGTCGGGAGCGACGACCATCCCGAGCACGCTGGCGGCGGCCAGGGCGATGGCGCCCAGTCCGACAGGAGCAGCAGCGGCGGGCGTGTGGGTGGCGGCGCGGATGACCGGCATCTCCGCCAGCCAGCTCACCGGGCCGACCAGCCAGCGCAGGCGGCCGATGGACACGGCGAGGAAGGCGCGTACGACGGCAGGGTCGAACTGGTGCCCGGCCTGGCGGGCCAGCTCGCTGCGCGCCGTCTCAGGGGTGACGGCCCGCTGGTAGGAGCGGGCCGACGTCATCACCTCGAAGCTGTCGGCGACCGAGACGATGCGGGCGCCGAGTGAGATCTCGCCGCGGACTCGACCGAATGGGTAACCGCCACCGTCCCAGCGCTCGTGGTGCTCAGCGATGGCGAGGGACCACGGCCCCAGCCAGAACGCGAGCGGGGCGGCCAGGCGGGCGCCGTCGATGGGGTGGTTGCGCACCTGCTCCCACTCCTCGTCGCTCAGCTCCCCCTTCTTGTTGAGCACGTCGGTGTGGACGAGGAGCTTGCCGCAGTCGTGCAGCAGGGCGGCCCACCGGAGCCGGTCGCGGTCCTCGGCGGAGAGGTGCATCTCCACGGCGATGAGCTCGGCCAGGGCCCGGACGCGCTCGGAGTGACCCCGCGTGCGGGCGTCGTGGGCGTTGAGGGCGGTGGCCAGCTCGAGGATGGTCTCGGCCGCCTCGCCTGCGCCGGCACCGGCGCCGTGCTGGCGGACGTGGTCGACCTGGCGCTGGAGGCGGCCGAGGCTTCCGGCGCGGAGGGCGACCCGAAAGCGAGACGGCGTGTGGTCAGGAAAGGCGAGGGACAGCTTGAGCAGCGCGGCCAGGGGGAGGAGGCGACGGGCCCCGGCGGCGACCACGGCGGATGCGATGGTGGCCGCGACCAGCACGCAGGCCCACCACGGCGCGGTGCCGGGGCGGGGGTGCTCGAGGGTGCGGCTCAGGACCGCGGCCACCCCGATGCCGGTGGCGACGGGCACGGCGACGACAGCCAGCCGGATGGCGCCCGCCCACAGCGGCCTGGCCCGCCAGCGGGGGTCGCCGGTCGGTTCCGGCGTGACGGTCGGTGCTGTCATCTTCCCCCCAGTTGCCTCCCCCGTCCGTTAGGGGAGTTGTGGCATATGTACAACGGGGCATGATGGCCGGCATGACGGATCACGCCTACAAAGTCTCCGAGTTGGTGGGTACCTCGACCCAGGGAATCGACCACGCCATCAGCAACGCCATCGAGCGGGCGGGCCGCACGGTGCGGAACCTGGACTGGTTCGAGGTCACGGACATCCGGGGTTGGATCAAGGACGGCGGCGTGGGCCACGTCCAGGTGACGATGAAGGTCGGCTTCCGCCTCGACGACGAGGGTTAGGGGCGGCTTCTCAGCAGGATTCGAGTGACGGGACGCCCTGCACGAGGTCGTGCAGGGAGCCGATCGCGGCGTGGGTGCGCTCCTGGATGACCGCGAGCAGCTGGCGCCGGGCCTCGGGGGTCAGGTTCTCCCACGCGTCGTCGAGCAACTTGGCCGCCCCCGTGACTGCCGAAAGGCTGCCCATCAGCTGATGGGCGATGACCGCTGCCGCTGCGCCGTACTCCTCGTCGCTCACATTGACGGAAACGTCCCAATTGCGAGCTTCTTACGAAGAACCCAGCCTGACTTTTTGATCGGCTCGTGCCTGGCCAACCGGTCGGATCGCGAAAAAGTCGTCTCGGGGGTGACGGGTCAGGGGGCGATGCTGGCGAGGCGGGCCGCGATGTAGGGGAGGGGTTCGCCTTTTTCGAGGAAGGCGGCCACGCCGAGGCGCTCGGCCTCCCGGCGGCGGGAGTCGTCGCCGAAGGCGCTGTAGACGGCGATCTCGACCTCGGGGCACTGCTCGAGCATGAGGGGGATGGTGGCCATGCCGTCGAGCACGGGCATGTGCAGGTCGAGGACCACCACGTCGACCCCGCCCTCGGCGCATCTGTCGAGCGCCTCCTGGCCGTTGACCGCCTCACCCACGATCTCGAAGCGATCGTCGCGCGACAGGAACTTGCCGAGGAGGAGACGGATGTCGTCCTCGTCGTCCACCAAGAGCACTCGGATCGGTTGTTGCACGCTGCCACAGCCCCCAGGAAGTTGCTGGCAGGTCTACTGCAGCAGGTGGCGCGCTGTCACAAGCGGGAGGTCGAGGGTCGACAGCACGCCCGGCTCGGCCGCGCACACCGCGGGCACGGCGTTGAGCACGCGCATGGCCGTGGCGACGAGCCCGGCGGTGTTCTCGTCGCCGTCCTCGCCCACCAGCTGGAGGTCGCAGGTCATCGACGGCGAGCCCTCGATGATGATCCGGTAGCAGCCGAGCCCGGTGGGCTGGGGCCAGTCCGGCGCGATGTCATTGCGCAGTCGGGTCACGTGCTCGATGACGATGGCGGGGCGCCCGTTGACGATGCCCTGCACCTCGAACCGCAGGCCCGCGGTCGTGCCCTTCTCGACGGTGCCGGCGTCGACGGTGAACGTCTCCGGTGCGGGCACCCGCTCGTGGGTCTCCTTGATCTCGTCGAGCTCGACGCCGAGTCCGTCGGCCAGCAGGTTGACGGTGCCGCCCCACGCGAGGGAGAGCACGCCGGGCAGCACCAGCAGCGGCTGGGCGTCGATGGGCTGGGCGAAGCCCATGGTCTCGAACAGCACCTCGGGCTGGTTGTACGTGGAGTAGTTGAGGATCTCCATGATCCGCACCGAGTCGACGCGCTCGCACGCGCTGAGCAACGTGAGCGGGAGGATGTCGTTGGCGAACCCCGGGTCGATGCCCGACGTGAAGAAGGACGACCCGCCCTGCTCGCACGCGGCCTGCAGCTTCTTGACTGCGCCCTTGTCGGCCGACGGCGGGTGCACGAGCGGCACCACCGATGTCGACACCACGTTGATGCCCGCGGCGAGGCAGCGGCACATGTCGTCGACCGCCTCGGTGGGGCGCAGGTCGCCGGTTGCCATGTACGACACGCAGTCGGGCTTCATGGCCAGCAGCCCGTCGACGTCGTCGGTGGCCAGCACGCCGGTCGCGCCGATGCCGGCCAGGTCGCCCGCGTCCTTGCCCACCTTCGCGGGGCTGTGCACGATGAGGCCGGCCAGCTCGAGGTCGGGGTGGTTGACGATGGCCTTGAGCGCGAGGTGGCCGACGTTGCCGGTGCCCCACTGCACGACGCTGTATGTCATGGCGCGGAAACCTACTGCCAGAGCTTCTCCGGGTACTCGCCCGATGCGACGAGGGCGGCCAGCGATGCCTGCATGGCGGGGACGTCCTCGCGGTAGGTCACGCCCAGCCACCGGTCGGAGGTGCGCAGCACCTTCACCTTCGGCTTCGACGGGTCCTGCACCAGCCTGGCCACCGTGATGCCGATGTAGAACTCCCCCTTCTCCTGGTTGGCGGGGTCGGCGCTGAAGTCGGCGAAGTCGCGTTCCAACTCGTCGTAGATGGACGGGCGGAAGCCCCACAGGTTGGCGGAGATGGGTTCGTCGCCGGTGAAGCGTCCACCGATGTCTGACTCGGTGATGTCGTGGGTCTCGTCAACCGACAGCAGCGTCGTGCCGTCGGTGTCGACCTTGCACACGCCGCGCGACACGCCGCCGAAGGGCGAGAGCATGTCGCGCAGCGGATAGGCCACGAGGTTGTGGTCGGGCGAGTCGGTGCGCAGATCGTCGGCCATCACCTGGAACGACTGGCGGCCGTAGAAGTCGTCACCGTTCACGACGCCGAATGGGCCGGGCACGACGTCGCGCGTGGTGAGCACGGCCTGACCCGTGCCCCATGGCTTGCGTCCGGGCGGCGGCTCCTGCAGCGCGTAGGCGACCTCGATGTGCGGGCCGAACCCCGCATCCACGTGCTCCTTGACGGCGTCCTGGTTGCCGGGCGACACGATCATGACCACGCGGTCGACGCCGGCGCGGATCGCGTCGTACACCGAGTAGTCGAGGATGGCCTCACGGCCAGGCCCGACCGGCTCGATCTGCTTGAGCCCGCCGAAGCGGGACCCGATGCCGGCGGCCAGGACGACGAGGGAGAGCGGCTCGGTCACGCCTCTGTTCTAGCGGAGCTGTTCTCGAGGCAATACGTCGCGGAATCCGCGACGTATTGCCTCGAGAACGCGGGTTCCAGCTAGCGAAGCCCGGACCAGGCCTCGCGGTCGGCCGCGCCGGGGTCGTCTTCCACCCGGCAGGGGACGTCGAACACCATCGTCGCCCGGCGCTCGGTGTCGTAGGCCGGCCAATCGGGCAGCCCGGGCGCGGCCGGCGTCCCCGTGCGGGCGAAGGTGGCCCACGCCGTGTGCATGGCGCCGGCCAGATCCCGCACCGGCTGGTCGACAGCACCGGTGAACATCTGGCTCATACCGGTGTCGAGCGTGTTCCACGCGAAGGGGATCTCGAGGGCATGGCAGGCGCCGAGGGCACCGCCGAACTGCGGCGACGGCCAGTCGAAGAGATAGGAGTACACGGCGTTGTCGCGCGCCGACTGGTGCTCGGCCAGGCGGATGGCCGGGATGCGGAAGATGTAGTCCCCTTGCATGTCGCCCCACAGCTCGGCCGCCGACACGCCGGGCCGATGCGACCGGTAGGCGGTGACGAGCTCGGCCGCCTTGCCCGCGTCGCCGACCGCGGCGATGACCCGCTTGATGAGGCGGGCCTCGTCGAGGTCGCTCGACGCCGGGTCGAGGACCGTGAACAGCTTCATCTCGTCCGCGTTGGTGCCGATGAGCACGCGCACGCCGCCCGCCGAGCCCGCGCCGATGGCGTCGATGGGCGGCTCGGGCAGCACGATGCCGTCGACGACCGGTGTGAAGGCCAGGCCGAAGATCGGCAGGTGCTTGGCGACGACCGCGTTCTGGGCCTCGAGCACAGCCTCGGCCGGGAGCTCGCGCAGACGGGCCGCCCCTGCCGGCGTGGCGTCGAGGCCGAGCGCGGCCAGAAGGTCGCGCGCGATGGCGTCGGCGTCGTCGCGCGGCTTGGCGTTGTGGGCCGCGCCGCTCTGGGGGATGGCCTTGGCGAACAAGCCCTTGGCGACGGGCAGGCCCAAGAGCGTGCCGACGCTCATGGCCCCGGCCGACTCGCCGAAGACGGTCACGTTGTTGGGATCACCGCCGAACGCCTCGATGTCCTCCCGTACCCAGTCGAGCGCCGCGACCTGATCGAGGATGCCGGCGTTGCCGCTGCCACCGAACGCGTCGCCGCCGATGTCGTCGAGGTGCAGGAAGCCGAAGGCGCCGAGCCGGTAGTTCACCGTGACCACGACGATGTCGTGGTTGGCCGCGAAGGACGTGCCGTTGTACCACGGCGTGGAGCCGGCACCGGTGAGGAAGGCGCCGCCGTGAATCCACACCATGACGGGCCGGCGTCCGCCGTCGGCCGCGGGCGTGTACACGTTGAGGGTCAGGCAGTCCTCACTGCTCGGCGGGGGCGTGCCGCCGAAGAGCGTCTCGAGCTGCGACGGCGCCTGCAGGCCCTGGGGGCCGAACCGGGTGGCGTCGAGGACGCCGACCCACGGCTCCGCGGGCTGGGGCGGGCGGAACCGGAGATCGCCCACCGGCGGCGCCGCGAAGGGGATGCCACGGAACTGCTGCACCCCCTGCTTGACCGTGCCTTCGACCCGTCCCCCCGACGTTTCGATCGCGCTCGTCATGGCGCGGACCGTAGATCAGTCGTCCGGCCCACCGACAACCCGCCATTAGCGTGATCGGCCCGTGTCCATGGATCTGGAGCCCATCGCGACCTCCTCGCCGCAAGAACAGCCGGCGCCGTCCCCGACGCGGCCGTGGCCGCGGTGGACGAAGAACGTCCTGCTCGGCGCCGTCGTCGCCCTGCTCGCTGGCAGCGTCGCGGTGCTGCTCACGCGGGACGAAGACCCGTCGCCCGCTCGTCTGGTGGCCGACGCCCGCGCCTCGACCAACGAGCAGCGGACCATGTCGTTCACGGGCCGCCTGCGCGTCGAGTCGAAGGACCCCGATGGCGGCAGCTTCATCCAGCGGGCCGAGATCGACGGCCGAGTGCGGCTGCCCGAGGACGCGCGCTACCGCATCGTCTCCGACGGCTTCGTCAGCGAGGTCATCACCCTCGGCGACCGCCTCTATACCCGGGAGGCGGAAGGGCCCGCCGACCTCCGCGGGAAGAAGTGGGCGGCCTTCGACCCCAACGTCGACGATGACCGTTCGGGAGTCGTCCGGCCGTCCGGGCCGACCGAGAGTGCCGACATCGCCGGCGACCCCATCGGTCTGCTGAGGACCCTCGACGCGGCGCGCCGGCCCGTGCTGCTGCGCAGCGACGAGAACGGTGCGGTCGTCAAGGCCACCGTCGACGCGACGGCGGCCTACGGCAGCGCGGTGGTGGGCGAGGTCGACCGCGCCACCGTCGAGCTCACTCTCGACGGTGACCGGCTCGACCGGCTCGTCCTCGACGCGTCGGGCGAGGGCGGGAGCCTGCACGCCGACTACCGGTTCACGGGCTGGGGCAGGCAGGTCGAGGTCGCGGCGCCGGCCACCGCCGACCTCGACCCGACGCCGGGCATCGAGGAGGAGGAGATCGCCGCGTTCAAGGACGCTCCGCTCCTCCAGCCCCGTGGCATCCCGGCCGGGTGGGTGCTCGACTTCGCCGGCGTGTTGCCGGAGGAGATGACGGCCGAAGGCTGCGAGCAGGTGGAGCTCGACTACATCGAGCCCGACGACCCGGACAAGGGCTACCTCACCCTGTACGAGCTGCCGAAGTCCTGCGCCGACCTCGAACCGCCCCGTGGAGCCGAGGCGTTCCAAGCCGGGCGCTACAGCGGGTTCGTCGACGAGAGCCGGGACGGCGTCCTGGCTCAGATCGTCGTGGGCGACACCGTCGTGCAGGCCGAGACCGACCTTCCGCTCGACGCGCTGGCCCGCATCCTCGCCGACCTGGTGCCGCTCAACCTGGCCGCCCCACCCGCGCCGCTGCCGGGCTTCACCCCGACCACGCCGGCTTAGGACACCGAGCCAGGGGTCCAGTCGCCCCCGACACGGCGGTAGTCGAGCCACACCGACCCGCCCACTGGCGCGGCGGCGCGCAGGCGGCTGTTCTCGTAACCGTTGGCGGGCACGGCGAAACGCGACCCGGGGAAGGCCAATTGGCATTCGCGCTGGCCCTTGTCCCACTTCCCCGCACCGGACGTGACGTGCCACGCGCCGACGCCGTCGACACATGCGAAGCGCAGCCGGCTCGAGCACGACGTGCCTCGGAAGCGTGCGTCGGCGTCCTGGGCCGCGCAGTCGGCGCCCTGTGCATCGAGAGACGTGCCCTCGGCCCAGCTCCACACGAGCTCGGACAGACGTCGGTCGCCAGCCCGCAACTGGTCGAAGCCCGGCATGTTGACGCCGCACCGCACCATGGCGCGGGTCTCTTCGATCGTCACCTCGCTGCTCGCGCCGCCGGCCATGGCCGACAGCCATGTGCTGTCCTCGTAGCGGCGGATCCAGTTGTGGTCGTAGTCCACCGCGGCCCGCTCGGCCGCGCAGTCCGCCAGGCCCGGGTAGTCGTTGCCGGGTCCGGACGACGACTCGTCCCAACGAGGCCCGCGTTCGTGCACCCACGCGCCCCACGCGCCCGGGCCGCAGTTGCCGACGATGAGCACACGGTGGCCCGCGTCGAGGATCTGCTGCCGCGTCGTGTCCAGCGGCATCTGGGCGCAGGGCTGGCCCGCGGGGGGCCGGAGCACGCGGCGGCCGAGCTCAGCGTCGATGGTCCGTGCCGCCGCAGCATGAGCGACGGGGTCGTTGTCCAGCGCGTTCTCGAGGTAGAGCACAACCAGCTGCGGCCGTCCCGCCGCGTCCTCGGCGTCGAGCCAACTCCGCAGCTCGGCCAGGCCGTCACGAAGATGGCGTTCGACCGTGCACCCGGCGTGCACCGTCTCCGGCCCGACCCCGACAGGCTCGCCGTGGCACATGATCGGCGCCATGCCGCCGTCGCTGGGGTCGCCCGTGGGGCTCGGCGCCCAGTGCACGTCGATCTCGATGGCGCGCATGTCGAGCCGCAGCTGGTCGGTGAGCGAGACCGCCTGGTTGGCATCGGCGCCGCTCAGCGTGGGCGGGTAGGCCGCCGAGTTGAACGAGTTGTGGGTGTGGGGCACCAGGGCGCGGAGGAGCGGGACGCGGGCGTCGAGCTCGCGCTGGAGGGCGAGGGCCTGGTGGGTCCAGGAGCTTTCGTAGGCAGCCATGGCCGCTTCGGTCAGGTCGCGACCGTCGACCGACGCGCACGCTGCGTTCTGGGCGTCGGGCAGGCGGCACAACTGCCCCGCGCCCCACACGAGGGCCTGCAGGCTGCGGCACCCCCGCGGACCAGCTTCTGGCACCTGACCGGCGGTGTCCTGGCACGCGTTCACGAGCGCCGCCGGACCGGGAGGGTCGGCGGCGCGCGCTGCCACGGCGGGGACGAGCCCGGCGAGCACGGCAACGGCGAGAAGGGCGAGTCGGCGGATAGGACATCAGTTAGCCGTCAGCTCTGGCGTCTCCTGCCAGGTGAGCCAGATGTCATGGATTAAGCCGGGCGGGCCGTTGGGTAAATGCCACGCCGCTATGGCACTCACACTCGAGGAGATCGGCTGCCCCCGCTGCGGTGAGGGTGTGCTTCCCACAGAGCCCTGCGCGTGCGTCCGCGGCCGGCCTGCGCCCCTCACCGAGGAGCCGCTGCAGGCTTGCGCCGACAGCCAGCACTATGCCTGCGCCGGCTACGGCGTCGAGGAGGCACCGGGCGTCGCCGTCTGGCTCCGCTGCTGCTGCACCTGCCACGAGGCCGCCCCCGCCGCGTAACGCCTCAGGGCGCGGATACCGTCGGGGCCCATGCAGGCCCCCGAGATCCCGGTGGACGAGGACGATCGGCTGGCCGCCCTCCGCGCCCTCGAACTGCTCGACACCCCCAGCGAGGAGCGGTTCGATCGCATCACTCGCACCGCCACCCGGCTCTTCAAGGTGCCGATCTCGATGATCACCCTGGTCGACGAGAACCGGCAGTGGTTCAAGTCGTGCTTCGGCACCGACATGCGCGAGACCTCACGTCAGGTGTCGTTCTGCGGCCACGCCATCCTGCGGCCTGCGCCGTTCATCATCGTCGACGCCAGCCTCGACCTCCGCTTCGCCGACAACCCCATGGTCACGGGCGAGCCCCACGTGCGCTTCTACGCGGGCATCCCCATCCACAGCTTCTCGGGCCATACCGTCGGCTCGTTCTGCATCATCGACACCGAGCCGCGCGAGCCGACCGACGAAGACCTCGACGGCCTCGTCGACCTGGCCGCGTGGGCCGAGACGGAGATCCACCAGGTCGAGTTCAGCCGCGCCCTCACCGAGCGCGGGACCCCGCTCGCACCCTGAGTCACCCAACCGCGCAGGAATCGGCGAAGCCGACAAAGAAGACATAGCCGACGGCAACGGTCCGCGGCTGCCCGCGCGAGAGGAACCCATGACCATGAAGCTTCGCCCGCTGATGGTTGCCGCCGTTGCGACCGCAGTCGTCGCCAGCTTGACCGTGGGCGCGTGGCCCTCCCAGGGCGCGGGCGAGCCTCCGGCGGATCCCGAGCTGGGCGCGCTCGTCGCCGGTGAGGAGTCCTTCGTCGCCGGTACGCATGTGTGGACCGACTACGCCTACGACGACCGCGGCCCCAACACCAACGGCCTGGCCGGCGGCGACGGGAGCTACCCGGCCAACCCCTATCCCGGCAACACCGCCGACCTCATCCAGCTGCAGCTCGGGACCGACACGGGCGGAAGCCTCACGATCGGCGCCGTGCTCGAGACGCTGGTCGACGGCGCCGAGGCGGTGATCGGTGTGGGCCTCGACACCGACGCCAACCCAGGAACGGGCGCCACCAGCGTGCCCGGCGGTCAGTGGAAGAACCGCGAGGCGCTCGGGTTGGAGCAGATGGTCCTCCTCGGCACCGACGGCGCTGGATCGGTGCAGGCCTGGAATGGTGAGGCGTGGGCCGACGCCGGCGCCGTCGACGTGCACGTCGACCGGGTCCGCAACCTCGTGTCCGCGACCGTGCCTGCGTTGCCGCCGGGTACCGCCACGTGGAACGCGGTCGGCGTGGCCGGCATGCAGGACGGCGAGGGCCGGTCGTGGGTCGACGGCGCCCAGCCGATCTACGACCTTGCCTATGTCCGGGCCGAGGACCCGGTGAACGAGGTCGCGTTCGCGCTCCGGGAGCAGGTGCCCCAGCTCGGCTTCGTCCCCTATCAGGACAAGGATCAGGCCGACATCCTCGTCGGCGCCATTGGCGCCCATCGCGCCATCGCTGATGTGCGGTTCGGCACGACCGCAACCCAGGACCCGCCTGTGCGGCAGGGCTTCAACGCCTTCCTCTACCACTCCCGGGCACCGGTGCCGGAGGGCGTGCAGAGCGACCCGCTGGTCTACAACGGCCCGTACATGCCGTACGCGGTGTGGGTGCCGCCCAACCTGCCCGCCTCGCCGCCCCTGCTGGTGTTCCTGCACGGCGCCAACCAGTACCAGAACGTCAACCTCGTCCACTTCAACAACCCGCAGAGCCAGCTGGTGAAGAGCTCGTACGACGTGCCGGCCGTCGTCATCTTCCCCAACGGGCGCACGACGGGCTGGGGCAGTCCGCTGGCCGACCGTGACGCCCTCGACTCGATCGCCGACGTCCTGGCTCGGCCCGCGCTGCAGATCGACGAGGACCGCATCGTGCTGAGTGGTGTCTCCAGCGGCGGCATGGGTACGTACCGGCTCGCCAGCCGGTATCCGGACCTGTTCACTGGCGCCTACTCGTTGGTCGGCGGCGGGACGGCGTTGCTGGAGAACCTGACCAACGTGCCCTTCCGAGCGTCCAACGGCCTGGCCGATCCGCTGGTGAACGTGAACACGTGGCGGACCAGCGCGGATGCGCTCGACGCGGCCGGCACCGTCGACTACCGGATCGTGCTCGTGCACAACCGGTCGCACGACGGCCCCTTGGCCGAGGGCAACTGCTACTACCTCGACCTGCTCGGCCGCGACCGGGTGAAGGATCCGGCCCGTGTGCGGTTCACCGCGCCCGCCTTCGACAAGGCGATCGATGATCTCGGGCTCCAGCCGACGGGCGCGTACTGGGTGTCGGCGATGACGGCCCGCGACCGGGCTCAGAAGGCGGGGCTCGACGCCGAGAGCCTGGCCAGGCCGGCACGGGCTGTCGAGGAAGAGATCTTCACGGTCGACGAGAACCTGACGAAGACGGCCGACTTCTGCGGTCCGCATCCGAACCTTCGGGGCGGCAACAACTGGAACATCCAGGGCCGGTCGTTCAAGACGGCAGACCGGGCCGCGGTCAACGGGATGACCATCAGTCTCGCCAATCTGGCGAGTGCGACCATCGACGCCAACCGGGCCGGTCTCGACGACGGGGCACCGATGGAGCTGACGACCAGCAGCGACAGGACGACGGCGCTGACGCTCGTGGGCGACTGGCCTGGCGCGGTGCAGATCCTGCGTGACGGTGAGGAGATCGCCCAGACCCAGGCTGACGGTGGTCGCGTCACGTTCGAGGTGACCGGCGGTTCCCACCGCTACACGGTGCGTCCGGCCGGCAGCTAGGCCCATGATGGGGCCCATGCACGATCTGGTGGTGCGGGGCGGGACGGTCGTCGACGGCACGGGCGGGCCGGCGCGCACGGCCGATGTGGCGATCCGCGACGGGGTGATCACCGAGGTGGGCCGGGTCGACGGCCAGGCCCGGAGGGAGCTCGACGCCGACGGGCTGGTGGTCACGCCCGGCTTCGTGGACGTGCACACCCACTACGACGGCCAGGCCACGTGGGACGATCTGCTCACACCGTCGTGCTGGCACGGGGTCACGACGGTTGTCATGGGCAACTGCGGTGTGGGCTTCGCGCCGGTCAAGCCCGATCGCCACGAGTGGCTCATCGGGCTCATGGAAGGCGTGGAGGACATCCCAGGCGCGGCGCTGTCCGTCGGCATCAACTGGGACTGGGAGCAGTTCCCCGAGTACCTCGACGCGGTGGAGGCGCGCCGCCGCGTCGTCGACGTGGGCACCCAGGTTCCCCACGGCGCAGTGCGGGCCTACGTCATGGGCGAGCGCGGGGCGCGCAACGAGCCCGCCACCGCCGACGACATCGCGGCCATGGCCGACCTCGTGCGCGAGGGCATCGAGGCGGGAGCCCTCGGCTTCTCCACCAGTCGCACCCTCGCCCACCGCGCCATCGACGGCGAGCCCGTGCCTGGCACGTTCGCGGCCGAAGACGAGCTGTTCGGCATCGGCAGCGCGCTGGGCGACCTGGGCACCGGTGTGTTCGAGCTGGCGCCGGCAGGTGCCCTGGGCGAGGACATCGCCGCACCCGAGAAGGAGATGGCGTGGATGCGGAAGCTGGCTGGGGCCATCGGTCGCCCCGTCACGTTCGCGTTGACGCAGAACGACGCCGACCCAACCGGCTGGGCGCGCATGCTCGAGCTGGCGGGCGAGGCGGCGGCCGAGGGCGCGGCCGTGCGACCCCAGGTGCACGGGCGCACGGTGTCGATCCTGCTCGGGTTCCAGACCTTCCACCCGCTCGCCTTCACGCCGGTGTGGGGCGCGTCCGGCATCGGTCTCCTGCCGTGGCCCGAGCAGGTCGCTCGGCTGCAGGCCGATCCCGACCTGCGGACGCGCATCGTCACCGAGGCACGCGCCCTCGAGGACGATCCCTTGGTGATGGGCTTCATGCGACCGAACCGCGTCTACCTGCTCGGCGATCCTCCCGACTACGAGCCGCCCGCGTCGCGGAGCGTGACGTCCATCGCGGCGGCGCGCGGCGCCGACGTCTGGGAGACGTTCCTCGACCTGCTTCTCGCCGACGGCGGCCGGGAGCTGCTCAACAGCCCCGTCCTCAACTACAGCGACGGCAACCTCGACGCGGCCCGCACCATGCTGATGCACCCGACGTCGGCCTTCGGCCTCGGCGACGGCGGCGCCCACGCGGGGCAGACGTGCGACGCGTCGACGACGACTTTCCTCCTCACCCATTGGGTGCGCGACCGGCCCGAGGGGCGGATGCCGCTGGAGCTGGCCGTGCACAAGCTCACCAGCGCCACCGCGTCGCTCTATGGCCTCGGCGACCGCGGCGTGCTCGCGCCGGGGATGACGGGCGACGTCAACCTCATCGACCTCGCCCGGCTGCAGCTGCGTCGCCCGGAGATGGTGAACGACCTGCCGGGCGACGCCCGCCGCTTCATTCAGCGGGCCGAGGGCTACGTGGCCACCGTGAAGTCGGGCGCAGTCACCTTCGAGGAGGGCGAGGACACCGGCGCCCGCCCCGGCGTCCTGCTGCGAGGCGCGCGCTGACGGTCTCCGGTCTGCCAGCCGATTCACAGGTCGGAGGGCGATCGTTCCGGCCATGACCGATCTCCACGACCACGACCGCGGCCTGGCGTTCGACCTGCCCAACCTCCTGAACCGCAGGCGCATGCTCACACTCATGGCGGGCGCGAGCCTGGCGACGCTGGTGGGCTGCGGGTCGGGTTCGGACAAGTCGGCGTCGGCCACGACAACCTCGACCCCGGCGGCCAACGGCCAGACGACGACCGCGCCGCCGGCGGACGGCACGTGCGAGACCATCCCGCAGGAGACGGCCGGTCCGTATCCGGGTGACGGGAGCAACGGGCCGGACATCCTGAGTCAGAGCGGTGTCGTCCGCAGCGACATCCGTTCCAGCATCGGGTCGGCCAACGGTGTGGCCGAGGGCGTGCCGCTCACCATCAACCTCACCGTGCTCGACAACGGCAGCAACTGCGCGGCGTACAGGGGCGCGGCCGTCTACCTCTGGCAGTGCGACCGCGAGGCGCGGTACTCGATGTACTCGCGCGGCGCCGAGAACGAGAACTACCTGCGGGGCATGCAGGTGGCCGACGCCAACGGGAAGGTCACGTTCAAGAGCATCTTCCCGGCTGCCTATTCGGGCCGCTACCCGCACATCCACTTCGAGGTCTATCCGAACCTCGAGGCCGCGACCAGTGGCTCGGGCGAGGTCGCCACGTCGCAGCTCGCGTTGCCCGAGGACGCGTGCAAGCTCGTCTACGCGACGGAGGGCTACAGCGCGAGCGTGCAGAATCTGGCTCGCACGTCGCTGCAGGGAGACATGGTGTTCCGGGACAGCTACCAGCAGCAGCTGGCGAAGGTGACGGGCAGCGTTGCCGCCGGGTTCATCGCGGAGCTCACCGTCGGGGTGTGAGTACGGTTCGGGCCATGGACGACGTGAAGACCGTGAGCGCCATGTGGGACACGCTGAACGACCGCGACTGGCAGCAGCTCGGTGCGTTCTTCGGCCCCGCCTCCATCTACTACGACGTGCCCCCGGACCGTCGGCTGCCGGAGTCGGTCCTGAGAGCATCGTCGCCCGCCTGCGTCTCGGGCTCGAGCCCCTGTCCGCGTATGCGCACCATCACGGCGT
>JBEEFQ010000024.1:0-12001 GCA_041166245.1 Actinomycetota bacterium | reverse complement strand
AGCGCTTCACCGACCGAGCCCGACGAGTTCTCGTCCTGGCCCAGGAAGAGGCGCGGCTCCTCAACCACAACTTCATCGGCACCGAGCACATCCTGCTCGGGCTGATCCATGAGGGTGAGGGCGTCGCAGCCAAGGCCCTCGAGTCGCTCGGCATCTCCCTCGAGGCCGTGCGCGAAAAGGTCGAGGAGACGATCGGCCCAGCCGGTTCGTCCACCACGGGCTCGCCGCCCTTCACGCCCCGGGCCAAGAAGGTCTTGGAGCTGTCGCTCCGCGAGGCGCTGCAGCTCGGACACAACTACATCGGCACCGAGCACATGCTCCTCGGGCTGGTTCGTGAAGGCGAGGGCGTGGCCGCCCAGGTCCTCGTGAGCCTCGGCGCCGACCTGTCGCGCGTGCGCCAGCAGGTCATCCAGCTCCTCTCCGGCTACGCCGGGGGCAAGGAGGGCGCGGCCACCGGCACCGCCAGTGGCAGCACGGAGACCCCGTCGGGCTCCCCGGTGCTCGACCAGTTCGGGCGCAACCTCACCACCCTCGCCCGCGAGAAGAAGCTCGACCCCGTCATCGGACGCGACCGTGAGATCGAGCGGGTCATGCAGGTGCTGTCCCGCCGCACCAAGAACAACCCCGTCCTCATCGGCGAGCCCGGCGTGGGCAAGACCGCCATCGTCGAGGGCCTGGCCCAGCGCATCGTGGCCAACGACGTGCCCGAGACGCTGCGGGCCAAGCAGCTCTACACCCTCGACCTCGGCGCGCTCGTCGCTGGGTCCCGCTACCGCGGTGACTTCGAGGAGCGCCTCAAGAAGGTGCTCAAGGAGATCCGCACCCGCGGCGACATCATCCTGTTCATCGACGAGCTCCACACCCTCGTCGGTGCCGGTGCGGCCGAAGGCGCCATCGACGCCGCGTCGATCCTCAAGCCCATGCTCGCCCGCGGTGAGCTGCAAACCGTCGGCGCCACCACCCTCGACGAGTACCGCAAGCACCTCGAGAAGGACGCGGCCCTCGAGCGCCGGTTCCAGCCCATCAAGGTCGACGAGCCGTCGCTGACCCACACCATCGAGATCCTCAAGGGTCTGCGCGACCGGTACGAGGCGCACCACAGCGTCACCATCACCGACCAGGCCCTCGTCGCGGCGGCCAACCTGGCCGACCGCTACATCTCCGACCGCTTCCTGCCCGACAAGGCCATCGACCTCATCGACGAGGCGGGCTCGCGGCTGCGCATTCGGCGCATGTCCACGCCGCCCGACTTCAAGCAGCTCGAGGGCGAGATCGCCCGCATCCGCAGTGAGAAGGAAGCGGCCCTCGACCGCCAGAACTTCGACCTGGCCAAGAAGCTCTCCGAGCAGGAGAAGGAGAAGCTCGAGCGCAAGCTCACCCTCGAGGCCGAGCTGCGCGCATCGGGCAACGAGCCCTTCGACGTGGTGGACGAGGAAGTGATCGCCGAGGTCCTCGCCAACTGGACCGGCATCCCCGTCTACAAGCTCACCGAAGAGGAGACGGCCAAGCTCCTGCAGATGGAGGACGAGCTGCACAAGCGGGTCATCGGCCAGGAGGACGCCCTCAAGGCGCTCTCGCGGGCCATCCGCCGCACGCGTGCCGGCCTCAAGGACCCCAAGCGTCCCAGCGGTTCGTTCATCTTCCTCGGCCCCACCGGCGTCGGGAAGACCGAGTTGGCCAAGGCACTGTCGGAGTTCCTGTTCGGCGACGAGTCGTCGCTGATCCAGCTCGACATGTCCGAGTACATGGAGAAGCACACCGTCTCCCGCCTCGTCGGCTCGCCCCCGGGCTACGTCGGCTACGAGGAAGGCGGCCAGCTCACCGAAGCGGTGCGGCGCAAGCCCTTCTCCGTGGTGCTCTTCGACGAGATCGAGAAGGCTCACCCCGACGTCTTCAACACGCTGCTGCAGATCCTCGAGGACGGGCGCCTCACCGACGCCCAGGGCCGCACCGTCGACTTCAAGAACACCGTGCTCATCATGACGTCCAACCTCGGCACCGCCGATCTTCGCAAGGCCGGCATCGGCTTCGCCAAGAGCGAGGCGGCCGTGAGCTACGAGCGCATGAAGGAGAAGGTCAACGAGGCCCTCAAGCAGCACTTCCGGCCCGAGTTCCTGAACCGCATCGACGAGGTCATCGTCTTCCACGAGCTCACGACGGTGGAGATCACCGCCATCGTGGACCTCATGATCAAGCGGGTCATGAACCAGCTGGAGGGCCAGGGCCTCGGCCTCGAGCTCACCCAGAACGCCAAGCTGCTGCTGGCCGAGAAGGGCTACGACCCCACCCTCGGCGCCCGGCCCCTACGCCGGGCCATCCAGCAGATGATCGAGGACCCGCTGTCCGAGCGCATCCTCTGGAAGGAGTTCCGGGTCGGCGAGACCATCGTCGTCGACACCGAGCCCGACGAGGAGAACGGCGGCATGAAGATGGCGTTCAAGTCGGTGGAGGGCTTCGAGCCTCCTCCCGTCGAGCTCGCCGGGGCGGGCTCGGAGTAGTCGGTCTGGCAACCAGAACGCAGAGGAGCCCGGCCCTCAGGGCCGGGCTTCTTCGTTTGCTAGGGGAAGATGACGGTCTTGCTGGCGGAGCAGACCGGCGTGCTGGCGGTGGTGCACACCCGGTAGGTGTACTGCGTACCCGACGGCAGCGTCGTCTCGAACTTGTCGTTCTGGCCGCCGTCGTTGGCGGTGGTCACCCACAGCACGTTGTTCCGGTAGACGTTGACGTTGGTCCCGGTGGCTCCGGTCCAGGTGAGGAAGGTCTTGGACTTGCCTCCGTCCCACGTCCCGACCGTCGCCGTGAGGTTGATGGGACTGCTGGGCGGCTGCGTCGTCGTCGTGGTCGGCGGCCTAGTGGTCGTGGTGGTGGCCGGTGACGTCGTGGTCGGCGTCGATCCGCCGCTCACCAGGCCGGTACCGCCGAGGAAGCCGAGATTGAGGGCCTTCTCCTTGGTGCTGTCGCGGTCGCCGCTCCAGTCGAGGGTGCCGCCGTTCTGCAGGGCGGTCTTGACGGTGGCGGGCGCCACCTTCCCGTGCTTCGCCATGTAGGCGGCGACGCCGCCGGCGACGTGGGGCGTCGCCATCGACGTCCCGCTCATGGTCGCGGTGCCGCCGCCGCGCGCGGTGGACAGCACGCACACACCCGGGGCGGTGATGTCGACGTCGCTGCCGAAGTTCGAGAAGTAGGCGAAGGTGTCGTCCTGATCGGAGCACTTGCTGCCGCCCAGTGCCCCGGGCTTGCCGTCGAAGTCCGAGTAGGCAGAGACGGTGATGACCTCGTCGTAGGCCGCGGGCACGTGGTTGGCGGCGTTGTCGCCCGAGTTGCCGGCAGCGACGGTGACGGGCACGCCCTTGCTGTTGACGAGGTTGCAGATGGCGTTCTTCATGCTGTCACTGCCGCCGCAGCTGCTGTCGCGCCCGCCGCCACCCAGGCTCATGGTCGCCACCTCGAACGTGGCGGCGTTGGCGGCGACCCAGTTGATGCCGCACACGATCTGACTGGTGGTGCCCGACCCATCGTTGTCGAGGACCTTGACGGCCCAGACCCGGGCGCCCGGGGCCACGCCGACGACGGAGTTGCCGTCGTTCTTGGCTGCCGCCGTTCCTGCCACATGGGTGCCGTGACCGTGTCCGTCGGTGGGGGCGGACGAGCCGACGCAGTTCTTGCCGCCGCCGTAGGTGAGGTCCGGATGCGTGGAGTCGATGCCGGTGTCGAGCACGGCGATGTCGGCGTTCACCGCAGCCGCGCCGGACACCGCGGGTGCGATGCCGAGCGCCTTGCTCCGGGGGATGCCCGGAGGCGTCGTCTGCGCAGTGATGTGGAAGAGCCGGTCGCGGGCCACCGACGCGACCCGGGGGTCGGCCGCCACCGCGACGGCGTCGTCGTCGCTCATGTGGGCCGAGTAGCCGTCGATGGCGGCGGTGTAGACCTCGTGGACGTCGGCACCCTGCTCGGACGCGTGCTCAGCGGCGACCGCGTCGGCCTGCTCACCGTCCTTCAGCTGCACGATCCACTCGCCGGGCACGTCCTCGCCCTTCGGGGGCTCGCCGGCCGGCGTCGGGGGCTGACCGGCGTTGGGCGACGGGGGAGCGACTTCTGCGGCAGGAGCAGGGCCAGGCGCGCGTGCGGCCGTTCGGACCGATGCGGCGCCGGACGTGGTCGTGGTCGGCGCGTCGCCGGCGACGGCCGTCATGGCCTCCTCCGCGCCGGGCGTGCTCTCGACACCGGCGGGCGGGTCGGCCGACAGTGCCGTGGGCGCGGGCCGGGCCGTCCCACCACTCACGAGGCTGAGCGCCACCGGGATGGCCAGCACGGCGAGAGCGAGCGCGCGTGGCCCACGCCTCGAGCGACGTGCCCGTCCGCTCGGAATGATGTCCCACGTCGCTCGCATCGTGACCCTCAACTCCCCGTCCGCCGGTTGTCGAGCTTATCGGCACACGGGTCCGGTAGGTTCAGCGCTCGTGTACGAGCGGATCCTCGTGGGCACGGACGGCTCGGCGACGGCAGCCTCGGCGGTGGACCGGGCCGTCGAGGTGGCGGTTGCCACCGGGGCCGAGCTCACCATCCTGTGCGTGGGCGATGGCGAGCGGGCCCGCGGTGTCGTCGACGCCGAAGCGGTGCGGCACGCGTCGTCGGGCGCCCATGTCACCACCCGCACCGCGTCGGGTGACCCGGCCTCCGTGCTCACCGACGTGGCCGCCCAGGACGGCTACGACCTCATCGTGGTCGGCAACAAGGGCATGACCGGCGCCAGTCGGTTCTTGCTCGGTTCGGTGCCGAACAAGGTGAGTCATCACGCACCGGTGTCGCTCCTCATCGTCCGCACCACCTGACGCCGCGGTGCCGCACCGGGCGCGCCCCGCCCTTCTCCTGCCTCTGCTGCTGCTGGTGCTGACCGGCTGCGAGGTGCGCACCGACGTGGTCCTCCACGCCGCGGCCGACGGCACCGGGCGGGTCGAGGTCGCGGTGACCCTCGACGCCGAGGCGGCGGCACGAGCGGCGGGCACGCGGGTGCGCACCGAGGACCTCACCCGCGCCGGGTGGGAGGTGCATCCACCGGTGCGCCCCGACGGCGGCGGCGTCGTGTACCGGGCCGAGAAGCGCTTCCGCTCGCCGGAGGAGGCGGACCGTGTGGTGGGCGAGATCAGCGGCTCGGCCCTTCGCGGGTTCAGACTCACTCGCGAGCGATCGTTCCTGAGGACGCGGACCGAGCTGCGGGGCGCGATCGACCTGCGCGAGGGCGCGGCGACGTTCGGTGATCCCGCGCTCACCGAGCTCCTCGGTGGCCAGCCGCTGGGCTTGGAGGCGGATCGCGTCGAGCCTCTCGACCAAGCCCTGCGCGTGCAGGTCACGGCTGAGCTGCCGGGCCGGACGCAGCGCTGGACGGCCCGCGCCGGCTCCCGGGTTCCGGTGGCGGCCACCGCCGAGCAGTGGAACATCACCAGCATCGCCTTCGCCATCGTCGCCGTCCTCGCCCTCGCGGCATTCGCAGTGTCCCTGCGCCGCGCCCTGCGACGTTCTTGACCCCCGTAGGCTCGGCTGCCGGGTGAGGCGCAGGTGGATTCTGGCGGCCGCCGCCGGTGTCGGTGTGTGGGCGGCCGCCCTCCTGGGGCTCGGCCTCTGGTCGGCACGGCAGGCCTCTGGTGCGGCTGGCGACATCCGGCGCATCCGCCAACTGCTGGTCTTGCCCGTTGGCGATCGCCCACCCGCCGACCTCAGACGGCTTGTCGACGAGCTGGCCGGCTCCTCTGAGCAGCTGGCGAGGGCCAACGACCGCTTGCACGGACCCTGGTGGGCGCCGATCGGGATGGTCCCCTTCGTGTCAACGCAGCTCGACTCGGCCCGCGACCTGACCAACGCCGCCGAGCGCACGGCGTCCACTGCCGGGCGCGTCATCGACGAGGCGGACGGTCTCGCCGAGCTCAGCGAAGGCGAAGGAATGGCCCAGAGCCTCGAGCGGCTCGCGCGGCTCGCCCGGAACGCGACCCGCGACCTCGCCGGCATCCGCCTCGGTCCCACCGCCGGCCTGCTGTCACCCCTCCGGACCGCACGCGCAGACTTGGCGCGGGAGCTCCGTGATGCGAGGGACGGCGCCACGCGACTCGAGGTCGCCGGCCGTGAGCTGGCCTCGTTCGTCACCGGGCCGCGGCGATACGTGCTCATCCCCGCGGCAAACGCCGAGATGCGCGCCGGTGTCGGGGCGTTCCTGCGCACGGCAACGATCGTGGTGCAGGACGGTCACGTCGACCTGGGGCCAGTGACGTCACTCGAGAACGAAGGGCCGCCGATCCCAGCCGGTGCGGTCGATCTCGGTGATGCCGATCTGCGCCGCATCTGGTCGTGGCTCAGTGGCAACCGCACCATGTCGACGCTCGGAACGTCACCGAGGTTCCCGGCGAGCGCCGAGGTGGCGGCCGACGTCTATGAGCATTTGACCGACGCGCCGATCGACGGGGTGCTGGCCATCGACGTGGCCAGCTTGCAGGGTTTGCTCCGCGTGACCGGCCCCATCACCATCGACGGTCGGCGTTTCGACGCCGACAACATCGTCGCGGAGATGAACCGAGGTCAGTACGAGCGCACCGATGAACCGCGTCTGGACGACCAGGCCAAGCTGGCTGCCGCCGCGCTCGACAAGCTGCTCTCGGGCGACGTCGACGTCGTCGACGTGGCGCGGAGCCTGGCCGGAGTGGCGCGGGGGCGGCATCTGCTGGCGTGGTCACGGGACACCGACGAGATGGCGGGGTGGCGGGCCCTGGGCGTCACCGGTGAGCTGTCGGCCCGCTCGGTCTTCGTGTCGTTGATCAACATCGGCAACACCAAGCTCGATCCCGCGCTGCGGGTGACCGGTGCGGTGTTCGCGGCTCCGGGTTCCAAGGGCCGCGACGTCAGTGTCCGCGTCGATGTGCAGAACCAGGCGACGGGGCGGGAGGCCCGAAACGTGGGTGGACCGCCGTCGCAGTTCGGCAACCCGCCGAGCACCTACTTCGGGATGCTGACCGTCAACGTCCCCCGGGAGGCCACCGACGTCACGCTCGACGGTCGGGGGCGCATCTCGGCGATCGGCCCGGACGGGCCGACCAAGGTGATGGGCACCTGGGTCGAGCTCCCTCCCGGCGGGAGGAGCTCGACGACGATCCGCTTCTCGCTCCCGCGGGCGGTGGGCCGTCTGCGGATCGAACCCTCAGCCCGCATGCCGGGCATCGATTGGCGCGCCGGCTCCCGGTCCTGGACCGACGCCAGCGCAGAGACGCTCGACCTCACGACACTGCCGCCGCCCACCACTCCGCCAGCGACCACGTGGACGGCTGATCGACCGGGGTTCGAGCGCAGGCTGGCCGAGGTGCGGGCCGCCCTCGGTCCCCTGGCCGACGTCGACGTCGACGCCCTTGCTGCGCTGGCGGTGCTGCCCACGTTCAGGTTCAACCCGGGCGCCATCGCCGGGCGCCTTCCGGAGAGTCCCCTGCAGGGCGGCAAGATCACCGCCCTCATGCAGCTGCTGGTCGAACGGCGCCTCATCGGCATCACCGCGCCGGCCTACGGCGTCGCCGTACCCCCGACCCTGCGCCTGGTGCTGCCCCGGAGTTGACGTCGTCGTCTAGAACAGATGTTCGGTTGCATCCGCGACTCTGTCACACGTCCTTCGTAGGGTTGGCCCATGGCAAAGGTCAGGGCGGTGCACACGTGCTCGGCGTGCGGGGCGACGTCGTCGCAGTGGTCGGGGAAGTGCTCGGGGTGCGGGGAGTGGAACACGCTGTCCGAGGAGGCGGCGCCGACGGTGGCGCCCGCCGCGGCCCGTCATGCGGCGGCCGTGGTGCCTCTGGTCGCACCCGTGTCGATCAACGACGTGGACCAGGCCGGGTGGGCGCCCGCTCCCACCGGCGTGCTGGAGGTCGACCGCGTGCTCGGCGGTGGCGTGGTGCCCGGCTCGGTCACGCTGCTCGGCGGCGAGCCGGGCATCGGCAAGTCCACGCTGCTCCTCCAGCTCCTCGCCAAGCTGGCCAACGGCGGATCGCCTTGCCTGCTGGTGTCAGCCGAGGAGTCGGCCCAGCAGGTGCGCCTGCGCGCCGAGCGGCTCGATGCCTTGGCGCCCAACCTGTTCATCGTGGCCGAGACGGCGTTGCCCAACATCCTCGGGGCCATCGACCACCTGCGGCCAGCGTTCGTCGCGGTGGACTCCATCCAGACCGTGTTCGATCCCGAGCTCGGTGCCCAGCCCGGCACGGTGACCCAAGTGCGCGAGTGCGCGGGCGCCCTCGTGCAGCGGGCCAAGCAGAACGGCCCCGCGGTGTGGCTCATCGGCCACGTCACCAAGGACGGCCAGCTGGCGGGGCCCCGCCAGCTCGAGCACCTTGTCGACACCGTGCTGTCCTTCGAGGGCGACCGCCATCACGGTCTACGCATGCTGCGCGCCGTGAAGCACCGTTTCGGGTCCACCGAGGAGCTGGGCCTGTTCGACATGCAGGGCGAGGGCCTCACCGAGGTGCCCGACCCGAGCGGGTTGCTGCTCGCCGACCGCAACGACGCCGTGTCGGGCTCGATCGTCACCGCGGCGATGGACGGGTTCCGCCCGCTGCTCGTGGAGGTGCAGGCCCTGGTCGGCACCGAGGAGTCCGTTCCCGCCCGGCGTTCGGCGCAAGGGCTCGACACGAATCGGCTCAACCTGCTGGTCGCGGTGCTCGAGCGCCATACCGGCATGAGCGTGCTCGGCAAGCGCAACGTGTACGGCTCTGCCGTGGGCGGTATCCGTGTCGTCGAACCCGCCGCCGACCTGGCCATCGCCCTCGCCATCGCGTCGACGCACAAGAACCGGGTGGTCGCGCCCGACCTGGTGGCGTGCGGCGAGGTCGGGCTCGGCGGCGAGATCCGCCAGGTGAGCCACATGGGTCGCCGGCTGGCCGAGGCCGCCCGGCTCGGCTTCAAAGCGGCCGTCGTGCCCATGTCCTGCCCAGACGGGCCCAAAGGGCTCGAGCTCATTCGTGTCAAGGACGTGACGACGGCGATCAGCAGGACGGTCAGCCAGTAGGATTCCGTCGTGCTCGCACGGCGCAGCGCGGCGATGATCGAAGCGCTCGCGGCCGTGGCGCCGGGAACGCCGCTCCGCGAGGGACTCGACCGCATCCTTCAGGCCAGCATGGGTGCGCTGGTCGTCGTCGGCGATGGTCCCGACGTGCTCGCCATCTGCTCGGGCGGCTTCCTGCTCGACGCCGAGTTCAGCCCCCAGCGTCTCTCCGAGCTGGCCAAGATGGACGGCGCCATCGTGCTGGCCAGTGACGCCAGCCGCATCGCCCGGGCCAACGTGCACCTCGTGCCCAACCCCAACGTGCCCACCTCGGAGACGGGCACCCGGCACCGCACCGCGGAACGAGTGGCCCGCTCGATCGACGTGCCCGTGATCTCGGTGTCTGAGGACATGTCGCTCGTCGCCGTCTACCGCAACGACCTCAAGCACCCGCTGGAGCCCATTCCCCGCCTCCTCAACCGCGCCAACCAGGCGCTGCAGACCCTCGAGCGCTACAAGAACCGGCTCGACACCGTCAGCAGCTCGCTGTCGGCCCTCGAGGTCGAGGACCTGGTGACCGTGCGCGATGTGGTCACCGTGCTGCAGCGGGCCGAGATGGTGCGGCGCATCGCCGAGGAGATCGACGGCTACATCGTCGAGCTCGGCAGCGACGGCCGCCTCGTGCTGCTGCAGCTCGACGAGCTCATGGGCGGCGTCGAGGACGATCGCCGGCTCGTCATAAAGGACTACTTCCACCAGTCGGCGTCGTGGCGCCTCGACCAAGCCATGGAGCAGCTCAGCAACCTGTCCACCGAGGACCTGCTCGACCTCAAGACCGTCGCCGCCATCCTGCACCTGCCGCCCGACTCGGCCGAGCTCGACGCCGGTCTGCAGCCGCGGGGCTACCGCCTGCTGTCCAAGATCCCCCGCCTGCCCGAGGCCGTCATCGCCCGCATCGTCGAGCGCTTCGGCACGCTGCAGAAGATCATGCGGGCGACCATCGACGATCTCGATGACGTAGAGGGCGTGGGCGCCACGCGAGCTCGTGCCATCAAGGAGGGACTGTCCCGGCTGGCCGAGACGTCCATCCTCGATCGATATTCCTGAGATGCGGATCACGCTTCCGTCAGGCACACCCGCCGAGCTGGCCACGCCCGAGGGGACGCCGACTCGCGGCGTCGCCCTCCATCCCGACATCGGCGGGCTGCGGCCCCTGTTCGACGACCTCTGCGCGTCGCTGGCACGCGACCACGGCTGGGCGGTGTGCGCCATCGAGCCCTATCCGGGTCGTGAGGACCTCCCGCTCGAGGAGCGGCTCAAAGGGTCCGTCGACGTGGACCGGGTGTTGAGCGACCTTGCTGCCGCGGCCGATGCAACCAAGTGCGAGCGGGTCGCGGTCATGGGCTTCTGCATGGGCGGCATGCAGACGTTCCGTGCTGCGGGCTCGGATCGTTACGACAAGGCCGTGGCGTTCTACGGGATGATCATCCCGCCACCGCACTGGTCCGCGCCGAGCCGCGACCCGCTCGACATCCTGGCCCGGCCCGAGGCGTGCCCCACCCTCGCCGTCCTCGGTGGTCAGGACAAGTGGACGCCCCCCGACGCCGTCGAGCAGCTGCGGGCTCTACCCAACGTGGAGATCGCGTTCTATCCCGACGCCGACCACGGCTTCGTGCACGACCCGTCTCGCCCCGCTCACCGGTCCGATGACGCGGCCGACGCCTGGCGGCGCGTGGCCGACTTCCTGGCTTAGGCCGTCTCCGCCTCGGCCAGGGCACGCGGCGTGAGCACGAGCGCGGCGACGGGGACGAGGAGCAGCGACTCGAGCCCGGCGAGGAGGAACACCATGCGCACGCCGAACACCTCACCGACGAGGCCGCCCAACGCGGCGCCGATGGGCATGCCGCCCCATCCGAGCAACCGGTAGGTCGCGTTCATGCGCCCGAGCAGGTGGTCGGGCGTGATGCGTTGGCGCAGCGACACGGTGACCACGTTCCACGCCACGCCCGCACCCGACATGACCGCGAAGGCCGCGGCGTTGGCGGCGACCGATGGCGTGGCGTACGGGACGAAGAAGGGGAGGCCGATGAAGACGACGGCCACGACCAGCACCGGGGCGGGCCCCACCCGCTTCTCGATCCGGGCGGTGACGGCAGTGGCGACGAGCGCACCCACGGTCAACGACGTGAGCAGGAGACCGAAGCCGGCCTCGGACAGGCCCATGGGCCCGGGGTCGACCGCGAACAGCGGGAAGACGGCGAACATCGCCGTCGATACGAGGTTCATCACGCCGAGCAGCAGCGCGAAGGTGCGCAGCACCCGGTTCCCCCACACGTAGCGCAGGCCCTCGGCGATCTCGGTGCGCAGCTTCCCCGCCGGCGTGTCGCGCACTGGCCGGAACGAGCCCTGCATGCGGGCCAGGGGAATGGCGGCCAGGAGGTAGGACAATGCGCTGGAGCCCAGCGAGAGCCCCATGCTGCGCGCCGCGAGGGCACCGCCCGCCGGCGGTCCTGCGAACTGGTTCATCGTCAGCTCGACGGCGAACAGGCGGGCGTTGGCCGTGCTCAGGTCGTCGCGGTCGACGAGGGCGGGCATGAGCGACTGGGCCGCAGTGTCGAAGAAGGTCTGGCCGATGCCGAGCACCAGCGCCACCGCGTACAGCAGGGGGATCGACGCCATGTCGCCCCACGCCGCGAGCGCCAGCCCGCCGATGGCCAGCACCCGCACGAGGGTCACTGTCGTCATGGTGCGGCGGCGGTCGAGGCGGTCCGCGTAGGCGCCGGCGGGCAGGGCGAAGAAGAGCCACGGCACGCTGCCGGCGAACGTGACTCCTGCGACGAGCCCTGGCGAGCGGGTCAGGTCGAGGGCGAGCAGCGGAAGGGCGACGAGGTAGATCCCGTCGCCGAGGTTCCCAAACGCCGACGACCACCACAGCCGCCGATAGTTCGCCCCGAGTCCCACCCTTATCCCACGTCTCGAGGAAATAGGCCACGGATTCCG
>JBEEFQ010000023.1:0-5891 GCA_041166245.1 Actinomycetota bacterium | reverse complement strand
TGCCCAAGCCAGTCATCCGGAAGCCGAAGAAGAAGAGCAACCCGCTCTCGGCCGCCGGCGTCACCGACATCGACTACAAGGACACCGCGCTGCTGCGCAAGTTCATCTCGGACCGCGGCAAGATCCGCGCCCGCCGAGTCACCGGTGTCACCGTGCAGGAGCAGCGCCTCATCGCCAAGGCCATCAAGAACGCCCGCGAGATGGCGCTGCTGCCCTACACCTCGAGCACCCGCTGAAAGCAGGACGTAGATGAAGCTCATCCTCACGCACGAGGTCTCCAACCTCGGCGAACCCGGCGACATCGTCGATGTCAAAGACGGCTTCGGCCGCAACTACCTGCTGCCCCGCCAGTTCGCCATCCGGTGGACCAAGGGTGCCGCCAAGCAGGTCGAGTCCATCAAGGCGGGCCGCGACGCCCGTGCCGTGCACGACCTCGAAGACGCCCAGCAGATCAAGGGCCGGCTCGAGGCCGAGCCGATCAACGTCGGCGCGCACGCCGGCGAGGGCGGCCGTCTCTTCGGAGCGGTCACCGTGTCCGACATCGCCGATGCGCTGGAGTCCGTCGGCGTCTCGGTCGACAAGCGACGCATCGAGGTCGGAAACCCGATCAAGTCCGTGGGTGCCCACGAGGTGGCCGTGCGCGTCCACCCCGAGGTGAGCGCCACGGTGCGCCTCAACGTGGTGCCGTCCAAGTAAGTACCGATCGAACGCAGGGCTCGGGGGTGACCCTGGGCCCTGCGTCGTTTCGGAACTGACATGAGCCATCGCCACGTCGCCCCGCGCCAGCCGGTGATCCCGGCCCCGTTCGCGGGGATCGTCGTGCTGCTCGGCATCGCGATCGTGGTGGCCGGTGGCTACTGGTGGCTCGGCGACGACGAACCGCGGGCCGAGCCGGCGAGCACGTCCGAGGCGCTGCCCACGACCGCGTGGGCGCGGGCTCAGGCGCGATCCGTCGCCAGTGGCGGCCGACTCCGGCTGGCCGTCAGCACGTGGCCCGACAATCTCAACCCGGTGCAGGCCGACGGCTCGGGAGCGAGCACCGCGCAGGTGCTGGCGCCCACCACCGGCAGCCCGGTCCGCATCACCGCCGACGGCGGCTGGCGGATCGACGCCGACTACGCCCGCTCGGTCGACGTCGTCGACAAGAAGCCGCTCACCGTGCGGGTGCGACTCAACCGCGATGCCGTCTGGCAGGACGGCACGCCCATCACCGCCAGGGACATGACGGCGTTCCAGCGAGCGATGAGCGGCGACGTCAAGGGCCTTGAGGTGGCATCCACCGACGGCTTCGACGACATCGCCTCGGTGAAGCGGGGCGACGACCGCTTCGAGTACACGGTCACGTTCAGCACGCCGCGGTCCGACTGGCCGCGCTACATCTATCCGCGTCTCCCGGCCGACCTCTCGACGAAGCCCAAGGCGTTCAACCGTGGCTTCCGTGCCAAGGCGGTGCCGTCCAACGGACCGTTCGTCGTGGCGTCGGTCGACCAGAAGACCGGCACCATCACCGAGGAGCGCAACCCGCGCTGGTGGGGTCACAAGCCGCGGCTGGAACAGGTGGTGTGGCGCATCGCCGACCCGTCCGTGCAGGCCAAGGCGTTCGCCGCCGACGAGCTCGACGCTGTGTCGGTCGACGGCACCACCTACGACGAGGTCGCCGACGCGGGCACGGTGCAGCGGGCGGCGGGCGGTACGTGGTCGCATCTCACCCTCAACGGCGGTCGCGGACCACTGAAGGACGTCGGCGTGCGGCGCGCGGTCGCCGCCGCGATCGAGCGCGATGCGCTCGCGTCGATGGCCGGCAAGGGTGTCGGTGCGCCGGGGCGCACGGCAGGCAGCCTGCTGCTCGTGCCCGGACAGCGCGGCTACCGCGACGTCGCCGCCCGGGAGCTCGCGTCGGGACGGGACGAGGCCCGCGCGCTGCTGGAGAAGGCCGGCTATCGAGAGGTGGACGGCAAGGCGACCCGCAAGGGCAGGCCGCTCACCCTCACGCTCCCGGTTCCCTCGGACACCCCCACCAGCGATGCACGGGTCAAGGCCATCGCGGGCGACCTGAAGGCGGTGGGCATCACCGTCAAGACGCCCACGGTGAAGGCGTCGCGCTTCTTCCGCGACCGGGTCGTACCGCTCGACTTCGACCTCGTCACGTTCACCTGGCCGGCGTCACCATTCCCGGTCGAGGCCGCGGAGCGACGCTTCCGCCCGATCGACTCCCCGCAGAACTTCACCGGCGTGACCGCCAAGAAGCTGAACGGCTTCTGGAACGACGCAGCCGCAGCCCTCGACGACGACACGCGTGCCGACCTCATCCACGACCTCGACGCGAGACTGATGCGCCAGGCCGTCGTGGTCCCGCTGAGCGTGCTCCCCGACGTCGTGGTGGTGCGTCCCGGGCTGGTCAACTACGGTGCAGCCGCGTTCGAGCAGCCCGACTTCACGACGGTGGGGTTCCGCGCGAGGAAGTGATCGTCGGTCAACAGCCGGAGATGAGGTCGGCGACCCCGGCGACCAGGGCCAGGGTGGTCTCGTCCGTCGCCGGATGGCAGGTGTCGTGCGCGGCGTCGTAGGCCGCGCCGACGATCCCGAAGTGCTCGGTCGGCAGCTCGAGCAGCTCGACGGGCCACTGCGACTGCTCGAGGACCTGCGCGAAGGCCCGGGACATCGCCACCGGCGCGATGTCGTCGGCGATCCCGTGGATCAGCGTGAACGGCGACGGGTCGGGAGTCGTCGGCAGGCGCCCGTTGAGCACGTCGCCGGAGATGGGGTCGGGCGCGACGAACCCGCCGGCCAGGCACACCGTGCGCGCGACGCCGACACCCAGGCGTCGGGCGTGGATGGTGAGGCCGGCCGCGGCCGTGCCGCCCAGCGACCAGCCGACGAGCACGACCGAGTCCGGGTGGTGACCCGCTGCCTCGACGATGTCGCGCGTGAACCGGAGCGATCGAAGCAGGTCGGCCCGGCCACCGTCCTCGGCCTCTGAGTTCCAGTCAGGGACGACCACCGTGGGGCCGCGCTCGGTGACCAGTGCGGCAAGCGTCGCCAGCACACCCCGCTCGTTCGGGCCGCGCCCGTGCCACAGCAGCACATGCTCGGCGCCCGAACCGGCGTGGACGTCAACCGCGCGGCCGGGTGCGTACTCCACGGTCTCCACGTTTCCACCCTAGGCGCCGAGAACCATCCAGCGGTCGCCCCGTTGTCGCAGCCACAGGGTCACCAACCGTGCCGCGATGAACGCCCCGTATGCCGCCCAGAGCCAGGTGAAGGACGCGTCGAGCGCACCGACGGCCAGCGCGAACGGTGCGTACACAGCCAGCACGACGAGGCCCGCCCAGGCGAGATAGGGGCCGTCGCCGGCGCCGATCAGCACACCGTCGAGCACGAAGACGACGCCGGACAGCGGCTGGATCAGCGCGACCACGAGCAGGGCCGGCACCAAGGCGTCCTGCACCGCCGGGTCGGGCGTGAACAGGCGGGCCAGCAGCGGCGACCCGGCCGCAAGGGCCACGGCCGCGACCAGGCCGGTCCCGATGCCCCAGGCGACCATGCGCCGGGTGAGTACCCGTGTGCCCGGGGCGTCCCCGGCGCCGAGGGTGCGGCCGGTGAGGGCTTGCCCCGCGATCGCGACCGCGTCGAGCCCGAACGACAGGAACGTCACGACCGACGTCGCGACCTGCTGGGCCGCCAGCGGCACGTCGCCCAGGTCGGCAGCAACTGCGGTGGCGAGCACGAGCGAGGCCCGCAACGTCGCGGTGCGCACGAGCAGCGGCATGCCGTCGCGGCCAGCGTGGACGACGGCCCCCACGCGCGGGCGGATCGACGCGTGCGCAGCCCTGGCGCGACGCACGACGACCGCGCCAAGCCAGACCGCAGCCACCCACTGGGCGATCACGGTGCCGGTGGCCGCCCCACCGATGCCGAGGTCGAACCCGTAGACCAGCACCAGGTTGAGCACGACGTTCAGGACGTTCGCCACAGCAGCGACGAGCAGGGGCGTCCGCAGGTCGAGCACCCCGCGCAGCGCTCCCGTCGCGGCGAGCACGACCAGCATCGACGGCACCGCTGCGGCCGAGATCAGCAGATAGCGGTCGGCCTGGGCGGCAACCGCGTCGGAGCTGGACAACGACCGGCTGAGCACGTCCGACGTCACCGCGGTGCCGAGCCCCAGCACGATCCCGAGGCCGAGGGCCAGCCACAGTCCGCCGACCGCAAGACCGTACGCCTCGGCCTCCAGTCCCGCGCCGTGCCGCCGGGCGACGGCGGCGGTGCTGCCGTAGGCGAGGAACACGCAGAGGCCCACGACGGTCGTGAGCACCACCGATGCGGCGGCCAGTCCGCCCAGCTCGGTGGTGCCGAGGTGGCCGATGATCGCCGTGTCCGCCAGCAACATCAGCGGTTCGGTGACGAGCGCGACGAACGCCGGCGCGGCCACCGCCAGGATGCGTCGATCGAGGTCGTCGAAGCCCCTCATCGCGCGGCTCGCAGCCTGTGGATACGCGAAACCCCCACGCATGTCGACATGTCGTCCGTCGGCCTAGTCATCCATAGTCACAAAGGACTAGGTGGGCCAAAATCTTTCTTCGTTCCACACGGTGTGCAGCGTGTATCCGCAGGTCAACGGGCACGCCCACCACCAAGTTGGGGTTTCGTCCACACGCCCATCCACCGGCTGTGCACATCGTCGGCGGCGATTTCCACAGCGTCCGCAGTGTTGTGCACACCCCTTGTGAGCCGCGGCCTTTCATGCGTCGTCCCACCCGGCCTAGTGTGACGCGTCGGTAACCAGCGCCGGGGCGCGGTGTCGGGTGCGTGATGCCTGGGCTGTCCGAACCGACACCTAGCGTGGTCGATGTGCAAAGGAGTGCGGGTGCGGTGAGTGTGGCGGATCTCTACGCGGCGGGTCCGGGCGCCGACGAGGCGTCCGGCGCACGAGTTCCACCGCAAGACGTCGCCGCCGAGCAGAGCGTGCTCGGCGCCATGCTGCTGTCCAAGGAGGCCATCGACCCGGCGGCCGACGTCCTGCAAGGCCGCGACTTCTACCGGCCCATCCACGAGCTGCTCTTCGACACGATCGTCGACCTCGCCAACCGTGGCGAGCCCGCCGACGCCATCACCGTCGGCGCCGAGCTGACGCGTCGGGGCGAGCTCGGCCGGGTGGGCGGAGCGCCCTACCTGCACACGCTGGTCGCGGGAGTCCCGGTGACGGCGAGCGTCGACTTCTACGCCGAGATCGTGCGCGAGAAGGCGATCCTGCGTCGCCTCATCCAGGTCGGCGACCGCATCGCCAGCTTCGGCTGGGCCGAGCAGGGCGAGATCGCCGATGTCGTCGACCGGGCCCAGAGGGAGGTCCTCGACGTCGACGGGGCGAGCGGCAGCGACGACTACCACACCGTTGCCGAGCTCATGGACCACACGATCCAGGAGATCGACTACCACCAGGGCCGTGGCGACATCGCCGGCCTCGGGTCGGGCTTCCCCGAGCTCGACCGGCTCACCACCGGCTTCCGTCCTGGCCAGATGATCGTCGTCGCCGCCCGACCCGGCGTCGGCAAGTCCACGCTCGGCCTCGACTTCTGCCGCGCGGCGTCGATCAAGCAGGGCGTCCCGTCGGCGATCTTCTCGCTGGAGATGACCGGCGCCGAGATCGCCATGCGCCTGCTCTCGGCCGAGGCCAAGGTGGCCATCCACCACATGCGCGGCGGCGGCATGACCGACCCCGAGTGGGACGCCATCGGCGCCGTCATGCCTCGCGTGCAGGGGGCGCCGATCATCATCGACGACTCGCCCAACATGACGATGCCGGAGATCCGGTCCAAGGCCCGCCGCATCAAGAAGAAGAGCGACCTCGGCCTGCTGGTCATCGACTACCTGCAGCTCATGACGTCCGGCAAGCG
>JBEEFQ010000022.1:0-7273 GCA_041166245.1 Actinomycetota bacterium | reverse complement strand
GCCAGTCCGTGCACGAGCACGACGGCCGGGCCTTCTCCCGCCATGCGGTAGGTCACGTCGTGACCGTGCAGTTCGATGTGGCGCACGGCGAAGGGGCTGGGGCTCTTGGCCATCGACCGATGGTAGGGGCGCCCAGGGCCGGCTCAGTACCTGTCGACCTGCCGGGCGCCCTCCCGCTCGTTCCACCAGCGGATGTCGAGGTGGTCGCCTGCGGGGCGGAGGATCGAGACATCGGTCACGTCCACCCGGAACAGCGGGAACGGGCCATCGGGCACCCCGCCGTGGCGCTCGCGGAACGCGGTCCTGAACGCCTCGAACGTCTCCTCGTCCTCCACGAGGACGGCCCGTCCGTTCACCTTCGCGTCGCCCTGTTTCACGTCCTTGTCCTCGGTGGCGCTGTGGAGTGCCAGTCGTGGGTCGCGGCCAAGGTCGGCCGCCTTGCGCGAGTCGGGCATGGAGCCCAGCCACAGCTCGTCGTCGGTGAAGAACGGTTCGATGCCGCTGATGCGGGGGCCGCCGTCCTTCTTGATGGTCGCCAGCAGCCCGAGCCCGGTCGCCTCGAACCTCGATCGCACCTCTGCCGCCAGGTCGGGAGCGGCCGCCGTCACGTCTCGCCAAGAAGCCATGCCGTCGAGTCTGCCCGCTACCGTCCGGCTGTGTGATTCGCCTCGACGCCGCGACCGTGCTCCTGCAATGGGCGACGGGCGGCCTGGTCTTCCTGTGGGTCACGTCGCGCCGGCGGCAGGTCGGCATCGGGTACGGCTGGCTGCTGCGGGGTGTCTACGGCGTCATGGCACTGGGCGCTCTCGCCGCCGGTCTCGGGGTCGGCGATCCGGTGCCCGTGCGGGAGGCGGGATCGGTCCTGACGGCGCTGGCGACGTTCGCCGCTCTCGCCGTCTCGATCTTGCGTCGCCGGGCCGGTGTGGCCGGCGAGCGGGCGCGCGAGGAGCACCGCACCGCGCGCGTTGCCGCCATGACAGGCATCGACCGGGCTGCGTCCGAGCAGGACGAGGCGGTCGCGGAGTTCCCGCCCGCGCTCGACACCATCGCGCCCGTCGCCGGTGCCATCGGTCTGATCGCGGCCGGCGTCGCCGCGGGCGGGCCGGATCTGCTCGCTGTCGTCCGCACCCTCGTCGGCGCCGCTTTCCTCGGCTCGGTGAGCGACGCCATGCTGCTCGGCCACTGGTACCTGGTGCAGCCCGGCCTCACCCGCGAGCCGCTCAACGAGCTCGTGCGCTGGACCATGTGGATCTGGCCGTTCGAGGTCGCCGCCCTGGTGTGGCCCACCGGCATGCTCTCGGTGCTGTCGGGCTCTGTCGATGACGGATGGAACGGCACGCTCGGCTGGTTCTGGCTGGCGTGCGTGGTCACGACGATCATCCTCTGCGTCGTGACCCGCGCCGCCCTCAAGGAGCGCTCCTACTCGGCCGTGATGGCCGCCACCGGCCTGCTCTACCTCGCCATCCTCACCGGCTTCGGCACCGACCTCGTGGCGAGAGCGGTGCTCGCTTAGGCGACGAAGTACTTGGCCTGGGGGTGGTGGCAGATGATGGCCGAAGTGGTCTGCTCGGGGTGGTACTGGAACGAGGACTCCTCGCTCACCTCGACACCGATGCGGTCGGCCTCGAGCAGCTCGGCCACCTTGACGTTGTCCTCGAGGTCGGGGCACGCCGGGTAGCCCCACGAGTAGCGGCCGCCGCGGTAGTGCTGGCGGAACAGGCCGGTGAGGGCGGGCGCGTCCTCGCCGACGAAGCCCCACTCCTCGCGGATGCGCCGGTGCCACAGCTCGGCCAGGGCCTCGGCCATCTCCACGCCGAGGCCGTGAGTCAGGAGGTACTCGTGGTACTTGTCGTCGGCGCGCAGCTCGTTGGCCGCCTGGCTGATCTTGTCGCCCATGGTGACGATGTGGAATCCGGCGTAGTCGATCTCGTCCGATGTGACGGGCCGGAAGAAGTCGGCGATGGACATGAAGGGCGCCTTCTGCTGGCGCGGGAACGGGAAGCGCATCCACTCCGCCGTGCGGGTCTCGTCCTTCCAGATCACCACGTCGTTGCCGTCGGCGTTGGCCGGGAAGTAGCCGTACACGACCTGGGGGACGAGCACGCCCTCCTGCTTGGCCCAGTCGAGGCGCTCGCGGAGGATGGGCCGGACGCGGGTCTTGAAGTCCTCGTCGTTCTCGCCCTTCTCGGGCCGGTAGCCCCACTGGTTGCGGAACAGCGCCGTCTCGTTGATGAAGGCGGCGATGTCGTCGAGGGAGATGCCCCGCACGACGCGCGAGCCGACGAACGGCGGGATCATGACCTCGTTGTCGGCCGCGACCTCGGGCGAGCGCGACGGCAGCGATGCGGGGTCGACCTCGGGCTTGATCGCACGCGGCGGCAGGTCCCGGCCGCCGAGGGCGATACCGAAGTCGGGGTCACTGTCGAGCCCGGGGCCCCGCTTGAGCTGCATCAGCTTGTCCATGGTGCGCAGGCCCTCGAAGGCGTCCTTGCCGTAGAACAGCCGGCCGTCGTACACCTGGCGCAGATCGCGTTCGACGTAGGTGCGGGTCAGCGCTGCACCACCGAGCAGCACAGGGATGTCGGACAGGCCGCGCTCGTTCAACTCCTCGAGGTTGTCGCGCATGATCAGCGTGCTCTTCACGAGCAGGCCGCTCATGCCGATGGCGTCGGCCTTGACCTCCTGGGCCTTCTCGATGAGGTCAGAGATGGCGACCTTGATGCCGACGTTGTGCACCTCGTAGCCGTTGTTGGTGAGGATGATGTCGACCAGGTTCTTGCCGATGTCGTGCACGTCGCCCTTGACGGTGCCGATGACCATGCGGCCCTTGCCGCCGTCGTCACTCTTCTCCATGTGTGGCTCGAGGTAGGCGACGGACGCCTTCATGGCCTCGGCCGACTGCAGCACGAACGGCAGCTGCATCTCGCCTGAGGCGAACAGGTCGCCGACGACCTTCATCCCGCCGAGGAGCACGTCGTTGACGATCTGCAGCGCAGTGTGGGACTGCAGGGCCTCGTCGAGGTCGGCTTCGAGGCCGTCGCGCTCGCCGTCGATGATGCGGTGCTTGAGCCGCTCCTCGACGGGCCAGCCGCTGCGGTCCTCGCGCACGACGTCGCCCGCGCTCACGTCCTCGAAGATGGCCAGCAGCTCCTGCAGTGGGTCGTAGCCGTCGCGGCGGCGGTCGTAGACGAGGTCGAGGCACACCTCGCGCTGGCGATCGTCCATGCGGTTCAACGGGATGATGCGGGCCGCGTGCACGATGGCGCTGTCGAGGCCGGCCTGCACAGCTTCGTGCAGGAACACCGAGTTCAACGCATGGCGCGCCGCGGGCTTGAGCCCGAAGGAGATGTTGGAGACGCCGAGCACGGTGTAGACGCCGGGCAGCTCTTCCTTGATGCGGCGGATGGCCTCGATGCTGGCGATGCCGTCTTTGCGCAGGTCGTCGTCGCCCGTGGACAGCGGGAAGGTGAGGGTGTCGAAGATGAGGTCCGACGGCGAGAGGCCGTACTTCTCGACGGCCAGGTCGTGGATGCGGTGGGCGACGCGCATCTTCCACTCGACGTCGCGGGCCTGACCCACCTCGTCGATGAGGAGGCAGATGACGGCGGCGCCGTACTCCCGTGCCAGCGACATGACGCGGTCGAAGCGCTTGCCTTCGTCCTCGCCCTCCTCGAGGTTGGCCGAGTTGAGGATGGCCCGGCCGCCCAGGCGCTGCAGGCCCGCCTCGAGCACCGGCGGCTCGGTGGAGTCGAGCACCAGGGGCGCGGTGGACTGCGTCGCCAGGCGCTGCGCGAGCTCGTCCATGTCGGCCCGCCCGTCGCGGCCCACATAGTCGACACACACGTCGAGCACGTGGGCGCCTTCCTTCACCTGGTCGCGCGCGACCTGCAGGCAACCGTCCCAGTCCTGCTCGAGCATGAGGTCGCGGAACTTCCTGGAGCCATTGGCGTTGGTGCGCTCACCGATGACGAGGAACGACGTGTCCTGGTCGAAGGGGACGGGGCTGTAGATCGACGTGGCGCCCGGCTCCTCCTCGACGTTGCGGGTGGCAGGCGCGAGCGGCCCGCACACCTCGACGACGCGCCGCAGGTGCTCGGGCGTGGTGCCGCAGCACCCGCCGACCACCGACACGCCGAGCTCGGTGATGAACCGGGCGTGGAACTCGGCCAGCTCGTCGGGCGTCAGGTCGTAGTGCATCTTGCCGTCGACCACGCTGGGCAGGCCGGCGTTGGGCAGCACCGAGATGGGCGCCGAGCTGTGCTGGGACAGGTGGCGCAGGTGCTCCCACATCTCGCGGGGGCCGGTGGCGCAGTTGAGGCCGAACACGTCGGGCTTGAGGGCGCCCAGCGCGGTCCACGCCGCGCCGATCTCGGTGCCGAGCAGCATGCGACCGTTGGTCTCGATGGTGACCTGGAGCTGAATGGGGACCTCGCGGCCGAGCTCCGCCATCGCCCGGCGGCAGCCGATGATGGCGGCCTTGGCCTGGAGCAGGTCCTGCACCGTCTCGATGATGAAGAGGTCGACGCCGCCCTCGAGCAGGCCGTGCGCTGACAGCTGGTAGCCGTCGCGCATCTCCTCGAAGCCGATCTGGCCCAGCGACGCGATCTTGGTTCCCGGCCCGAGCGAGCCCGCCACCCACTTGCCGGGGCCGAAGGAGTCGGCCACCTCGCGGGCGATCTGGGCCGACTTCACCGCCAGCTCGTGGCAGCGCTCGGGGATGCCGTACTCGACCAGCACCCAGGGCATGACGCCGAAGCTGTCGGTCTCGACCACATCGGATCCGACCTCGAAGAACGACCGGTGGAGGTCGGCGATCACGTCGGGTCGGGTGTCGCACAGGACCTCGGGGCAGCCCTCCAGGGTGGCGCTGCCGTAGTCCTCGAGGGTCAGTTCTCGGAGCTGGAGGTTGGTGCCGGTGGCGCCGTCGTAGACGACGACGCGGTTGTGTACGGCCTCCAGGAAGTCGCTCTGCACGGCCCCAAGGCTACCGACCCTCTGTAGATTCCCCGATTGCATATGGCGAAGCCCCGGATCTACACCCGCACGGGTGACGACGGATCGACCGGCCTGTACTTCGGCGGGCGGGTCCAGAAGGATGACGCACGGGTCGAGGCCTACGGCACCGTGGACGAGGCCCAGGCCATGCTGGGCGTGGCCCGGGCCGGCGCCGAGCCGGGCTCGGAGCTCGACGGGTTGCTCGTCGCCCTGGAGCGCGACCTCTGGACGGTCATGGCCGAGCTGGCGACCGACGAGTCCAACCGAGCCAAGCTCGGCACCGCAGGCGTGCTTCCCTCTGAGCGGGTCGCTGAGCTCGAGGCCCTGATCGACGACTTCAAGGCCCGCTTCGACCTCCCCGCCGAGTTCGTCGTGCCCGGCCAGACGCCGAGCGCCGCCGCCCTCGACGTGGCCCGCACCGTGGTGCGGCGGGCCGAGCGCCGGGCCCTCGGCGTCGCCCCGCTCGGGTCACAGGTGGTCCCGTACCTCAACCGGCTCTCCGACCTCCTCTGGACCATGGCCCGGTGGCAGGAGGGCGGGTCGCTTCCCGCACGTTCCGACCAACAGAAGGATTGACCTTGCCTCTCGACGTCACCAGCTCACGTGCCATCCCGACCGACGTCGAGGTGATCGGCATCCCGGTGTTCGCGGGCCGGCGGGCCGCGGCCGACGCCGACGTCGAGATCGACATGGCGTTCCTCGAACGGCGCGGCTTCGACGGACGACTGGGCGAGGCCCAGGCCCTTCTCGTCGACGACGGCACCACCGTGATCGCCCTCGGGCTGGGCGATGCCAATGGCGCGAGCCCGGAAACAGTGCGCCGGGCGGCCGCCGCCCTGGTGCGCACCACGGGAAAGGCAGCAACGGCGGCCCTGGTGCTGCCCATTGGCAACGACGGCCCCGGTGCGGGCCAGGCCGCGGCCGAGGGGGCCAAGCTCGCCGGCTACCGCTACACCGCCTTCAAGTCCGAGCAGGCCCCCCC
This sequence comes from Actinomycetota bacterium, assembly GCA_041166245.1. Classification (GTDB taxonomy): domain Bacteria; phylum Actinomycetota; class Acidimicrobiia; order Acidimicrobiales; family JAFATL01; genus JBEEFP01. The sequence goes on along the minus strand of JBEEFQ010000022.1, from coordinate 1,296 downwards.
GTCGCTCGAACGCCTCACGGTGGTTGGTCCCGGCGGTGCGCGTCTGCAGACCGCGGTCGACCGCGGCGCCCGAGTCGCCGAGGCCGTGGCCCTGGCACGCGACCTGGCCAACGAGCCCGCGGGGTCATTGACGCCGACCAAGCTCGCCGACCTGGCGGTGGACGTGGCCGAGCGCGGCGGCCTGCAGGTGACGGTGCTGGACGAGGTCGCCATCGCCAACGAGCGGCTCGGCGGACTGCTCGGCGTCTCCCGCGGGTCCGAGCAGCCTCCCCGCCTCGTGGAGCTCGTCTACGAGCCGCCGGGCCGGTCGCGGGGGACGGTTGTGCTCGTTGGCAAGGGGATCACCTTCGACTCCGGGGGTCTGTCCATCAAGACGGCCGACGGCATGATGACGATGAAGACGGACATGAGCGGCGCGGCCGACGTCATCGCCACCATGTCGGTGCTCGCGGCCATGGGCTGCAAGACCAAGGTCGTGGGCATCGCGCCGATCACCGAGAACATGCCGGGCGGCGGCGCCATCAAACCGGGTGACGTGCTGCGGGCGCGCAACGGCAAGACGATGGAAGTGCTCAACACCGACGCCGAGGGCCGTCTCGTCCTCGCCGACGGGCTCTCGCTCGCGTCGGAGGCCGGGCCCGACGCCATCGTCGACATCGCCACCCTCACAGGCGCGGCCTCCGTCGCCCTCGGCAAGAAGATCGCCCCCGTGATGGGCAACGACGACGGGTTCCTCGCCCAGGTGCACGCCGCGGCCGAGCGGGCGGGGGAGCGGTTCTGGACCCTGCCGCTACCGGACGACTATCGCAAGGACATCGACTCCGACATCGCCGACATGAAGAACATCGGCAAGGGCGGGGCCGGCACCATCATCGCCGGGCTGTTCCTGCGCGAGTTCGTCGACGGTGTGCCCTGGGCCCATCTCGACGTGGCCGCCACCTCACGCTCCGACGAGGACGACGGCTACATCCGGAAGGGATCGACCGGCTTCGGCGTCCGCACCCTCATCGAGTTGGTCATGGGTTTCGAGAAGCCCAAGCGAACCCGGCCGTAAATCCGGTCGGAACCCGGCCGGTTTTACGGCCCGGTTCGAGTCAGCGGGGGTAGAGGACCATCTGGGTGCAGCGGAACAGGGCGATGGTCCTGCCCGTCTCCTCGTTGGTGACGGTGGCGTCCCAGACCTGGGTGGTGCGGCCCCCGTGCACCATCGACGCTTCGCATGCGATGGCGCCTTCGAGCGCGGTGCCGAGGAAGTTGGACTTGAGCTCGATGGTGGTGAAGCCGGTGCCGCCCTCG
>JBEEFQ010000021.1:0-3094 GCA_041166245.1 Actinomycetota bacterium | reverse complement strand
CTCGGCTGCGACTACCTCCAGGGCTACCTCCTCAGCCGGCCGCTGCCGGCCGACGAGCTCGAGGTCGCGCTGCCCGAGTTGGAGCGCATCTGGGCACCGCATCCACGCCAGTGGAGCGCGCCATAGCCTTCTAGGCTCGCCCCCGTGTTGATGCTGGCGGGTTTCCTCGTGGCGGCCGCGTCGGTTGTCATCGCCGGCGGCAAGCTCACGCGACTGGGCGGGCTGCAGTTCCGCGGTGTGCCGGTGCTGCTGGCGGCCCTGCTCGTGCAGATCGTCATCATCTCGCTCGTCCCCGAGGGCAACGAGGGCGTGAAGGAAGCAGTGCACCTCGCGTCCTACCTGCTCGTCTTCGGTTTCCTCGCCGCCAACGTGCGCGTGCCCGGGCTGTGGCTGATCGCCATCGGCGCGTTTCTGAACTTCGCGGTCATCGCCGCCAACCACGGTGTGATGCCCGCCGACCCTGCCGCCATGCGGCGGGCGGGCATCGAGCGCCGCGCCGGCGAGTTCCAGAACTCCCAACCCGTCGACGATGCGCGACTTGCGGTGCTGGGCGACCGCTTCGCGCTGCCGGAGTCGTGGCCGGTGAGCAATGTCTTCTCTGTCGGCGATGTCCTGATCGTGCTGGGCGTCACTCTCGGTACGCATCAAATCTGTCGGTCACGGATAGTGCCGGAAAGATTTCTCCCCGTGATGCGTAACGCCGAGACCCCTACGCCGTAGTGGGGGGTGAGGCTGGAGGGCCTCCCTATATAGGCGAAACCTACAAAGGGGACTGAAATGTCGAAGATCCGCAGCATCGCCCGTAACAAGTGGTTCCTCACCTCTGCCACGTTCCTGGCACTGATCGAGGTCGTCGGCGCTGGCGGGAAGTGGAGCTAGGCACCGCCTGATCAGTTCGATCTGAGAGAGCCCCGGCCGGCGGCCGGGGCCCTTTCGCGTCTCCGACACTTGCTCGCTGGCAAGCTGCGCTCGCGGGGGGCGGATCAGACGCCGAGGTGGTCCGCGATGCGGGCGCGGTGATCGGCGGCGGTGCCGAAGAGCGCGTCGCCGGACTTGGCCCGCTTCACGTAGAGGTGCATGTCGTGCTCCCACGTGTAGCCGATGCCGCCCATGATCTGGATGCCCTCCTGGGCGATGAGCCGCTGTGCGTCACCGACCGCAGCCTTGGCCATGGAGGTGGCGACGGTGCGCCGCTCATCGTCCTCGGCGATGGTGACGGCGGCGAAGTAGGCGGTGGCCCGCGCTCGTTCGAGGGCGACGTACATGTCGGCGAACTTGTGCTTGATGGCCTGGAAGGAGCCGATGGGCACGCCGAACTGCTCGCGCTGCTTGGCGTACTCGAGGGCGGTGTCGAAGATGGTCTGGCACGTGCCGACTGTCTCGACGGCCAGCGCGGTGGTGGCCTCCTCCACGGCGCGCGCCAGCCGCTCGGGGCGTTCGAGCACGCGGCTGCGCTCGACGTCGCCGTGCACCTCCACCCGGCCCAGCCGGCGTGACTTGTCGAACGCCTCGATGGGCTTCACCTGGAGCTGGTCTCGCGGTACAACGACGACCCGCTCGCCGTCGGTGACGACCACCTCGTCGACACTGTCGGCTTCGACGGCGGGCTCGCCGGCGAAGGCCAGCGTGCCGGTGATCGACCCGGCAGCCACGCCGCCGAGGAACCTGGCCGCCTGCTCGTCGCTGCCGCATTCCCGCACGGCGGGGGCGAACAGGGCGGCCGTCGCGGTCAACGGCCCGGGCGCGACGACGTGGCCGAGCTCTTCGAGCACGACCGTGAGCTCGACGAAGCCGAGGCCGATGCCGCCGTGGGCCTCGCTGATCGTGAGTGCGGGCCAGTCCAGCTCCACCATTCGGGCCCAGAGGCCGTCGGGCGTCGTCCCCTTCTCGACCACCTCGCGCACGAGGGAGATCGGGCACTCCCGCGCCAGCACGGCGCGCACCGACGATCGCAACTCCTCCTGGTCCCCGGTGAACTCGAGCTCCACGCCCACGGAACGTAGCCGGAAGGGGCAGAAAATCTTCGGGTGGGTGTCGATTGGGGCGGGGCGAGTTCGTGTAGGGGGCGAGAGGCTGGCAAGGTGCCCGCCGACAAGGAGGGAAGACCATGAAGCAGTACATGTTGGCGGTGCACGGCGGCGAGGACTCGCCCTACGTCTCCGACGAGGACATGCAGGAGGCGTTCAAGGCCGTCGAAGAGCTCAATGCCGAGATGCAGGCCAAGGGAGTATGGGTGTTCGGCGGCGGGCTCAACCCCCCGTCGACCGCCACGGTCGTCAAGGACCAGGCCGGCGACATCACGATGACCGACGGCCCGTACCTCGAGGCCAAGGAGCACCTGGGTGGGTTCTGGGTGATCAACGCCGAAGATCTCGACGCCGCCCTGGCGTGGGCGTCGAAGGCCACGGTGGCCTGCAAGGGCGCCGTCGAGGTGCGGCCCTTCCAGGACGAGCCCGAGGGCTGAGCACTGGCGGACCGGTCCGAGATCGCAGAGGTCTTCCGGCATGAGTCGGGACGAGCAGTGGCCTCCCTGGCCCGCGTCTTCGGTGACATCGACGTCGCCGAGGAGGCGGTCCAGGAGGCCTTCGTCGTCGCCCTGCAGAAGTGGCCGGAGACCGGGGTCCCGCCCAGTCCTGCCGGCTGGATCATCACGACGGCCCGAAACCGGGCCGTGGACCGGCTCCGCCGCGAGGCCAAGCGCAACGACCGCCACGCCGAGGCCGCTCTCGTGCGAGTCCAGGACGAGCCCGAGGAGGTGGGACCCGTGCGCGATGACCAGCTGCGCCTGATCTTCACCTGCTGCCACCCTGCGCTGGCTCCCAACGCCCAGGTCGCGTTGACGCTCCGCCTCATCGCCGGGCTGCAGACCCACGAGATCGCCCGGTCGTTCTTGACATCGGAGACGACCATGGCCCAGCGCCTGGTGCGGGCCAAGGGCAAGATCCGCGACGCCAACATCCCGTATCGGGTCCCGGGCGACGCCGAACTGCCCAGCCGGCTCGAGCCGGTGCTCGCGGTTGTCTACCTCGTGTTTAACGAGGGCTACGTCGCCACCTCGGGCGACGAACTGGTGCGCGCCGACCTGTGTGCCGAG